>JANQOV010000066.1 GCA_028285645.1 Hyphococcus sp.
GCCGTCATCTGGCGTTTCTCCAGCACCGAAGAGAATTTCGATCCGCGACGTGAAGTAATCCTGTGCGCCAACCTTGCCGAAGTTACCGCCGACGCCAACGCCGACGCTCGACCGGCGCCCGTAAGATCCGGTGCCAACGCCTCCACCCAATGAAACGCCTCCGCGCTGATCGCGCGACATGTCGCGCGAAACGACCCGGAACCAGTCGCCCCCATGATCCAGCGTCAGCTCAGCAGCGCGGCGCAATGCAAAATCCTCAACCTGCTCCGGCGGCATGCCGCCCGATCCGCGATAAACAATGCGGTATCGATCGGCCTCAATTCTGGTATCGGTAAAGCCAAACCCTTTTTCGTCAGCGGGACCGTAGGCGGCGGGACCGACTGCGGCACAGCCCGCAAGCACCGCTAATGACGCGATTGTGATCAACATGTTTCTCATGAAGGCGCTCCTAACGGTTTCACCGAACCAAAGCTATTTCAAGCATACTATAGCACAAAACGACGGCGGAATTTAGGCGCCTGCAAACAACGTCCCGAGTGCGTCCGGCCGCATCATGAGCGTCAACACTACACCGGCAAGCGCGCCGCCAAGGTGGCCCTCATGAGCGATCCGATTGCCTGCGCGCCCCATCAGGTTTGCGGAGATAATTATGAAGGCCAGCCCGTACAGCACCGCGGGAATTCCAATCGGTAGAAAAAACAAGTAAATCGGCGCAAAGGGATAAAACACGCAATAGGAAAGAATGATGCCCGAAACCGCATCTGAGGCGCCGATCGAAGAGTAATTCGCATTGCTGCGGTTCACATAAAACGAAACGATTCCACTCACCAGAACAGCGCCGAAATAGACAGCAAGAAAACCATCCGTTCCGAGAATTTTCTCAACCGTCGGGCCAAAGAACAACAACGTCAGCATATTGAAGGCGAGATGAAAGAAATCGGCGTGCAGAAACGAGGATGTAAAAATCCGGTAATGTTGCTTAGCGCGAATGAGCGCGCCGACGTTAAAAGCAAACTCCCCAATGAAGCGCCGGTCGCCGAGCAGCCCATAAAGGCTGGCGATTAAATTTGCGACAATCAGCGCATATGTCGCTGGCGCGCCGTCTATTTGCATTTACCCCACCAACTTCAACGCTGGCGTCGCGATGAAGCGATCCCAGAATACCGCTTCTTGCATGGCCAAGACGATCCCATTCGTCAATAGGGCGTTAACGCGTGACGCGTACACAAACGCGTATGAGTGTTGCAGAATACTACCCGAACGCGAAAGGTCGGCCGCAGGCGATGATCGCCCGAGCCTATGGAGCGAAACCGTCTTTATCGCGATGGTTTCGCGAACGGCGCTTTCGCACACTCTTGCCCACTATCGACGCCATCATCGCAAAAAAGGGTGCATGCCGGATCGCCGATATCGGCGGTACGAAATATTATTGGGACCTTGCCGGCGACTTCGTGAGCACGCGCCCGGTCGAAATCCATCTGATCAATCGCGAACCGGCGCCCGAGGCTGCCGGCAAGTTCGCAAATGTCACCGGCGATGCGACAAAGCTCGGTGACCTAGATGACATGAGTTTCGATTTCGTCCATTCAAACTCCGTTATCGAACATGTAGGCGGTTGGCGCGACATGAATGCGGCTGCGCGGGAAATACGCCGGCTCGCGCCCGCCTATTATGTGCAGACGCCAAATTTCTGGTTTCCCTATGAGCCGCATTTCCGTTGCGCGTTCTTTCATTGGTTGCCAGAGCAAGTTCGGTATCGTCTGGTGATGCGCTTTGCGCTCGGCTTTTCGGATCGAAAGACCAATCTTGATGAAGCAATAACGCGCGTCCACTCAGCGCGCCTCATCGATCGCAATCAGATGCAAGCCCTTTTTCCCGATGCGGAACACTTGTCGGAACGGATTTGCGGCATGTCGAAAAGTCTAATCGCAATCCGGCGCTAGTCAGGCGCTGCTTCAGCAGATGTGAGGGTCTGCATGGCGAGCGCATGAATGGGCCCCGCCAGTTCTTCTTTCAGTGCGTCGTTCACCAAACGCTGGCGGGCGACGCGCGAAATCCCTTCAAATTTGTCAGAAATGACGCGCACGCGAAAATGCGATTCGCCGCCTTCGCGCGCGCCTGCGTGCCCGGCGTGCAAGTGCGACTCGTCCTTGACCTCGATGCTGGCATCGGGAAAAGCGCGCTCTAGCTTTTGATGGATTAACTCTGCGACGGACATCGGCGCGACGTCATCGCATATCCGTCGATTCTGTCAAGATTGTATCAACCAGTGCGGTGCACCATATTACGCCTTATGGCACGTAAAGAATACAAACCGCGTCTCGGCTTCGACATACGCGTCAAACCGCCGAAGGACAAAGACGAGAAGGCCCCCGCCTGGTCCGAAGATCCTGGCGAGCACGCCTGCGAGGCGCCGGACTGCGAAAAGATGGCAGCCTGCTCGCTGCCGAAATCGCCGCGCGAACCGCGAGCCCGTACGTGGCTGTGCCTGGCGCATGCCCGCGAGCACAACAAGAACTGGAACTATTTTGAGGGCATGTCGGATTCGGAAGCCAAGGCGGCGCGGGAAGCCAATATCTATGGCGACCGGCCGACCTGGTCCATGGGCAAGAATGAACGCGCCAGAGCCGCCGCCAATGCGCGCGGCCCCGCTGATATGGCGGACGCCTTCGGGGTTCTCTCTGAGAAGACAATCCGCGAAGCAGGCCCCCGCGGCCACTACCGCCAGGGCAAGAAGCTCACCAAGCTGCAGGCGAAATCCTTCGAGACACTGGCGCTTCCGTTCAATGCGCCGTCGGGAGACATCCGTCGTCGCTACGCGGAACTAGTTCGCCGTTTTCACCCGGATTCAAATCAGGGCGACCGCAGCGCGGAAGAGCAGCTCAGCGAAGTCGTGAAAGCGCATACGATCCTGAAGAAGGCAGGCTTTCTTTAGAATCGCCAGGCGTGTCCGCCGCCGCTATGGGCGTGGCGCCAAAGACCCTTGTCAGCGAGGCCCATTCGCGTAACTGTCCGCCGCGCAAAGGCGAAAGCTTCGACGCTAGGCTAGTGTAGATCGAGAAAGACCGACCGGATATGGCTGAAATCACCGACGAAATATTCCCGGAGGCGCCGGACAAGAAGGTCTCCGCCAAGAAGGTGTTTGGCGTTGATCTCGACCTTGAGATTCCGGCTTTTTCGAAGCCGAACAGCTATGTGCCGAAGATCGACGACGCCTATCGCTTCGACCCTGAAACCACCATGTCGATCCTTGCAGGCTTTGCCTACAACCGGCGCGTGATGGTTCAGGGCTATCACGGCACCGGAAAATCAACCCATATCGAGCAAGTCGCAGCTCGCCTCAACTGGCCCTGCATTCGCATCAATCTCGACAGCCATGTGAGCCGCATCGATTTGATCGGTAAGGACGCGATCGTGGTCGAGAACGGCGTTCAGGTCACTGCCTTCAAGGAGGGCATGTTGCCTTGGGCGTTTCAGCGGCCGGTCGCGCTGGTGTTCGACGAATATGACGCCGGCCGCCCGGATGTGATGTTCGTGATCCAGCGGGTTCTCGAAGCGGAGGGTCGGCTGACGCTGCTCGACCAGAACAAGGTCTTAACGCCCAACCCATGGTTTCGCCTCTTCGCCACCACCAACACTATTGGCCTTGGCGACACGACTGGGCTCTATCACGGCACCCAGCAAATCAACCAGGGCCAGATGGACCGCTGGTCGATCGTCACGACGCTGAATTATCTCGCCCATGACGAAGAAGCAGCCATCGTCATCGCCAAGGCGCCGCTCTATGACAGCGCCGAAGGCCGCAAGGCGATCGACGCCATGGTGCGTGTCGCCGACATGACGCGTAACGCATTTATCGCCGGCGACATCTCCACCGTCATGAGCCCGCGTACGGTTATCACCTGGGCGCAAAACGCCGAAATTTTCCAGGATATCGGTTACGCCTTCCGGGTAACTTTCCTCAATAAATGCGACGAGCTTGAACGCCCGACGGTCGCTGAATTCTACCAGCGCGCCTTTGGCGAAGACCTGCCTGAAGCCGCGCCGCAGGTAAGCGTCGCTTAGCGCCCCTGAGGGCCCGCCGCCAAAAATCTTTCGTCAAACCGGCCATGGATCGAAGGCTCCATCATCGCTATGATGGATGCTTGGGGTTTTGGCGGCTGCTTCAAGGGGGATGATGATGGGCAATCTACACGCAACATTCTGCAGTGTAATCGCGGCAAGCATGGTTGCCGGTTGTGCAACAACTACGACGCCGGCTTCGCAAGACCAAGGCGCGGCGAGCGAACCAGCGGCCGTCGACAACGAAACCATCGCCAGCGACGCATTTGATCCGCGCGACGGCATCCCCTCGTGTCCTGCGCTTGATGATGGCGACCGGCTGACCTTACACCCGTCTCTTGGGACCGTCGATTTCATCACCGATGTCAATTATGGCGATCCCGCCTTTATCGCCGGCGCGGTAACGGCTCAGAATGTCGCGTCTTACTTTGAAAACGCGCAACACTATAAGCCGGGGCAAGCTTCCTATGACGGCATCGGCCCGCTTGATGATATTTCCATCGGTCAAATGCAATGGAACTGGAAAGGCGGCGCCGGCACGCTGACCAAGGAATTCTTCAAGGACATTCCCGAAGCGCTGCTCGACGACACGAATGACGCACAGTTGAAACAGGACCTCGCTGCGCTGGCGCTATACGCAAAGGACCAATCAAACCGTCAGGCAGCTGAAGATGTGGTGACGCGCTGGCAGGCCTTTGTCGATGATGCAGATTCGCCGCTGGCGCAATGGCTGCGTTCCGAAGGCGTAAAGGCGCATCAAGATGCGCTGGTTGAAAAACGTCTCGGTGCGGCGCTTCAACTCGCAAAAACATGGATGCACGATCGCGGTTATAGTGACGAACATTTCGAGCGTACGCTCGTGACGTTCGCCAACTTCAATATCCACACCGGGCTGCGCCCCATGCAAAACGGCTTGCGCGACCTCTGGGCGCCGCAATTAGAGTTCTTTGCCTCCGCCCTGGATAATGACCGCAACAAGATCTTCGCCTATGTTACTGATTGGATGCGCGCTTGCGAAAACGCCAATGTTACCAAAAAACAGGACGCTTTTGGCGTCGAAGCCTGGGGCGTTAAGGGCAATATTGAAAAATGGAGCAACTCCGCGTTCATCGCAGGTCTCACCGATGAACAAGTTGATCTCTTTGCCTATTCGTTTCTCTACGCGACGCGATCCGACACTCAATTCGGCTCCTTTCCAAAAGGCTACAGCCAGCTTGACGTTTTACAGCGCGCCGGAGTCATCGTTTTAGATGTCGGCACGGCCCTTGGGGCCGATTGGGATCCTTCGAACTTTTAAGATTGGGCGCCTTCAAGGACTGGCGACCTTTCTCGTTGCCGCCTTTGCGCCAAGAATGGCGGCGGCGAGTTTCGTTCCAAGCGAAAGCGCCAGAATGGGAAACATCTCTATGAGCGAGGCGCCGACGCCGGCAAGGATGGCAAACTCAACCAAGAGATATCCAACCCAAATGGCGACTGCGAACCATAGGGCGTTGCGTTCAGGCCGTCGTTTGGCGAACAGATAGGCGGCGCCAAAAAACAAGAAGACGCCGGCGACAACGCTCGACCATGGCGCGATGACCGGCACTTGCGCCTCATAATACGCGTCTTCGTGGCCTGGGTTGATGACATAAGCGTAGACCGCGATGACCACATAACTAATCGCAACATTGATCGCCATCACGACAATCGCAACAACAAGCGCTTTTAATGCGTCCACAGACTTAAACATGTGCGCCCCCCTTTCCTATTCGTCCCGGTTTAAAAAGATCTCTCGCAATCGCTTGATCATGCAGCTTCCGCAACAGACTTGAGACCGCCCAAAAAGTCCGCCCAGCCGAACGGATAATCGGAGAAGTCAACAGCGCGGGCAAAGCCAGCGTGAATGACAGTAACACGAGTCTTTCCTGCGCCCGCATCTTCAAGCATCCATGTCACCGTCTGTATCGGAACGGAACTATCGCCGCGCCAATCCGGCCAATCGGTCACGAGTTTTTCGTTTTCTACATAGTCGAGAATTTTTGTCGGCCCGCCAGCGACGTCTTTGCCGTCAACCTTGTAATTCCAACCATAGGAATATTTACCGCCAATGCGCGCATCGACTTCAGCGCCTTCCGCCCACATCCATTTCGCCAATAGTTCGGGCGTAACGAGCGCTTTGAACACTGTCTCTCGCGGCGCATCAATGACGATTGATTGCCGTATTTCAGGGTCGGCGTCGTCATAATTGGGCAAACATATGCCTTCACCCCCCTTTAGGTAAGCGACGAAATTGCCGCCATTCAAACGCCATAGATCATCAATCATTTCTTTTGCGCGACCTATATCAGGCAGTCTTTCAAATTCATGGCGTACGTTCACTTTTGTCTCGCCGGGTTTTTCGCCATCGGCCAACGCAATCAGCACGTTGCTTTCGCAATTCATCAAAGTCCAATCAAAGCCAAATGACTGATCCGCGGCGAATTCAGTGACGCGCTGTATCGCCTGATCTTTAGACGGCGAACCGAGCGTATGTTTGCCCCAGAACTTGAACGCGCCTTCTTTCACCGGCTCAATCTCAACGTGCTCTGCAAACCAGGATCGCAAAGCTTCGGGTTTTGTCAGCGCGGCAAACGTCGCCTCGCGCGCGGCAGGCGCTGTCCAGGTAAATTCATGCACAAATTTACGCATCGCTTCGCTCTCCCTTATTTATCCGTATCCGCATTATGTATTTCTTCCGCAACAGCCTTCAGCTCCGTCAACCGCGCCGCCCAATAAAGCCGGTAGGGCTCAAGCCAGCGATCGATTTCCGCAAGCCCTTGGGGCTCAAGGGAATAAAACCGCTTTTGCGCGTCCCGCCGCTCCTTAAGAAGCCCTGCTTGCCGCAAAACCCGAACATGGCGCGCGATCGCCGGTCGGCTGACCGGAAACCGGTCGGCGATTTCACCGGCGCCAAGCTCGCCCGCCCGCAGGTGATCAAGGATCGCCCGTCTTGTGGGGTCGGCGATGGCGGCGAAGGGCGTGCGGTCGGCTCCGACTTCTTTTGTAACCATTCTGTTAAATAGCAACAAAAAGAAGCCGTTGGCAACCCCCCTTGCCTTTTCCGCCGCCGGTTTACGGTGTCGGCAGCGTATAGCCGATCGCCGAGCCCGGCCCTAATGGGATGCCGATCGCCACCCACAAGATCACCATGAAAAGGCCGGTGACGAGCAGAAACACCGAATAGGGGATCATGGTCGCCGTCAGGCTGCCAAGACCAAAGTCGGGCTTCCAACGCTGGCAGAAGGTAAGGATCAGCGGGAAATAAACCATCAGCGGAGTGATGATATTGGTTGCTGAATCGCCGACCCGATAAGCAGCGGTCGTCATCTCAGGCGAAATGTTGAGCAACATCAGCATTGGAACAAGCACCGGGGCCAATAACGCCCATTTTGCGCTTGCAGAGCCAACGAAGAGATTGACAACGCCGGTGAGCAACACAAGCAAGCCGAGCGTTATCGGCATCGGTAATCCGGACGCCTCGATAGCGTTGGCGCCTTGCACCGCAAAGATCAGCCCAAGGTTCGACCACGCAAACATTGCAACGAAATGTGCAGCCGCAAATGCAAGCACCAAATAATAGCCAAGGTCCTTCATGGCGTCGGTCATCATCTCAACAATGTCGCGATGGTTTTTGACGGTGCCGGCAGCAGCGCCATAGGCCCAGCCTGCGGCGAGAAACAGAATAAAAAAGCCGGCGACGAGCGACTGATAAAACGGCGACAATCGTGCTTGCGGTTCAGCGTCTTCGTTAATCAGCGGCGTGCCTGGGCCGATCGTGAAAAGCAGCCACATGGCGCAAACAGCCAGGCCTGCAAACAGCGCCCAATAGAGCCCTTTCTTTTGCGCCGGCTCAAGCGGTTTGTCTTCTGTCTCGATCATCTTGCCGGCTTTGCCTTCTGGCGTGTAGCCGCCCATGCGCGGCTCGATAATCCGGTCCGTGACAAACCAGATGACGGGCAGGAAAATCACCGTCATCGCCATGATGAAATACCAGTTGCCGGCGATGTTGGCGTCCCATGTCGGCACGATCGCTTCTGCCGCCTGTTCGGTAATGCCAAAAAGCAGCGCATCGAGCTGGCCCGGCAAGAGGTTCGCCGAAAAGCCACCGGAAACGCCGGCGAACGCCGCCGCGATGCCGGCGATGGGATGCCTGCCCGCCGCTGCAAACAAAACGGCGGCCAGCGGGATCAGCACCACATAGGCTGCATCCGCCGCAAGGTTCCCAAGCATCGCCACCAACGCCACAAAAGGCGTCAGCAAAAATGTCGGCGCGCGGCGAACGCCCGCGCGCATCGCCGTTGCGAAAAGCCCTGTGCGCTCGGCAATCCCGGCGCCCAGCATCACCACCAGCACATAGCCCAGCGGGTGGAAATGGGTGAAGGTCTTGGGCATCTCGACCCATAGCTTTTGGATGTTGTCCGCTGAGAGAAGGCTGACAGCCGAGATGATGACTGGGTTGTCTGTTCCCTCGATTTTTTGCGTTGGGTGCAGCGCCGAATATCCCGCCAGCGCAGCAACGATGCTGACCAAGATCAGGACCAAGATTAAGTAGAAAAAGATGAAAACCGGGTCCGGCAAGCGGTTGCCGGTGCGTTCTATCCACCCGAGGATGCCGGATTGATGTTCCGTTGTTGTCGCCGCCCCTGTTGAACCTGTCGCCATATCTGGCCTCCCTGAAAGAATTTTGCGTGGAATGTGGCGAAGTTTACGGCGCAAAGCAATTCACGAGCGTCCGCCCCGTGGGTCCGTCAGTTCGCATGCGGCATAGCGGAGCGGTTGAATTTGTTTGTTACCCCATTTCGGCGTACGCACATAACAGAAGCGCGCTCCTATTCCCCATTGACCAATCTCACAAAATCCCCGCACAACGTGCGTCGGGAGAGATCGTGTGACCATGACCAACGCGCCCGTCAGCCAACAAAGCCGGCTTGCTTTTCTTGACGTGCTGCGCGGGCTTGCCGTGCTCGCCATCTTCGCCGTCAACATCAAGGCGATGATAGCGCCGTTCCCCTATTACAATAATCCGACTTTGTGGACCGGCGCCTTCGATATGGAAGTCGCTGCGCTGCAAGCATTTTTGATCGACGATAAGTGGCGGACGATATTCACCATGCTGTTCGGCGCCGGTATTGCGCTGATCGCAACGCGCGCCCGCGACCGCGGCGCAAACAGTCTTGGTCTGTTGTCTCGGCGGCTGTTCTTTCTTGGCGTGTTCGGGATGATCCATCTGTTGTTGATCTGGGACGGCGACATCTTGTTCACCTACGCAGCCGCCGGTTTCCTGGCGATATGGTTCCGTCATCTGTCGGCGAAACTCTTGATGCGCTGGTGCATTGCATTGTTCGCCGTGGCGTTCGTTTGGACCGCGGTGTTTGATATGGGCCCCGCGTTTATCCCTGAAGTGCGTGCAGAGATCGAGCCTTTCCTTTGGGGAACGGACCCGGTCTGGCTCGAAGGAGAACGCGCCACCATGCTGGGCGGCGTCGCCGACCATATCGAAAATCGCTTGATTGCCGCACAGGACTATTTGTTGCTTTATTTTCTCGCCGGCGGGCATTGGCTTGATACGCTGGTCATCATGCTGGCGGGCATGTGGGCTTATCGCATCGGCTTTTTTTCTACCGCTTTGTCTGCGAAAACCTATCGGCGCGCGGCGATCATCGGGCTTGGGCTCGCCTTTGTTCTGGATGTTGCGCGCTGGTCAATGCTCAGCGCCTCGGGCTGGGATTTTGGCGTCGGGTCGCTTTCGCAGATCCTTAACCGGGCTGACGGATACGCCGGCGCGGTCGGTTATGCGGGCCTTGTCGGCTTAGCCGTCAAATCCGGCTGGGCGCCGCGCGCCCTTGCCGCAACCGGACAAATGGCGTTTACGAACTATATCGCCTGTTCGCTGACTGGAACGACGCTGGCTTACGGACACGGGTTTTCGCTGTTTGGCTCGCTCACCAATCTGCAGTTGATGGGGATCGTTGTTGCAAGCTGGCTTGCGATCCTTATCTGGTCGCCGCTCTGGCTTTCCCGCTTCCGCTTTGGCCCGCTTGAATGGCTATGGCGAAGCCTCACCTATGGCAAGGCGCAACCGTTTTTCCGCTAGGCCTTGTTCAGGCGCCTTCTTCCGGTGGCCGCTTCTTTCGAACTTTCGCAGCACGTTGCTTTTGCGTCCCGCCGGGATCAACCGACAGCTGCGAGCGCAAGCGGCGAACATTTTCGTCAGCGGTGATTTCCGATGCGCTGCGGCTTGATAAAACAATCTCGTTCCAGCCGAACGTCTCTTTCATATAACTTAAGAGGCCGACGATAACGATGGCGACAGCCGTCATCTCCATCATCTCTTCGAGCGAGTTGATCGCCTCAAAGCGCCCTGTCGCTCCGCCCGCGGCCGTCCATTCGGCAGCGCCGATCATTTCAAACCCGATCGCGCCAGTCACGAACAGCGCGCCGGCGCCGCCAAAAATCAGTTGGTAGCGCCGTTTCAGGGATAGAAAGAAAGGAAAGAAGGCGATTGCAAAAATCGCAACGCCCGTGCCGTAAGCAACCACCCAGGGACCAAGCAGCGCGCCGTCCGCCACAAACAGGCCTTCCGTCCACCGACGGTTTGCGTCCAACAGTTCGTGGATTTGCCCCGCCTCGTCGCAGCTGAGGGCGAAGACGATCAACGCCAGCGCATACCACCGCATCGGACTGCCGGTTTCCTGCAGCTGGTGGGCGCGTCCGATGACAGCGCATAAAAAGCTTGTCGCAAGCAGCGCCGTCGCCGAATAAAATGTCGGAATGTTGCCTTCCGCATTCAGCCGGAAGATGCGGATCAAACCGTAAACATAGTCACGGCCAAAATCGTATTGCGCGATCAGCGTTAACTCATTGAAGATCGCCAGCGCCAAAATGACGGCGCCAAGGACCCGCGCGACGGCGCGCGGATCGATTTTGACAGATGCTTGGGCCATGCTGGCGTCTCTCCCGGTCGCGCAGTGGGTTTGTTCCACGCAACCAATGCGCTCGCACAAAACGTGCCGGTCGAGGGCCGAGCCGCCGGTAACCATATTGACCATTGATCGGACTTGCCCCTTGGGCCCGAACCCGTGATGGTGGCCCGCAATGGCTCGAAATACTGAAACTTACGTCTGCCAGTCCTGCGGCAATGTCACGGCGAAATGGGCCGGCCGCTGCGAGGCCTGCGGAGAATGGAACACCATAGAACTGGAGGCGTCAGAAGCCGGCCCGCCCGGTTCCCTGGGCGCTGCCCCGGGCAAGAGCAAAGCCAAGAAGATCGAATTCACCTCGCTTGCCGGCGCTTCCGAAGACGTGCCGCGGGTGCTCACCGGCAATGCTGAGTTCGACCGCGCTTGCGGCGGCGGGCTGGTCCCCGGCTCGGCATTGCTGATCGGCGGCGATCCCGGCGTCGGCAAATCGACGCTGTTGCTGCAGGTAGCCGCCGGTCTTGCCCGCGGCGGCGCGTCCGTCGCTTATATCTCCGGCGAAGAAGCCACCGATCAGATCCGCCTGCGCGCCAAACGCCTGAAGGCCGAAGACGCGCCGGTCAATCTCGCTTCCGCCACGGCCCTGCGCGATATTCTGGCGACCCTCAAATCCGAAAAACCAGATGCGGTGATCATCGATTCGATTCAGACCCTTTGGTCGGATGCGCTGCCCGCCGCGCCCGGGACAGTCACGCAAGTCCGCTCCTGCGCCCAGGAGCTGGTGCGCTACGCCAAGTCAACCGGCGCGATCTTGTTGCTGGTCGGCCACGTCACCAAGGACGGTCAGATCGCCGGCCCGCGGGTCGTCGAACATATGGTCGATGCGGTGCTCTATTTTGAAAGCGAACAGGGCCGCGATTTCCGGATTCTGCGCGCTGTCAAAAACCGTTTCGGGGCGGCCCATGAGATCGGTGTATTTGAAATGACCGGCGCCGGGCTGGCTGAAGTCGCCAATCCGTCGGCGCTGTTTTTGACCGGCAGTGAAGACGCCGCATCGGGCGCCGCTGTGTTCGCCGGCATTGAAGGAACGCGGCCCGTTCTCGTTGAAATTCAGGCGCTTGTCTCACCTTCTTCGCTCGCCGCCCCGCGCCGCGCCGTTGTCGGCTGGGACGGCGCGCGGCTTTCCATGTTGCTGGCGGTACTCGATGCAAGGGCGGGCCTCGACTTTGGCAGGCACGATGTTTTCCTGAATGTCGCCGGCGGCCTTCGCATCGCTGAACCCGCCGCCGATCTTGCCGCGGCAGCGGCCCTTTGCTCGTCGCTCTTTGACGCGCCCCTGCCGCAGGCCAGTGTTGTTTTTGGAGAAGTTGCGCTCTCTGGCGCCGTGCGGCCCGTCAACCAGGCCGGCGCGCGCCTCAAAGAGGCCGTGAAGCTTGGCTTCAGCGGGGCGCTTGCGCCGACGGGCGCGAGCGATAAATCCATCGAAATAACAGAAGCCGGCGCCCTGGCTGACCTCGTGCAGTGGGTGCGAAAAGCCCATTGAAAGCCGGCATTTACCGTAACTCCAGCCACGCAGCCAAAAGGCGCATATTCGGTGCGCGCCAGCAATATCCTAGCTTGAGAATTTCCGGCGCCCGGGATATTGAGAGTTCGGGGGATCAGCGACTCGTTCTAGCGATAGGCGGGACGGTTAAGGGCGTTCAAGTTTCATGTTTGATTTCCTGGTAATTCTCGTCATCGTCCTTTCGACCGCGTTTGCCGCAATGCGCGGCGCAACCCGCGAAATCTCGACGCTGATCGCGCTTGCCGGAGCGGCTTTTATGGGCCTGTTGCTGGTGGAGCCGACAGTCGCGGCGCTTGGCAAAACGGGCAGTTTCTTCACCACGGTTTTTGCTGCGGTCGGGATTGTCGGGGTCTTTTTCATCTTCTTTCACGTACTGGCGCATCTCGGCATTAGCCGCATTCCCTTCCCGCCACGGGCGGCCCTAGTGGATCGCATCACGGGGGGCGTTTTTGGGTTTGCGCGCGGGCTTGTGCTCGTCGGTCTCGGCTTTCTGGCTTATGGCTATTATCAGGCCGAAGAGCGGCAACCAGAGTCGGTCAAGAGCGCGATGACGCGCCCCCTCGCCGCCGGCATGGCGAATTGGTTTCAAAGCTTCACGCCAGAAGACGCCTATATCGACAATGAAACCCTAAAGCCGTCGGTTCCTGAGGAAGACGCTTCGATCCTTGGCTATGAGCGAACCGACAGAAACGGGCTTGAGGAAGTCATCACCACCGTGACCACAACGGACGGGCCGGCGGCCCAAGAGACCGGCGAAGAAATCGTCAATGATGATGATCCGATGGCGGAGATACTTGCAGAGGAAGATCCCCAGTGACAGCCCATTGCGACGCTGTACCCCGCAAAACAAAAAGCGTCGCTGATTTACTGAAAATAGAAGGCCCGCTTTATCGCCGGCGCCAATCTGAATTGGACGCGATCCTCGGCGGCCCCAAGCTTAAAGAAGAATGCGGTGTCTTTGGCGTTATCGGAACGAAGGATGCCGCCGCGCTGACAGCGCTCGGCCTGCACGCGCTGCAGCATCGCGGTCAGGAAGCGGCGGGCATTGCCAGCTTCGACGGCGAACAGTTCCACACCGAGCGCGCCCTTGGGTTGGTGTCCGACCAATTCTCCGACGCAGATTGCCTTGATCGCCTGAAGGGCGAAGCCGCCATCGGCCACACCCGTTACTCGACACAAGGCGAGACTGTCTTGCGCAATGTGCAACCGCTTTACGCTGACCTCGATCAGGCCGGCGTCGCCATCGCTCACAATGGCAACCTTACCAACGCCAAAACCTTGCGCTCCGACCTGGTGCGGCGCGGCTGTATTTTTCAATCGACGTCGGATTCAGAAATCTTCCTGCAGCTGACGGCGCGGGCGCAATATATTTCAACCACCGACCGACTAATCGAAGCGCTCAAGCAAGTGGAAGGCGCCTATGCGCTCACAGTGTTGACGCCGGAAGGACTGATCGGCGCCCGCGATCCCGTCGGCATTCGGCCTTTGATCCTTGGCGATCTTGACGGCGCGCCCATTCTTGCGTCGGAAACCTGCGCGCTTGATATCATCGGCGCAAAATTCGTGCGCGATATCAAGCCCGGCGAAGTCGTCATTTGCAAAAGCGACGGGACGATTGTCAGCCGCCAGATCACGCCGCCGCCCGAAAAGGCGCGGCCTTGCATCTTCGAATTGATTTATTTCGCCAAGCCCAATTCTATTGTCGATGGGCAAAGCGTTTATGAGTTGCGCAAGCGCCTTGGCGAGCGCCTTGCGAAAGAAGCCCCATGCGAGGCTGATCTTGTTTCGCCGATCCCCGATTCCGGCGTGCCCGCCGCCATCGGTTATGCGCAAAAATCGAACTTGCCTTATGAGATGGCGCTTATCCGCTCGCATTTTATCGGGCGCACCTTCATCGAACCGCAACAGAAAATCCGCGAAGCGGGCGTTGCGCGCAAACACTCTCCAAATCGCGGGCTGATTGACGGTAAGCGGGTTGTTCTGATCGATGACAGCATCGTGCGCGGCACGACGTCCAAAAAGATCGCTGAAATGCTGCGCAAGGCCGGCGCCAAGGAAGTGCATATGCGCATTGCCTGCCCGCCCATTCAGCATCCTGACTTTTACGGCATCAACACGCCGTCCTATGAAGAGCTGATCGCGGTCGACCGCACGGTTGAAGACATGCGCAAGCTGATCGGCGTTGACAGCCTCGCCTTCCTGTCGCTTGACGGGCTTTACCGTGCGTTTCGCAAGGGCCGACGGGATGAAACCGCGCCGGCCTTCACCGACCACTGCTTTACCGGCGACTACCCCACCCGTCTTACGGATCGCGACGGCGCAGATCGTAACGCCATGATCACGCAACTCTCGTTTCTCGCGGAAACAAGCTAACGCGACATGCCTGCTCAAACGCCAAAATTGATCACGGCGATTAAAGATGAGCATCAGCATCTGGGCAATCGCCTTCATATCTTAAAGCAAGAGCTTCGCGCCTGGTCCAAAGGCAAAGAACCGAACACAGCCCTGTTGCGACTGCTGGTTCGCTTTTTCGAAACCTTTCCCGACGAAATCCATCACAAAAAAGAAGATATGATCTATGACGCGCTCATTGAGAAAGGCGTTCTCGAAAGCGCCTATCTTAAACGGCTGCGGGGCGAACATGACGAGATGGCCGAGCTTACGAGCGCGTTTTCCAAAAACCTCAAGGACTTCGTTGAAAACCGCAAAGGCGCAGCCGACAAGCTGATCGACAAACTCAATCGATTCATCGACATGCAGGAAGTGCATATGGCCGATGAAGAGTCGCAATTCCTGCCCCTTGCGGAAAGCGAACTCAGCGGGCGGAAGTTTGCGAGACTTCAATCAGCTATCCGCCAGGCGCTGATCACCGATGAAGCAAAACGCGTATTTCACAAGCTTGCTGACATCGACACGAAAATCGAGGAAGTGCTTCGCAACAGGGGCTAAACGGTTCTGAACACAGGGCTCAACTCTTCCGTTCTTCCCGGCGAGTTTATGGATGGGAACCATAAACGGGATCTAGATATCTGAAAAAGTTGAGCCGGAATGATTGCACGTATTTCGCAGCAATCGATACAAACGATCATGCGTGTCGGAACTAGCGAAACTCGGCCTGGACCCCGGCTTTCGCCGGGGAGACCGGCATATTTCTGCTAAAGCCTTTCAAGGCGCGCCAAAGCTTGCCCAAGTTTTTCAAGCTGCGCTTCATAATCGGCGCGGCGGGTCTTTTGTTCCTCAACGACTTTCGGCGGCGCTTTATCGACAAAGTTTTTGTTGGCGAGTTTTTTATCAATGCCGGCGATTTCATTTGTCGCCTTGTCGCGCTCTTTTTGAAGCCGCGCCTTTTCAGCATCGATGTCGATCACGTCGGCGATGGGGAGCGCCACGACAGCGTCGCCGTGAACAATCTCGACGGCGCCGGCGGGCGGCGCATCAGCCGTTGAAATGTCAGACAACCGCGCCAGCCGAGCAATAACCTGCTCGTGCGTCTCAAGCTTTGACTTGTCCGGCGCAGCGCCAAGGAGCGTCATCGGAATTTTCGCGCCGGCCGGCACATTCATTTCCTGGCGCACAGAACGGATGCCGGAAATGAGATCAATCACCCATTGCATTTCCGTGGCGGCGACTTCGCTTTTCAGCGCTTCATCAAACTGTGGCCACTCGCTGGTAATCAACGCCTTGTCGCGCGCGGCAAGGTCCTTCCACAACGCCTCAGTGATGAAAGGTTTGAACGGATGCAAGAGTTTCAAAATCTGATCGAGCGCATAGGCGGCGGCAGCGCGGGTTTCAGTTTTTTCCGGCCCGTCCTCGCCTTGCAGGACCGGCTTGGCAAGCTCCAGATACCAGTCGCAAAAGACATTCCAGGTGAACTTATAAATAGCGCCGGCGGCGTCGTTAAAACGAAACGCTTCAAGCTCGCGAGTGACGGCGGTGGCGCATTGATTGGCTTCGTGGACGATCCATTGATTGAGCGTTGACGAAACTGTCGCGGGATCAAACGCAGGATCGGTTTTGCATTCATTCATCTCGCAAAAGCGCGCCGCGTTCCAAAGCTTGGTGCCAAAATTGCGGTAACCCTCGACGCGAGAATCCGAAAGGCGAATGTTGCGGCCCTGGGCTGCCTGCGCCGCCAGCGTAAAGCGCAAGGCGTCGGCGCCATATTTGTCGATGAGAATGAGCGGATCGATAATGTTGCCCTTAGACTTCGACATCTTTTGCCCATGCTCGTCGAGCACCAGGGCGTGGATGTAGACGGTGTCGAAGGGAACCTCCTTCATGAAGTGAATGCCCTGCATCATCATCCGCGCCACCCAGAAGAAGATGATGTCGTGGGCGGTAACGAGCGTTGACGTCGGGTAAAATGTGTCCAGTTCAGGCGTTTTGTCGGGCCACCCTAACGTTGAAAATGGCCAAAGTGCGGACGAGAACCAGGTGTCGAGAACGTCTTCGTCCTGAACCAACAAAGGCGAGCCGCCATGTTCGTGGCGGCGCATGTCGTTGATATCTTCGAGCGTGTAACCCTCGCTTGTATATTTGGCGATGGCCAGTTTGGTCGCCTCCTCCTCCGTTTCCGCAACAAAGAAGTGGCCGTCCGGCCCATACCACGCAGGGATGCGGTGCCCCCACCAAAGCTGGCGGGAAACGCACCAGGGCTCGATATTGCGTATCCATTGGAAGTAGGTTTTCGCCCAGTTTTCCGGGACAAATTTCGTCTCGCCCTTCTCCACCGCTTCGATGGCGGGCTGCGCAAGGGTTTTCGCGTCCACATACCACTGGTCGGTGCGGATCGGTTCGATGACAACGCCCGAGCGGTCGCCAAAGGGCTGCATGATCTTTTTGTCTTCGACTTTGATGAGGAGCCCGCGGGCGTCGATGTCTTCGACAATCGCTTTGCGCGCATCAAACCGGTCCATGCCGCGATACTTTTCCGGCACGTAATCGGCGTCCACCAGTCGCGCTTTTGAATCCATCAAATCATACATGGTGATGTCATGGCGCTTGGCGACATGATAATCGTTGAAATCATGGGCGCCGGTGATCTTCACCGCGCCGGAGCCAAAGTCAGGGTCCGGATAATCGTCAGTGATGATAGGGATATAGCGGTCCGCCAACGGCAGAAGGCAGCGCTTGCCGACAATCGGCGCATAGCGCTTGTCGGACGGGTGCACGGCAACAGCGCCGTCGCCGAGCATAGTCTCGGGCCGCGTCGTTGCAATGGAAATATAATCGCGGGTTTCCCATTTCGTCGGATTGCCGTCCTCGTCGTGCTTGATCGGAAACTCGTAGGTCTCGCCATTTTCCAGCGGATATTTGAAATGCCAGAAATGGCCGTCGACTTCCGTGTTCTCGACCTCGAGATCAGAAATCGCGGTTTCAAATTTCGGGTCCCAGTTGACCAGCCGCTTGTCGCGATAGATGAGGCCGTCTTTGTAAAGCTGGACGAAAACCTTGACGACAGCTTCGGAGAGCCCTTCATCCATCGTAAAGCGTTCGCGGCTCCAATCGCAGGATGCGCCGAGGCGCTTTAACTGATTGATGATCGTGCCGCCGCTTTCTTCCTTCCAGGCCCAAACTTTTTCGACAAAGGCTTCGCGTCCGATTTCCGTGCGCTTCGGCTCCTGACGCTCCATCATTTGCCGCTCGACAACCATTTGCGTCGCAATGCCGGCATGATCCATCCCTGGCTGCCACAGCACGGATTTCCCGCGCATCCGCTCAAAGCGGATCAGGATGTCCTGCAGCGTGTTATTGAGGGCGTGGCCCATATGGAGCGAGCCGGTGACATTGGGCGGCGGAATGACGATGGAATAGCTTTCCGCGCCGGGGGCATGCGACGGCTTGAACGCCCCTGACGCCTCCCAGCCCTCATAGATTTGGCCCTCGGCCTCGTTGAAATTGAAGTTTTTATCGAGCATGGCGCTGATTTTCTTTTGTGCAACCGCGAAACATCCGGTTTAGGCCGCGGGCAATGATTGCTCAACACTCTAGAGCCATTTGCGGTCAATATGATCCAGTTTGAAAGGCGTAAACAGCTTTGGCATCTTTGGTTTGAGCGCCAGAGACGACCATCGTCCGGTCCAGGCAAACGCCTGACGCCCTGGCGCGCATAAAAAAAGCCGGCCTTCCGGCCGGCTTTCAACTCCTCGAGAAGAATAAGCTAGCCGCGGCGTCTGGCCACTCGCTGGACTTCTTCTTCCACTTTTTCCTCAACGATCGCCGGCAGATTGGCGTCGAGCCATTCTTTGATCATCGGCTTCAGCATGGTGATGACGATATCTTCAAGAGTGCGACCCTCGCCCTCAGAAACCCGGACGGACTGAGAAAGGTTTTGAAACGCTTCGCTTGCAGCAGCGGCTGATGATTTATCGAGCATCGTGTCCTCGGCTTCCTGGGTTACGGCGGCGGCAACATTTTTCTTAATCATTTCAACGTCTTCCGTTTCCAAATGAGGCTTTGCCTCATCATTATCCTGAGCCGCGGGGGTTACCGCCGTCGGCGTTTCTGATTTCTGAACGAGTTCCGGTTTCGCACGTTGAGGCGCTGCGTCGGGCGCTTCGGCCCCGCCGGCGCCCGTGTCTTCTTCATCCTCGGAGATGATCCGTCGTATCGACGCTAGGATCTCCTCCATGCTGGGTTCTGGTTGTGCATTTTCCATGGACAGATGTCCCTCACGAACAAGAATATGATCTCTTTGTCAGGCGCTTCGCCCTAACTATCAAGACCTTCCTTGCTGATGCGTTAATGACGAAACATTTCAAGTCCGCCATTTTCTCCAGATTCGCCGGCCAAATCTTCAAGGCCAATCGCTTCCGGGGTCAAAATGCCGATCGCTGCAAGGAGATCATAAGCCGCCGCCTGCTCGTCGCGCTTGGCGGTGACCAAGGCCACTTCGGCGTTTAAAAGCTCGCGCTCCGCGTCCAGGACATCAAGCGTTGTTCTAGTCCCAAGCAACGCCTCCTGCCTGACGCCGTCAAGCGCCAGCCGGTTCGCCTCAACCGCCGCCTGCGCCGAATTGATGACAGCGCGCGCCGCCATCAAACGTTCCCAAACGCCGGTGACGGAAGCGCGCGTTCGGCGCTCGGTTTCGGTCACCCGCATGCGGTCGCTGGCGTGCAGCGCCCTTGCTTCGCGAATGCGCGAATAATTGGCGCCGCCCTGGAACAACGGAATAGACGCCCGCGCGCCATAAGCGAACTGCTCATCTTGGGTTGTAAAAAAATTGGGGTCTTCCGCATACTGATAAGACGCCGTCAAAGAGATAGTCGGCATCAGCGCGCCCCTGGCGATCGAAACCTGACGCCGCGATATTTCGCTTTGTTCGCGCGCGGCAATCAGCGCCGGCGAAAATTCAAAAGCAACGTTTTGCGCTGCTTCAAGCCCATCCGGCAGCACTGGCAATTCTGCAACCGGCTCCAGCTCTCCGGGCGCATGGCCAACC
>JANQOV010000079.1 GCA_028285645.1 Hyphococcus sp.
GGGTTGCGGTTGATTTCAGCGTGATCGCCATTGGCCCGCCAGATGAGGTCGGGGTTGAACCCGATGATGGAATACCGCCCCAATTGCTCGCCGCCTTCAACGGATTCAAGCAGCAGCGCGTTTTTCTTAGCTGCGGCGAGCTTTAGATAGGCGGAAACCGGAGTTTCAAGATCGGATATCGCCGTGTGCCAAACGAGTTGCGGCGCGCCGCCGTCGTATGTTTCTTCGAAGACTGGAAAGTCAGGTGATATGTTCACTGAATATCCGCATAAAGCGCGTCAATCTGGGTCTGATTGACCTTAACGCCATAATTGTTGCGCAGCTCATTCACCAACGCTTCCAAAAGCTCCTGGTTCAGTTGGAAACCAACATATTGATTGAAGGATTCAACTTCTTGTGGAGACACGGAATTGCGGCCAAAACCAATTTCGCGAACCTCAACCACAATTTGAGCGGAGCCAAAGGCCGCTGGCCCGGACACCAGATCGTTAAGTTCGGCAAAGAAAACCTGCTCGCGCAACTCCGCGGAAATGGCTTCATTAGACGAGCCCCGATCGAGCACGGTCGTAATTGGCGTGCGATTGAATGGCGCAGAGGCTTCTTCGAGAGTTTGTCCGCCTTCCACTGCTTCCCGCACAGACCGAACAGCTTGCGAAATGCGTGATGCGCGTTCCTGGTTGCGCCAGCGTTCTTGAACCTCATCCTCGACGAGTTCGTAGTCCATCAGGGCCGGAGGCGTGATTTCTTCGAGCGAAACAAAGAAATAGCCGTTTTCGACGGCAAGTTCGCCGGCTTCGGATTCATCGCCCTCGTCGAGCTGAAAGACTTCGCTCAAAACTTCACCGGGAACGCCATCGATAATAGCGCCGCCGGGCGCGAAGCTGTACCGATCGACTGGCCCGAACCGCTCTACGGAAAGACCGGCTGCTTCAGCGGCATCCGATAACGGTGCGCCGCCGTCGCGCGCTTCTTCGATCACATCGATTGCGTCAAGCATTTTACGGCGCGTATCATTGTTAAGATATTCCGCCTCTATTTCATCGCGCACATCGTCGAACGTTTTGGTCTCGGGCGGGAGCACACCGGCGATCTGCACGACAGTCCATCCAAACAGGCTTTTTACGGGGTCAATCACATCGCCTTCGCCAGCTTCGGCGCTGAACGCTGCTTCGCCGACGCTTGGATCGAGAATGTCTTTTTGCTGAATTTCTGTAAACGTCACCGCTTCAAGGGTAAGGCCCTGCTCTTGAGCAACGGTTTCCACAGGCTTGCCTTGGCGCAAAGCAGCTGCGGCTGCGTCGGCGCCGGTTTCGTTTTCAAAGGTGATTTGATAGATTGTCCGGCGCTCCGGCACTTCGTAGAGGCGCTCGCGATTGAGGTCATAGATGCGCCGCAATTCCTCTTCCGGCATTTCCAATCCTTCACGAAACGCCGTTTCCCGCAGGAACACAACATCAAACGTTCGAAACTCCGGCGCCGTGAATGTCGACGTGTTATTTTCGTAGAAGGTTTTAAGGTCTTCTGCTGTCGGTTCCGCGGCGACGCCCGCCATTTCATCAGTCACTGTCAGATAGGCGATGCGCCGGCGTTCGGTGTTGCGCAGCAAGAGCGCATCGACAAGAGATTTCGGCGCCGGACCCGACGCAACGACGGCGCCGATCAACTGGTCGCGCAAGATTTCCTCTGAGATCCGCGATTCAAACTCGCCAACGGACATCGAGTTGTTAAGCAGGATTGCATCGAGGATCGTGCTGTCAAATTTGCCAGTGACGGGATTCTGAAAAGCTTCATTTGTCTGCAGGTAATCGCGCACGACAGCGCGCGGCGTTGCGAGCCCCATATCAGACGCTGCTTGCTTCAGCGCTGCGCCGGTTGCAAGGTTTGACACCACTTGCGCGGGCAGTCCTGCAGCGATGGCGTCGTCGCGCGAAAAATTGCCGCCCGTTTCCTGACGACGAATATTGATCTGTCGCGTGATCTCGGCCTGCACATATTGGGCGGAATAGGATTCATCGCCGACCGACACTGCTGCGCTCTGAGTCATGGTGCGCAGTTCGGGAACGCCCCAAAGCGCGAACGCCAAGATGAGGAGAACGATGACAAACCACGCTACTACGCCCTTAAGCGCGCCGCGCACTTGAGTTAGCATTTCAAAACGCCTCGGGGTTACTCGCGGCTGGTTCGCCGCCTCTTGATTGGCCGGCAACTTAGACGCCGCCGCAGGCGCGGACAAGGCTCCAAAGCCCCGCTCAGACTGGACAGGAAACGGTGCTTCCCTTAACCCGATAGACAAGGCAAGGAGCGCGCTTATGAAACCGTTGATCGCCGGCAACTGGAAAATGAACGGGCTGTCCGCATCGATCGCGGAAATTCAGTCGCTGATCGAGAAATTGTCAGGCTCGGCGCCGGAAGACCGGGATGTTCTGATCTGCCCGCCAGCAACGCTTGTGGCGCATTTCGCCAAGGAATTCAGCGACGAAGCGATTCAGTTTGGCGGTCAGGATTGTCACGAAAATGAAGGTGGCGCTCATACGGGCGATATCAGCGCCGAGATGCTTGCGGACGTAGGCGCCGGCTATGTGATTGTCGGCCACTCTGAGCGGCGCGCCGACCATGGCGAGACCGATGCGGCCGTGAATGCCAAGGCGCAGGCCGTATTGCGCGCCGGGCTGACGCCGATCATTTGCGTCGGCGAGACCGAGGCTGAGCGCAAAGCCGGCGAAGCGGAGACGGTTGTGGGCGCCCAGCTAAAAGGCTCCCTGCCATCGACCGAGAGCGAGCTTGTTGTCGCCTATGAGCCGGTCTGGGCAATCGGCACAGGCTTGACGCCGACGCTCGAAGACATTGAGGACATGCACGGGTTTATCCGCGCTAAAACACCGACAGGAACACGCCTGCTTTATGGCGGCTCGGTAAAGCCCGGCAATGCGAAGGACATTCTCAGCATCGATAATGTCAATGGCGCATTGGTAGGCGGCGCGAGCCTTAAAGCTGATGATTTTTATCCGATCGTCATGGCCGCGCCGGGCGGCCGCTAGGTGATCGTATTGAAAGCGACCACGCGCGTGCTGACGCTTTTTGTGCTGACGATATTGCTTAGCGGATTTGCGTTTTTGTCGGGCTGCGCGACCTTAACGGCGGAGAAAAATGCGCCGCCGATCGGTAAATTCGTAGACGTCAACGGCGAGCGGCTGCACGTGCTTGACGCAGGTCCCCGTGACAGCGCCAAGCCGCCAGTCGTTCTTATTCACGGCGCCAGCGTAAACCTCAGAGACCAGAAAATAGCGCTTGGCGACGAGCTGGCGGCGGATCGACGAGTGATCATGATCGATAGGCCGGGGCGCGGCTATTCCACCCGGCCCGATGACGGTCATCGCATCAAGGTTCAAGCTGAACTCATCAATGGCGCGCTAAAAAGTCTCGACGTACGCGATCCCATCATTGTCGGGCAGAGCCTTGGCGGAGCGGTCGCCCTTGCTTACGCCCTTCAGTATCAGGATGAAATGAGCGGCCTCGTTTTACTTGCTGCAGTTAGCCATGAATGGCCGGGTGGCGTTGCCTGGTACAACGAAGCATCGCAAATCCCGGTGCTTGGGGTATTGCTGCGGCGACTGGTGATCCCCGTCTACGGTCAGTTGGCGGCTGAGCGGTCGGTCGAGGAGTCGTTCGCGCCAGATACGCCGCCGCCAGACTACGCCAAGCACGCAGGTCTTGCGCTTTTGTTTCGTCCGAGCGACTTCAAAAATAACGCCGCCGATCTCGCCAATCTGAAACCGCAGATTGTCGAGATGCAGGACGATTACGGCAGCTTGAGATTACCGGTGGCGATCGTTGTCGGCGATAGCGATGACACCGTAAGCCCTGAAATCCACTCCAAAACGCTGGCGACCGAAGTCGATGGCGCCAGCCTTACCGTTTTGGCGGATACAGGCCATGCGCTGCATCATGCGGAAACAGAAAAAATCATCGCGATCATTGACGCCATCAGCGCTGCGCCGCAGTCAACACCGCCGCTCGCGGCGCAATCTGAAGGCGCGCCCAACTGACGCTGTTTAATATTTTCGGCTAACTATCCTCGCTTTCATTGCGGTTATCTGCTGCAAAAACACGATAAATGGTATCGCCGAAGATGCGGGGGCGATGATAGAACCGTCTCTTGGGTGCAAGTAAGGGGCGCAACATCATGGGCTTAATCGGAAAAATTCTGGGAGGGCTTCTCCTCCTAATCATCATTGCTGCATTTGGCGCATTCACTTGTTTCTGGTGGAAACCGGTCGGCATCAACAACTACATCAACAAGGTTACCGCGGAGACCTTCCTGCTGGACGGGCCGGAACTACTGACCAGCATCGGCGCTATCGACAATACGCCGCTTGATTTTCACTCAGGCAAGCTTGCCGACTATACCAAGGCGCAAGATGAGAAAACGCTTGCCAAGCTGCGCAAGGCGCGCGCCGGCCTCGACAAATATGGGCCGGACGGCCTTGAAGGACAGGAACTTTTGAGTTGGCAAATTATGGCCTGGTTCATGGACGATATTATTCGCCAGGCGGAATTCGAATATGGCGGCTATCGTGTCGTGCAGAATTCGGGCGTGACAGTAAACATGCCGTCATTTCTAACAGACCAGCACGCATTCAAGCATGAAAAGAGCGTCAAACGCTATATCAGCCGCCTTAACGAATTCGGACGTGTTTTGGGCGAGGTCAAGGCGCGTGTTGAAGATGATCGCGACCACGGCGTTGTGCCGCCGGATTTCATCATCGAAAAGACGATTGGCGTTATGCGCTCGTTCATTGACGGCGGCGCCGCTGAAAATCCACTGGTTACAACCTTACCTGCGAAGCTTGATGAAATAGGGATGAGTGAGGAGAAAAAGGCCGATTATATTGCGCAAGCGACCAAGGCCGTCGAGACGCAAGTTATTCCCGGCTACGAAGCGATGATCGCGCTCTATGAAGAGCTTTTACAAATCACCGATCACAACGCCGGTATCTGGCGCATTCCTGACGGTGACAAGATCTACGCCGCTGCATTGAAATCGAACACGACGACTGACTTCACTGCTGAAGAAATCCACAATATCGGTTTATCCGAGGTCGCGCGCATTGAGCAGGAGATGGATGCGATCCTTATCAGTCAGGGGATGATAGAGGGAACCGTCTCTGAACGCGTGCGCGTTCTTATGGAAGATCCTGCTCAGCAATTTCCGAATACGGATGACGGGCGCAAGGCGATGATCGACTATCTCGTCGCGCTTGATGAAGACCTTATGGCGAAGGCAGGCGACTATTTCATCACCTTGCCGCCCCAACCGCTCGAAATCGTCCGTGTGCCTGAGTTTTCACAAGACTCAGCCCCCGGCGGGTATTATCAGCAACCAGCGCTGGACGGGTCGCGGCCCGGTCGGTTTTACATCAATCAGAAAGACACTGCGGACAATCCGAAATGGACGCTTCCAACGCTGATGTATCATGAAGGCGCGCCCGGGCATCATTTTCAGATCTCGTCAGCGTTGCTAATCGAGGGCATTCCGTTCATTCGCAAGTTTGGCCTGTTCACCGCTTACTCAGAGGGGTGGGCGCTTTACGCGGAACGCATCGCCAAAACCGATATGGGCGTCTATGACGATGACCCGCTCGGCGATCTTGGCCGCTTACAGGCGGAAATGTTCCGTGCAGTGCGGCTGGTGGTTGATACTGGTATGCACGCCAAACGCTGGACCCGTGAGGAGGCAATAACCTACATGTTGGAGAAGACCGGTAACACGGAAGCTGAGGTCACCCGCGAAATCGAGCGTTACGTGGTGTGGCCAGCTCAGGCGACAGCTTACAAGACCGGCCAGCTCGCGATCCTTAAAATGCGGGCTGACGCTGAAGCGGCTCTGGGCGATGACTTTGACCTGCGTGAATTCCACGAAGTCCTCCTGATGAATGGCGCAATGCCGTTAGGCATTCTGGAAGATGTGGTCCAAGACTGGGTTGCTAAGGAGAGCCAGCAGGCCGGCTGACGGCCAGCAAACAAGGACCGCGACCCCTTTTTGGGGTTGCGGGGTGTCCCGGCAGAGAGTACACGGCCCGGTCTTGTCGCGCCGCGCTGGCGCGCCTATGTCTCGCGATGCCGATTAAACCGGAAATGCCTTCATGACCGCAGTTATTCTCACCGTCCATACGCTTCTCGTGCTCGGACTTATCGGCGTTGTGTTGTTGCAGCGCTCAGAAGGCGGCGCCCTCGGTATGGGCGGGGCGGGCTCAGGCGGCGGTTTCATGACGGGGCGGGGCGCTGCCAACGCGCTGACCCGGACAACATCTATTCTCGCGGCTTTGTTTTTTGCTACCTCCCTTGGTCTCGCCATCCTCGCTGGTCAGGGCGAAAGCGAAACCGACGTAATTGAGGAGTTGACCGGCGAAGTGACGACTGAGCCGACGGAGGGCCCAGCGGCGCCGGCGGCCCCGACGGCGGAAGAATTACTGCAAACCCTTGGCGGCGACGACGATGCGACGGATTTCGATTCCATTAGCGCTGAAACCCCATCAGGCGGAGCGCCGGTGGAAGATGGGTCAGCGCCGCTAACGGAGCAAGAAATCCTCGACGCCTTAGGGACCGAGCCGGCCGAAGAAGAAGACCCAAATCAATAAGTTCGAATGATCGGTGCCGGCGAAGCGTGACATCACCGCATCACAGCTGTTGCAAATAAGACAGTTAAAACTGAAAGCAGTGCGTTAACCATAATGCGCCGTTGTGATTGTCCGCGCCTTGTGAAAAATTCTTCGCCGACGAACAGGATTTCAATGTTCGGCACTGGCCTCGCGGGGGGCGAAAGGCGCGAAAACGCTGCCGCAATCCCCGCCATCGGGGCAAGGTCAGTTGGGGGGCAACGCCGTGGCCGGCTAAGCTGGCTGCGGCGTTCGTTTATGGAAAAGGCCCTTACCTTGCCGACGAATCCTCGCTAAGATGAACTTCCATGGCGCGGTATATTTTCATTACCGGCGGCGTGGTGTCGTCTCTCGGAAAAGGGGTCGCTTCAGCAGCGCTCGGCGCGCTGCTTCAGGCGCGTGGATTTAAGGTGCGCTTGCGCAAGCTTGATCCCTATTTGAACGTCGATCCCGGCACCATGTCGCCTTATCAGCACGGCGAAGTTTTCGTTACTGACGACGGCGCGGAGACCGATCTCGACCTCGGGCACTACGAACGCTTCACCGGCGTTTCCGCATCGAAATCGGACAATGTCACCACAGGCCAGATTTACTCGCGCATTATCGAGCGGGAGCGCCGCGGCGATTATCTTGGCGCAACGGTACAGGTGATCCCGCACGTCACCGACCA
The DNA here is from genome assembly GCA_028285645.1 of Hyphococcus sp. Taxonomy (GTDB): domain Bacteria; phylum Pseudomonadota; class Alphaproteobacteria; order Caulobacterales; family Parvularculaceae; genus Hyphococcus. The sequence goes on from JANQOV010000079.1 coordinate 7,327, forward strand.
AATCAAACAATTTGTTTTATCGGACGCCGGCGATGCTGATTTTGTTCTTTGTGAAATAGGCGGCACCGTCGGCGACATCGAGGCGCTGCCGTTTTTCGAAGCCATCAGACAACTCGGCAACGAACTGCCGCGCGGTGATGCTGTTTATGTACACCTCACCCTCATGCCGTTCATACCCTCCGCTGGCGAACTCAAGACAAAACCAACACAGCATTCGGTTCGAGAATTGCGCGCTATTGGCATTCAGCCAGATGTGTTGCTGGTGCGCGCCGATCGTGAAATTCCTGAGAGCGAACGCAACAAGATCGCGCTCTTTTGTAACGTGCGTTCTTCCGCCGTGGTGCAGGCGCTTGATTGCCGAACGATTTACGAAGTGCCGCTTGCCTACCACCGGGAGGGGTTTGATGAGGAAGTCTTGAATGCGTTCCGCATGAAAGATGTCGCGGAGCCAAAGCTCGATGGGTGGCAAAACATCGTCGAACGCATCACTGCGCCGGATGGCGAAGTCACCATAGCCGTCGTCGGCAAATATACGGTCCTTAAGGACGCTTACAAATCACTCATCGAAGCGATCGCCCATGGCGGCATCGCTAACAATGTGCGCGTGAATATTGAATGGGTGGAAGCCAGCGCTTTTGATGACGAAGACCATATTCGAACGGCGCTGGCGGGCGTCCACGGTATTATCGTGCCGGGCGCCTTCGGCGAACGCGGCGCCGAGGGCAAGATCAATGCAGTGCGGTTCAGCCGGGAAAACGAAGTGCCGTTTTTCGGCATTTGTTACGGTATGCAGATGGCGGTGATCGAAGCGGCGCGCAGTCTGCTAGGCGTTGAAGACGCGACATCCTCGGAGTTTGAACAAGGCGGTAAATCCGTCGTCGGCCTCATGAGGGAGTGGACCCGCGGCAATGAAAAGGAAGTCCGCACCGAGGCAGGTGACCTTGGCGGCACCATGCGACTTGGCGCTTATCCGGCGCGGCTCAAAGAGGGCAGCCGCGTTCATGAAATTTATAGCGCGCGCGACATCGAGGAACGTCACCGCCATCGTTATGAGATAGATATCTCCTGGGCGGATCGTCTCGCTGACCACGGCGTTGAGTTCTCAGGCGTATCCCCTGACGGCGCCCTTCCGGAGATTATGGAGATTCCGGACCACCCCTGGTTCATCGGCGTTCAGTATCATCCGGAACTGAAATCGCGTCCGTTCGATCCGCATCCTTTGTTCGCTTCTTTCATTGAGGCGGCTGTGAAGCGGTCGCGTTTAGTGTAGTCTATCGCGTCTGGAGCCTGTGACAGGAATGTCCGATGCGTTTGATCATTACTTTGATTGTGGGTGTTGCGTTTCTTGGAGTGCTTATCTCCTCGGCCACATATATCCCGGCTGTTCAAGACAGGCTTTTTTCACGGGCGATCGATAGAGCGCTCAACGCTGACACAGAGCGCTGGTTTCGCAATGATGGGCTCGCAGTAATTTTTTGTGGCACCAGTTCGCCCATCGCGACGCCCAAGCGCGCTCAGAGTTGCACTGCTATCATCGCAGGCGACAACCTTTACCTTTTTGACGCCGGCACGGGCGGTTGGGAAGTGCTGCAATCGATGGGCGTGCCCGCGGGTCGGCTTCAAGCCGTGTTTCTGACGCATTTTCATTCCGACCATATTGGCGACTTAAGCGAAGCAAATTTAATGTCCTGGATTGGCGGGCGGCAGGCGCCATTATCCGTTTACGGACCAACGGGCGTTGATCGCGTCATCAACGGGCTCAATGAGGCGTTTGCACTCGACAATGAGTATCGCACCGAACATCATGGCAAAGCGATTGCGCCGCCCCGCACCGCGGGGATGTCGCCCATTGTCTTCGAAGGCGCCGCGCCGCAGACCGTTTTTGAAAGAGACGGACTGAAAGTCACCGCCTTTCCCGTCGATCACGGTCCCGTCAAGCCTTCTATGGGATATCGCATTGACTATGAGGGCCGCAGCGTCGTTATCAGCGGCGACACGTCTTATTCGACTGACCTCATAGTGGCGGCTGAGGGCGCGGATCTGCTTATTCACGAAGCCCAAGCCAACCATATGGTCAAGGCGATGCAAGAAACCGCTGCTGAAGCGGGGAATACAACGATCGCGAAAATCCTTGAGGATATTCAGAACTACCACACAAGCCCGGTTGAAGCGGCGCAAGCGGCGAATGACGCGGGCGTCGACTGGCTCGTCCTGACACATCTAACACCGCCGCCAGACAATCCGGTAGCGCAGCGCATCTTCATGCGCGGTGTCAGCAAAGTTCGGCCAAGACATGTAAAACTCGCCGAAGACGGGATGGTTATCATATTGCCGAAGGACGGAGACGTGGAGTTCGCCAAGCCTTAACGGGTCAGCTTTCGTCGCGGAGGATCGCGAGATAGGCGGCAAGGTCGTCGATCCGGTCCGGATCAACGATCAAATTCGGCATCGTGCGATGCGGCGTCTGCAGGAGCGCGCTCAAGGTCATGCGCGACATCGAAGGCCGGTTTGCAAGCGTCTCAAACGCCGGTGCCATCGGGTTGGGGGAACGCTCTACGCCGTCTGTAATGGCGTGGCAGGAAGCACACGCTTGCCGCGCATAGCTAAGCCCCGCTGCAGGATCACCCGCTGCTTCACTTGCTGTTGATTTGCCGCCATCGTCAGAAACGCATGCCGCCGCGAGGGCGCTGATCGCGCATGCTGCAAAAGGCTTAAAAAACCGCATCACACATTCCCCTTTGCCTTGCCAGCCAAGGGTAAAACGATATCGCCGGCATGGCAATGATGGCGCTTTCCCGTCCGCTGCGGAAGGCGTCCATGGCGTTTTGCGTCCCGGCGGCGAGCCGGTTAGGTTGCGCGCGCAATCAATTCTTTGGAGCATTCCCTTGCACAAATCCGTTCTTGTCACCGGCGCCTCCAGCGGCATTGGAGAAGCAACCGCTGTGCATCTCGCCCATCAGGGCTTTAAAGTCTTTGCCGCTGCGCGACGCCTTGAAAAACTGCAGGACCTTGCGGGTCTCGCTCATAACCGCATTCATCCGGTCGCGATGGATGTCACTGACGAAACTTCCATCGCCAACGCCTTAGATACTGTCGGCGAAGAGGGCGGCGCGCTTTATGGTCTCGTCAATAATGCCGGCGTCAGCGTGCTCGGGCCTGCGGAACGCGTGCCGACGAAGGAGTGGCGGCGCCAATTCGAAACCAATCTATTCGGTCTGATGAATGTCACGCGCGCGGTTCTGCCGCAGATGCGCGAAGCGGGTGTTGGACGCATCGTCAATATCGGCTCTGTCACCGGTCGGATTGCGGCGCCGTTTCAAGGCGTTTACGCCGCATCGAAACATGCGGTGGAGGGAATATCTGATGCGTTGCGCCGCGAGCTTCGTCCCCATGGCGTCAAGGTCTCGGTGATCCGCCCCGGCTTTGTCAACACGCCTTTTGGCGAACAGGAACAGCAGGCGCTGGCGCGCTATTTAGACGATGAAGTTTATGGTGATCAGGTGCGTATCTTCAAACAATGGCATGCGCGCGGTCATCCATCGGCGCCGCCGCCGACCATTGTTGCAGAAGCGGTTTTGAAAGCGCTGACGGCGGCGCGCCCGCAATCGCGTTACACTGTTCCGGAAAAGATGCTCGGCTTTCTGGCCTTGCGCAATACTGCGCCCTCCGCTTTAACCGACCGAATCTTTGAACGGGTAACTGGCCTTAACGCCATCCAGGAAAAAGGAAACGCTTCATGACCGGCAATATCGATCCGAGCCGAGAGCAATTTGGCGAAATGATGAAGCTGGAGGATGACGGACCAATCTGGATGCTGAATATTATCCGCCTGCGGGAAAAAGCCGATTACGAAGACGGTCGCGAAGCATCCGGGCTTGATGCCTACAAAGCCTATGGCCGAGAGAGCGAACCCTTCTTCAAAGGCGTCGGCGGCAAGATCGCCTGGTCGGGCGCGCCAAAGCATGTGTTGATCGGACCCGTAGATGAAAGCTGGGATATTTGTTTTGTTGCTGAATATCCGTCCGCAGCGGCGTTCGGCGATATGGTCAAAAACCCCGGTTATCAGGCAATCGTTCATCATCGACAGGCGGCGGTCGAAGATTCGCGGCTCATTCGCATAAAACCGGGCGAAGCTGGGGCCGTATTTGGTTAACGCCCGAGGCCGCTAAACCTGTGCTATAATCTCGCTCGGGGTTTGAGTGGGAGTATTGTCATGGGTGTTTTGAAAACTAGTTTCGCGGTCACGGGCGCAATGATGTTGCTGACAAGCGGCGCGCATGGCGGCGCGGCTGCAGGAACGTTCACGCCAATCGGCGAGGGCGGCGGCACATATAGTTTCACCGGTTGCGAAAGGCCAGCGCCGTTCAAGGTTGCATCGTTTGCAGACAAAAAGGGCAGCGATCGCGTGCGCGCACGCAATACGGAAACGCGCCGCTATAACGCCCATGTCGCAGTCGTGAACGCCTATCTTGTTTGTATTGCAGAAGAAGCGGGGCGGGACTTGCAGATTTATTTCAACGCGGTGAACGCGACCATGGAAGCTGAACAGAACCGACTGCTCGAAGAATTGGAAGCGGAAGGAAAGGTCCTCGACAGTCGAGGGTCCGCTGGAGGCAAAGATGAACCGACCAACGCATTTTGAGATCCACGCGGATGACCCGGAACGCGCGATCAAGTTTTACAAGAGTGTATTCAATTGGAGCTTTAGCCGCTTCGGCGAAGGCGAGCCGCCTTATTGGGTGATCGTCACCGGCGACGCGGAAACGCCCGGCATCAATGGCGGTCTATTAAAACGCATGGGCCCGCCGCCGCACGAGGGCGCGCCCGTCTCGTCCTATGTGATCACCATCGACATTGACGATCTGGAACTTTGTTCAAAACAGGTCGCGAGCGAAGGCGGCAAGGAGGTCGTCGAGCGCATGCCCATTCCCGGCGTCGGCTGGCTTGCCTATTTCAAGGATACAGAAGGAAACATCTTCGGATTGATGCAGGCCGACGAAACCGCGGGATAACTGCCGGTTTTCAGGAATCCGTTTGGCGTCAAGGCTTTGCGGCCCCGGCTTTTGCCGCTATGGAAAGACCGAAATTTAAGCGCAACCCACGAGCCCGTTGAATGCCGACCCCAATTCTCATGCCTGCACTGTCTCCCACAATGGAAGAAGGAACGCTCGCCAAGTGGACCGTCAAGGAAGGCGATACGGTCTCCTCCGGCGATGTCATTGCAGAGATTGAAACCGACAAGGCGACCATGGAGGTTGAGGCGGTCGATGACGGGGTCATCGGTAAAATTCTGATCGGCGAGGGGACGGAGAATGTCAAAGTCAATGCGCCGATTGCGGTCATCTTGGGCGATGGCGAGAGCGCCGATGATATTGATGTTTCAAAGTTGAACGGCGCCGAAGTGCCCGCTGCATCGTCCCAGGCGCCGGCTGAAGCGGAAAGCGATCATTCGCAAGATGCGCCTACCCAGGCCCCAATGGCAGTGGACGCGCCGCAGGCGATTGCAGCCGTCGACCCCGAGCTGCCTGCTGACGTCAACATGGTCCCAATCACCATCCGTGACGCGCTGCGCGACGCCATGGCGGAAGAAATGCGCCGCGACGAAGATGTTTTCCTGATGGGCGAGGAAGTCGCAGAATATCAGGGCGCCTATAAGGTAAGCCGCGGTCTGCTCGAAGAGTTTGGCGCAAGGCGTGTCGTCGATACGCCGATCACTGAATATGGCTTTGCCGGGCTTGGCACGGGTGCGGCTTTTGCGGGGCTCAAACCCATTGTTGAGTTCATGACCTGGAATTTCGCCATGCAGGCGAGCGACCACATCATCAATTCAGCCGGCAAGACCCGCTACATGTCCGGTGGTCAGATGTCATCGCCCATCGTCTTCCGCGGCCCTAACGCCGCCGCCGCGCGTGTCGCCGCCCAGCACAGCCAGGATTACGCCGCGTGGTACGCCAATGTGCCGGGGCTGATCGTCATCTCTCCCTATTCTGCGTCCGACGCCAAAGGCCTTTTGAAAGCGGCAATCCGCGATCCCAATCCCGTCGTCTTCCTGGAGCATGAGCTGCTTTACGGCGACACCATGGAAATTCCCGATGTTGAGGATTGGGTTCTGCCCATCGGCAAGGCGAAGGTCGCCCGCGCCGGTTCTGACGTCACCATCGTTTCCTATTCCCGTGGTGTTAAGTTTGCGCTCGAAGCCGCCGAAACGCTGGTGGGCGAAGGGATCGACGCTGAAGTCGTAGACCTAAGAACGCTCCGGCCCATGGATGCGGCGACGGTCATCGAAAGCGTTAAGAAAACCAACCGCGTCGTGACTGTCGAAGAAGGCTGGGCGCCCTGCGGCATCGGCGCTGAAGTCGCCTGGCAGGTGACGCAACACGCCTTTGATTACCTTGATGCACCGCCCGCCCGCGTCACCCAGGAAGACACGCCGCTTCCCTACGCTGCAAACCTTGAGGCCCTAAGCCTTCCGAATGCGGAGAAAATTGTGCGTGCGGTGAAGGGCGTGATGTATCGGGAGTAAGGCGTAGGTGCGCGGCCTGCAATTTTACCTAAAAGTTCGCGGGAGAATCTCTCGCAAGGCGTTTTGGTTGGCTTTTGTTATTCCTTACGCTGCACTGACTTGGTTCGCAATTTACCTTGATGGTGTACTGGCCTTAGACAAGCCCGCGTTATCTTTTGGGGCAACGCAATACGGATATGTGTCGCTTGTTGTGATGCTATTGCTAGTTTGGCCGTGGCTGGCGACTTCAATCCGAAGGTTTCACGACATGAACATGACGGGCTGGTGGAACGTTTTTTTTGTACCAGGCTATTTTTGGTTCCCCGAAATAACGAAACTTGATGCCTACCCGACTATCTTTTTAGTCGGTTGGGGAACGAGTTTTGTAGTTGCTGTTATTCTCGGTCTGATGCAGCTTTTTAAATCAGGAACGCTTGGCGAAAACAAATTTGGCCGAGATCCATTAGATCGCTCGCCCGTAGACGCCCATACTCACCCGGTTGCCGGGCGGCCGCCATGGGCAAAATAATATGATCCACACCGGTAAGTGTCATTGCGGGAGAGTGAAAGCGTCTTTTGAATCGCAAAAGACGCCGCAAGAGCTTGGCGTGCGCACCTGCCAATGCGTTTTCTGCAGGCGCCATGGGGCGGTGAATATTTCGGACGGAGAGGGAGTAACCGTTATCGATGCGCGCCCTGACGATCTCATTCGCTATCGCTTTGCGCTTATGACTGCCGACTTCCTCATCTGCCGCCATTGCGGGGTCTATGTAGCGGCGGTGATGGGCGAGGGCGAGCGCATCGTTTCCACGGTTAATGTGGTCGGTCTGCGGATGGAGGCCTTCTTCGATATCGAGGAGGCGCCCATGGATTATGACGCCGAAACGACTGACGAACGCATCGCGCGCCGTTATAAGAGATGGACGCCAACGACTTTTTCTGACCCGGAACTCGCCAATTCGAATTTTGGGCCGCACTGAACGGACAGATTTATGCCAACGCCAATTCTCATGCCCGCCCTCTCGCCGACCATGGAGGAAGGCACGCTCGCCAAATGGAACGTCAAGGAGGGCGATACGGT
>JANQOV010000128.1 GCA_028285645.1 Hyphococcus sp.
TAATCTCACGAACGTATTCATCACTGCATCTGTATTTGCGTGTTCGGTCTATTGGACCCGCTCGCTAATCCCTGCGCTCGCAGGCCACGCCTATGGCAACTTTCCAACGCCATTGGCCTGGGCCCCGTATCAAATTGGCTTGCTGATCATTTCTGCTCCGCTGCTTGCATGGCTGGTTCCCATCATTTTGCAACGCAGAGCGCGTTAAGTCGCATCAATACGGTTCTTGCGGTCCTTGCCGGAGCGCGGCATGCTGCGTGGGCTATGGATGACAAAAGTAAAAAGCAAACAAATCGTTTGTTACCCCGGCGCAAATTGCTCGCCGGCGGCGGCCTTGGCGCAATAGCGCTTGCGACTGGCTGTGAATGCGGCGCACCGGTTTCCCTCGAAGAGATCGGCGGCGGCCTCAAGGAACGCGAACTAAAAATGGTGACCACCTGGCCGAAGGATTTTCCGGGCCTTGGGACCATGGCGGAACGCACTGCGCAATTCATCACCGAAATGTCCGGCGGCGCCATGCGCGTGCGGGTATTCGCCGCCGGCGAGTTGGTGCCCGCATTTGAGAGCTTTGACGCCGTCGCCAACGGCGCCGCCGACCTTTATCACGGCGCCGAGTACTATTGGGTCGGCAAGTCGCCAGCGTTCGCTTTTTTCACCGCCGTGCCTTTCGGCATGACGACAACGGAAATTATGGCGTGGACGGAGTTTGGTGGCGGGCAGGAGCTTTGGGACGAATTATCAGCGGGGTTCAACATCAAGCCTTTCGCCGCTGGCAATACGGGCCATCAACTCGGCGGCTGGTTCAAACGCGAAATCAATTCGCTTGAAGACATGCGCGGCCTTAAAATTCGCATGCCGGGCCTTGGCGGCGAAGTCTTGCGGCGCATCGGCGCGTCTGCAGTGGCGCTTGCCGGCGGCGAAATCTATCAGGCGCTGCAGTCCGGCGCCATCGACGCCACCGAGTGGGTCGGCCCGTGGAATGATCTTGCTTTTGGGTTTCACCGCGAGGCCAAGTTTTACTATTGGCCCGGCTTCCATGAATCCGGCGCACAACTCGGCGTCGGTCTTAATCTCGATCTCTGGAATAGCCTTAACCTTCAGGAACAATCGATTATTCGCGGCGCCTGTCATCAGGCCAACCATCTTTCGATTGCCGAATATATTCACAACAACGCAACCGCACTCGACCAGCTTGTAACAGAGTACGGCGTCGAGACCCGTCGCATGCCTGACGACGTCATGGCGGCGCTCGCCCGCCAATCCAAAAATGTTCTCGAAGAAACGGCGCAAACCGATGATATCACGCGGCGCATCTATGAAAGCTTTAAAGCGTCATTGGCGCGCTCGATGACATGGAGCGGTATTTCTGATGAAGCTTATATGAGCATCCGCCGCGAAGTGTTTGAGTTGTGAGCGTGCGTTTGTGTTGACGATTGTCGGCGATATTCTGAATTGGTTGGCGGCCGGCGTCGTATTTCCTTGCATATTTTTGCCGCTGGCGGCGCTATTTGCCGACGCACGGCGCTCCTCGACAGGTGTCTGGTTAGCGCTCATTGCGTCCGCTGTGATTGCGGGCGCTCTGTTTGCGGCGCTTGCGCCAACCCTGAGGGCCGCACCATCGCTTGCGCAATCGCTTACTTTTGCTGCATTCGCAGCGGGGCTCGCTGTCATTATTTTTACAGCCGGCGGCGCCGGCGCGCTTATCAAGCGCCTGTCGCCGCCCATTGAGACGATCGTCAAGGGAACCGGGCGCACGGTTATGTGGCTGCTTTTGCTGATGGCGTTTGTTCAATTCGGCGTCGTCGTCTTGCGCTATGTGTTTGGCGTCAATTTCATATTCATGCAGGAATCGATCACATACATGCATGGCGCCGTTTTTCTCTTGGCTGCCGGTTATGCGCTGATCACCGACGATCATGTGCGCGTTGATATTTTTTACCGCGATGCGCCGGCGAACCGAAAAGCGCTCATCGATTTTGTCGGGACATATCTTCTATTGTTCCCGGTTTGCCTTCTCCTCCTTTGGACCGCCTCGCCCTACGTGGCGAATTCCTGGGCGGTCGGCGAAGGCTCGACGGAAGCATCCGGGATTCAGGGCGTTTATCTCATGAAGTCATTGATCCCCGCTTTTGCAGCGCTTCTTGCCATGGCGGGTTTTGTCATCGCCGGACGCGCAGGGGAGACCTTGCGCAAAGGCAACCAGCGGAGCGCCGCCTGACATGGACTTCGCAATCGCCGAAACTGGTTTTTGTCTGTGCTGGATTGCCGGCTGGCTCGACATATTGATGGTGCTGACTCTGTGTGCGCTGCTCCTTGCAGGCTACCCTGTCGCACTCACGCTTGCGGGCACGGCGCTCATCTTCGCGGTTTTGGGCTTGACGTTCGGCGTTTTCGACATCAGCTTTTTGAAGCCCTTCCCGCAACGTATTTTCGGTTCGGTTACGAACACGACGCTGATCGCCGTGCCGATGTTTGTGTTGATGGGCGTCATTCTTGAAAAGTCTAAAATCGCCGAAGAATTGCTCGACGCCATGGCGAAACTGTTCGGCTCTCTGCGCGGCGGGCTTGGGATTTCAGTTACCGTGGTCGGCGCGCTGCTCGCCGCCTCGACCGGCATTGTCGGCGCTACGGTCGTTACCATGGGCTTGCTCAGTCTGCCGACCATGTTGCGGCGGGGCTACGACCCTGCATTCGCCTCCGGTTCGATCGCCGCCGCCGGAACCCTCGGGCAGATCATCCCGCCGTCAATCGTATTGATCTTGTTAGGCGACGTTATCTCCAACGCCTTCCAAAAGGCGCAATTGGAGCAGGGCGTCTTTGCGCCGGAAACCGTTTCGGTGGGCGACTTATTCGCTGGCGCGCTTTTCCCTGGTCTGATGCTTGTTGGCATGTATCTCGCCTGGCAGATCCTGGTCGCGATTACGCGGCCCAATATGGCGCCGGCGATCCCGGCTGCAGAAATGGGTTCGCGGCGCCAAGTCTGGATCGACGCCTTAAAAGTTTTACCGCCGCCGCTCATTCTTATCATTGCCGTCTTAGGGTCAATCCTTGCTGGCATCGCAACCCCGACCGAAGCCGCAAGCGTCGGCGCCATTGGCGCTTTGCTCATCGCCGGCGCGCGCCTCGCCCCAAAAGGTTCATGGCTCGCCGGCGCGCCGGCGATCTATGTGACCACTGTTGCTCTGTTCGGTCTTTTTATATTGAACGGCTTGTTCGATTTGCGGCTTGGCCGCGAGTCAGTCTCTTCGGTTGAATCCATCGCGATCATCGCAGCATTTTTGCTCTTCGCGCTAACACCCTGGGGCGTTGTCGCCAGTCTCTTTCAGCTGCGCCGCGAAGCAACTTTAAACCCTATTCTCGAACAGACGGCGCGGGTGACGACCATGGTCTTCACGATCCTCATCGGCGCTGCGTTGTTTTCCCTCGTCTTCCGCGGCCTTGGCGGCGACGACACGGTTGAGCGCGCGCTCGCCGCAACGCCGGGCGGCGTTGTCGGCGCTGTTGTGACAGTGATGCTGGTGATGTTTATCCTCGGCTTTTTCCTCGACTTCATCGAGATCACGCTTGTGGTGGTGCCGCTTGTGGGACCGCCGCTGCTCGCCATGGGGCTCGACCCCATTTGGCTTGGGGTGATGATGGCGATTAACTTGCAGACGTCGTTTTTAACGCCGCCCTTTGGATTTGCACTGTTTTATTTGCGCGGGGTGGCGCCGCCCGAAATCGCAACCGCGCAAATCTATCGCGGCGCAATACCCTTTATCTTTATTCAGCTCGCAGCGCTCGGCATCCTTGCCTATTTCCCAGAGATCGCCACTTGGCTGCCGGGCGTGCTCTACAAATAACCAGCACTATATCTCTGATGTTAATAGGCCTCTTCAGGGTTTCTCGTTGGATTCCACAGCTTAACACCAAACGCCTTTCGACTAGATATTTCGATCCAAATCACCCTATGCGTTGGTTTTGCTGTGTACTTAGCTACCGTAGGCAACAGATATCGGTTAACTCCCGGAGCCAAATAGAATGGCGGATATTTTCTTGGGCTATTCTCGAAAGAATATGGAGACAGCCAAAAATTTTGCGCAACTTTTCAAACGATTGGGTTATTCGGTTTTTTGGGATGTGAATGTTCCGGTGGGCGAAACCTGGGACAAGTATATACCCGCCCAAATAAAGAAATCCAAAGCAGTTGTCATTTTGTGGTCCGCCAGATCAGCCGAATCCGATTGGGTAAAAGAAGAAGCGCACCTGGCAAAAAAATTGAAAAAATTGGTGCCAATAAAAATTGGACGAACCGACCCGCCGTATGGCTTTGCTGCGATTCAAACGGCTGATCTTGTAAGTTGGAAAAATAATTTCAAGAATAATGAGTGGAAGAAGGTTGTTCAAAAACTTGAAGAACTAACTGGCAAAGAAGCAAAAAAAATCCGAAATCGAGCGCCAAAAACAAAAAAAAGAAAAGCAAGAAGAAAAAAAAATAATCTGCGTTTAAAGCAGAAGCGCTAAACCTGCACCGCCGCAGGATCATCCCGGAACCAACCAGTAATAGTTAGCCGCGGCGCGCCGGCGAATGTCGAAACCTGCGTTACCGTATGCAGATATTTGATGTCGAATATGGTGAGGTTGTTGAAGCGCGGCAGAAAACCGAATTCGACATCCTGATTGTCTTTCAGGAATAACAAAAGCCCACCCCAATCCGGCTGCCAGCCTTTCGTAAAGCCAAGAACATACGCCGCGCGCCGTTCGCGGTCCTCGCCATAGTCAAGGTGGCGAGTAAGGTAATGACCTTGCGTATATTTGCACGCATGAGCGTCGGCTTTCGTGATCCCCGAAACACCTGTGACCGATCGGCCAAGGTCCAAATAAGTCGGACTGTTGATCAGCTCCGTGATCTGATGGATTGGATGCCCTTTGTCCCAGCCTTTCAGGTAGGCTTCAATCATCGGATAGGTGTGATAGCAAAAGCCGCGATTTTGCTGTGCGCGGGCAAAAACGTCTTGCATGAGCGCCTGGCGTTCATCAGCGTTCAGCGCGTTCCATTGATCCCGCCCGTAATGCGCCGGGCGATCTTGCTGGTCCGTCACCAAAAAACGCCAGGCAAACTCACCCGCCAGCATCTGATGGATGGCTTCTGCTGTTTCAGCGTCAAAGATGTCCGGGATCTGCACCAAACCCTTTTCACGATAAGTTTGCGCATAAGGCGCAAGATCAAGATCAGGATTGAGATGAAATCCAGACGCGCCGGGCATTGTCGTTCCTATTGAAATGCCTGCAGACCAGTCATGGAACGGCCGAGGATCAGCGCATGAATATCGTGCGTGCCTTCATAGGTGTTGACCGTTTCGAGGTTCAATGCATGGCGCAACACATGGTATTCTTCGGAAATGCCGTTGCCGCCGTGTATGTCCCGAGCGATGCGGGCAATCTCAAGCGCTTTGCCGCAATTGTTTCGTTTCATCATGGAAATCGCTTCCGGCACAAACGCGCCTTGATCGAGCAATCGACCGAGCTGCAAGGCGCCCTGCAGGCCGAGGGCAATATCGGTTTGCATGTCAGCGAGCTTTTTCTGCACGAGTTGCGTGCCCGCGATCGGCTTGCCGAAAACAATGCGCTCCATGGCGTAGTCCCGCGACGCCATCCAGCATGCTTCCGCGGCGCCCATCGCGCCCCATGAAATGCCGTAGCGCGCTTTGTTGAGGCACGAAAACGGTCCTTTCAGCCCTTTTACGTCAGGCAGCAACGCATCTTCCGAAACAACAGCGTCATCAAGGGCGATTTCACCGGTTACCGAGGCCCGTAAAGAAAGCTTGCCCTCGATTTTCGGCGTTGAAAATCCGTCCGTACCCCGCTCAACAACAAACCCGCGGATATCGCCGTCGAGCTTCGCCCAGACCACCGCAAGATCGGCGATGGGCGAATTGGTAATCCACATTTTAGACCCCTTGAGCATGTAACCGCCCTGCACTTTTTCTGCGCGGGTGCGCATCGCGCCGGGATCGGAACCGCCGTCGGATTCCGTGAGACCAAAACAACCAACCCACTCGCCGCTCGCCAGCTTTGGCAGGTATTTTTGCTTTTGTTCTTCGGTTCCAAACGCCTCAATCGGATACATTACGAGAGAAGACTGCACCGACATCGCCGAGCGATAGCCGGAATCAACGCGCTCAATCTCGCGAGCGATAAGGCCATAGGCGACGTGGCTCGCACCGCCGCCGCCATATTCCTCAGCGACTGTCGCCCCGAGCAAGCCCTGCTCCCCAAGCTCGGTCATGATCTCCCGGTCGAACCGCTCTTCGCGATAGGCGGATGTCACGCGCGGCAACAGCTTATCGTGGGCGTAGCCCCGCGCTGCATCGCGGATCATCCGCTCTTCGTCGGTGAGCTGCGTTTCCAGCAAGAGCGGGTCCTGCCAGTCGAAGGTTTGTTTGGCGGTCATTTCAATTTCTCACGCAAGCTACCCAGTCGTGCGAATGCAAGTCTGGGTAGTTGTTTACTTAAACCAACTCAAGCGCAATGCTTGTCGCTTCACCGCCGCCGATGCAAAGGCTGGCAACGCCTTTTTTGCCGCCGCTCTGTTGCAGCGCATTGACCAGCGTACAGATGATGCGCGCGCCGGAGGCGCCGATTGGGTGGCCAAGCGCAATGGCGCCGCCGTGAATATTGACCTTCTCTGCGGGAAGCTTGTGCTCGCGCATGGCGGCAAGCGGCACCACGGAAAACGCTTCGTTGATTTCGTAAAGATCAACGTCGCTCGCCGACCAACCGGCTTTCTCGAGCACCGTTTTGATAGAAGCGACCGGCGCGGTCGTGAACCATTCCGGCGCTTGCGCATGTGTCGAGTGAGCGAGAATGCGCGCCACCGGTTTTGCGCCGTTTTTGTCGGCAGTTGATTGCCGCATCAGCACAACCGCCGCGGCGCCGTCAGAAATGGCGGAAGCGTTGCCGGCAGTAACGGTGCCGTCTTTCTCAAATGCGGCGCGCAGGTTGGGTATCTTCGAGGCGTCGACAAGGCCTGGCTTTTCGTCATCTTCCACGGTCATCACCGCACCCTTGCGCGTTTTTACCTCTACGGACACGATTTCATTCTTGAACGAACCATTTTTGATCGCGTCTTGCGCGCGTGTCACCGACCGCATGGAGTATTCATCCTGCTCCTCACGGGAGAATTGCCATTCGCGGGCGCATTTTTCAGCAAACACACCCATGGCGCGGCCCGGTTCATATGCGTCTTCAAGACCGTCGATCGCCATATGGTCATAGACAACGCCCTGACCATATTTGATGCCCGAACGCCCCGATGGGAGAATGTGCGGGGCGTTGGTCATGGATTCCATGCCGCCAGCGACGACAATGCTGGATGATCCTGCAAGGATCGCATCGTGCCCCTGCATCACCGCTTTCATGCCGGAACCGCACATTTTGTTGATGGTGGTGCAGCCCGTTTCCTGCGGAAGGCCTGCGCCGAGCGACGCTTGACGCGCCGGCGCCTGCCGCAAGCCCGCCGGCAAACAGCAGCCCATGATCACTTCATCGACATCCGGCTTATTAACGCCGCCGCGCTCCAGCGCTGCGCCGATCGCCGTTGCGCCAAGCTCGGGCGTCGGCAGGCCGGTAAAGGCGCCCAGAAAATTTCCGATGGGCGTGCGCGCCAGCCCGGCGATGACGATGGGATCTTCTTGGGACATTGAATTACCTCCATTGAGAAACCAGAGAATGGCTCTGGAACTTAAAGCTAGTTTGCCGTCTGAGCGCTTCAGACAGTCGGGTTAAACGTCACATAAACCTCGGCAATCTTGCCGTCGCGAAAGCGATGAAATTCGCCTACCAGATGTTCGTTGAAGCGATATGCAATAAAGGCTGCGTCTGCGCTATATGCCTCCTGGAGTAGTTTCATGTCTCTAAACTGGTCGGCATATTGCCAGCATTCGCCCAAAAACGCGTCAGCGGTCTTAAATTTGTCTTGCGGACTATGGAATTTGAGGTCATCGCACAGGTGGTTGCGGGCGGCTTCACGATCGCTGCTCAGCCATGCGGCGTAGTAGTTTTTGAGAATCGCTTTCGTATCCATGGTGTCTCCCGCCCTGAAACTAAGCCGCCTTCTTACCTCGGGCAATGATCTCCAGCGCCATCTCGTCCGCCACGGCGCCAGTCGGCCGGTCTTCTGCGGCGGCGCGCTCGAATATCCCAGTCAGCCGGCCGCCGATCTTGTCGATCCGCGTGGTCATTTCTTCTTCGGACCAGGTTCCAAGAATTTCAAGGCCGACGCTGATTACGCCGGCTGCGTTGATCACATAGTCCGGCGCATACAAAACGCCGCGCGCCCGGAGCGCCTCATCCATATCGGGGGTTTTGAGCTGATTGTTAGCGGCGCCAGCGACAATTTTCGCCTTTATGCGATCGATGGTCCGGTCATTGATAGAACCGCCAAGCGCACATGGGCTGTAAATATCGACATCGGCGGCGACGGCGTCTTCTGGCGCGACAACTTCGGCGCCGTAGGTTTCACGGGCTTCTGCAAGCGCTGCTTCGTTCACGTCGGCCACAACAAGGCGTCCGCCCTCTTCGTGGACCAGCCGCGCCAGTTCCATGCCGACGGCGCCGACCCCTAAGATCGACACCCGCAATCCTTCAAGGGACGCAGCGCCAAGCCTCGCTTTCGCCGCCGCCTGCATGCCGCGCCATACGCCGCGCGCTGTAAACGGCGACGGATTACCGCCAACACCCTTTTCGACCAGACCGGCGGCATATGGCGTTTCTTCGCGGATCAATTCGATATCGCGCTCGGTGACGCCGGAATCTTCAGCCGTATAGTAAAGCCCATCAAGACTATGAATGGCGCGACCGAACGCGCGCATCATCTCCGACGTTTTATCGCGCTTTGGGTCGGCGAAAATCACCGCCTTGCCGCCGCCAAAGGGAATTTCGGCGAGCGCATTTTTGTAAGTCATGCCGCGCGACAGGTTTTTGACGTCTTCGAGGCCCGCCTCAAAACTCTCATAGTCGCGAACGCGGCAACCGCCGCAGCCTGGCCCTAAGGTCGCATCATGAACGGAGACAATAGCGTTGAGCCCGCTCGCCTCGTCGCTGAAATGAACAACCTTTCTCCAGCCTTCTACGGGCAATTCGCGGGCGTCCATGCTGATTTTCCTCCGGAAATGACAATTGAGTGATGCATGCTGGCGAGACCTTCTAGCCGCGCGCCATCTATAGCGGAAGCCGCGAAGGCGATCCCTCTAAAACAATTGACCTCAGAACCAAAGGTTAGCATAAAATGCCAAAAGAATGACATTTTCTAGGGAAGGCGCCTATGAAGCTCGATCATATCGATTTCAAGATTCTGACGCACCTTCAGGAAAATGCCCGCATCACCAATGCCGATCTCGCTGACAAGGTCGGTTTGTCTCCCACCCCTTGCCTTCGACGACTGCGACGGTTGGAAGCGGACGGCGTCATCAAGGGATACCACACGGAAGTCAACCGCGAGGCGCTTGGCGTCAACGTCACGGTCATCATCCTCGTCAAGCTAGAGCGCGAGGACGACAAGGCGCTGCGCGACTTTGAAAAGGAAATCAAAAAGCGCGACGAGGTCATGGAATGCTATTTGGTGACCGGCAAGTTCGATTACTTCCTGCGTGTCGTCATTCCGACTTTGGCGGCCTATGAGGCGTTCCTCTCGGAGACAATTCTCCGTATGCAAAATATCGCGACGGTTGAATCGAGTTTCACGTTGCGCGAAGTCGAACGCAAAGTCGTTATTCCCCTGCCAACCCCGGAAGCGCGTTAAGCAACTGCCGACGACGATTCATCGTTAGACCGCGTTGGCGCCAGCCGCGAAATTTCCTTGTGCAAAGCAGCAGCCTTCACCGGCTTGGTTACGTAACCGTCAAAGCCTGCTTCCAGCATCTCTTCGATTTGCTGACGCATGGCGTGGGCGGAGATGGCGATGATCGGGATTTGTTTTGTTGCAGCTGACTGACGTTCAAGGAAACGAATCTGACGCATCGCCTCAACACCGTCCAGCACCGGCATCGAGATATCCATCAGTATGAGATCAAACTCCTCCTCCTGAAATGCAGCGACGGCTTCAAGACCATCTTTGGCGAAGCGCACATCGGTGATCTGCGGCTGCAGCAACGCCTTTAAGACACTCTGGTTGACCAGATTGTCCTCCGCCGCGAGAATCCTTAACGAACGACTGTGTCGTGTAGATGTATCTTGAACACTGCTCGTTTCCGTTTGTGTCAACTCGTCTCGCTGTTCCACAAGCGGCAGTTTGAGCCTCACTGTGAATGTCGCCCCCTTCCCGGGACTGGAAGTAAGGGATACCTCGCCATCCATAGCGTCCACGATGCTTTTGACGATCGCTAATCCAAGACCGGTGCCGCCATATTTGCGGGTTGTTGTCGCATCGGCTTGGGTAAAGGGCACAAAAATCCGAGACGCCTGTTCGGGCGTGACGCCGATGCCGGTGTCGGAAACTTCAAAACAGACATCACCAACCGTCTCGGGCTCCTCTCCCGAAGACACCGTGATTGTGACAGCACCGCGTTCAGTGAACTTTATGGCGTTCGCTACGAGGTTGTGCAGGATCTGCAAGATGCGGTGCGGATCGCCGGTGCGCAACGACGACATATCTCCCCTGGTCACGACATTCAGTTTTAACGCCTTCTCTTCCGCCTTCAGGCTGTGAAGATTAGCGACGCGAATGACGCACTCGCTCAAGCAAAATGCCGTATTTTCGATTTCAATGCGCTTTGCTTCAATCTTGGATAGATCAAGCAGATCATTCAGCACCGACATTAAATGGTCGCCCGACTCCCGAATGATCTGCAACTTGCCACGTTGTTCCGGCGTCAATTCACTGTTTTCGAGCGCCGCCGCCATACCGAGGATGCCATTCATCGGCGTTCTGATTTCGTGACTCATATTCGCCAGAAACACTGACTTCGCCCGATTGGCCTCTTCCGCCGCCGCTTGGCGCTCCTGCGCCTTTTCGCGTGCGTTTCGCATGGCGGCGCTGGCGGCTTCATACTCGAAAAACGCTATAATCAAGTGACCAACGTAGAGGACAACAGCAAGCAAGATAGCCGCCGCGCCAGTGCGTCCGGGTTCGCCGCCAGATATCAAAGCGAATAGTGGCAGCCCAACAAAATAACATGTATGCGGAATAAATGCGGCAAAGAAAGTGCGGCGCTCATGGTGTACGTGCAAGACAACGTGCAACAACGATCCAGCAAGCCAAAGCACAGCAACAATCCTCCCAGGCGCGCCCCAGAAGAACCACAACAACACCGCCAGCGCGGACATGACCGCCGCAGACTGTACCGTATTGCCGATCAGCAATATCCACTCGGCGCGGCTCGGCGCCGTCGTTCGATGCTCGTCGCGAAACAATCCCCACACGCGATCATCGATCAGTTGGCTAAGCAATGCCGCCAAAATCCAGGTTGTCGCAAGGGGAAGACTGGTCGCAAACCATAGTATCATCCCAGCAATGATCGAGATCACAAGGCGGGTTTTGATTTGATGGTGGAGCGCCGTTGCGCTTGCCGCGATAGCCGAGGCGACAGACGGTTTCTCCGCCGGCATATTTGCCTTCGTTATGTGCGCGTCCGGCTGCATTCCGAATTCCCAAACTTGGACAAGATTGGAACTAGCAGGGAATTGTTAAACCGCAGCTACTATGACGACGACGATTGTTTCACATTGATACAGATCGAGATGTCAACGGTTCAAATTTTCTGAAAATCGTAAAAGGCGCCCATCCCGAGAAGGTTCGTTAAGGCGTCCATGGCGGCAAAACTTTCTTCCATGAAAGCCGGATCGCGCAGATCATCGGGGATGACGCGATCGCGATAATGCGCCTTCACCCAGTCTTCCAGTCTCGCTATTTTTTGATCATCGAGCAGGAAGTGTGCATTCGCCGCTGCTGCTTCTTCGTCCGAGAGTACAACCCGCAACCGAAGGCAGGCCGGCCCGCCGCCATTGCGCATGCTCTCGCGGACATTTTTGAAGATCAGCCGATTGATAGGATTGTTCTTCGAAACAGTCTCTTCGAGAAAACTCTTTACCGCTTCATTTTCTTCGGATTCCGTTGGCAGGAGCAGCGCCATTTCACCGCCCGGCAGGGTGAGCAACTGCGAGTTGAAGAGATAGGATTTTACGGCGTCTTCAAGCGAAACCTTATTCGTTGGCGCTTCGATAATCTCAACGAAAGGCACAGCTTCGCGGATCGCCGAATAGGCGGCTTGCGGATCAGCAAAACTTTGCTCGTGCAGAAAAAGAACCGTTCCGTTGGCGACGCCGACCACATCATTGTGGAAAGCGCCCGCATCAAGCGCCGCCTCCGATTGCTGAACAAAAACTGTCTTCACGGGATCAAGCAAATGATTGCGCGCGATAGCTTCGCTGGCGGCGCGTTTCTGGCGGGCGGGAAACTTATCGCCATCTTCGCCATAAACGAAAAGATGAACGCCAACGTCGCCATGGCTCTGCGCAAGGCGGCCATGATTGGCGGCGCCCTCGTCGCCGAAATGCATGGCGCCGGGCAATGGCGGATGATGTACGAAGTATCTTTCGTCATTGAAAATATGCGCCAGCACGCGCGTTGTTGTGTCTGCTTCGATGGCGCGGTGAAAATTCGCCGCTAGATTGGCGGCGGTGAAATGAACTTTACCGTCGCCCGTATCCGGAGAAGGCCCAATGGTCCCTGCATTGGCGGTCCACATGCAGGAGGCAGCGTAACAATTGGAGAGAAGTGTCGGCGATACCGCGCCAGCCTTTTCGATCACTCGGGCGTCGCTGCCGGAAAAACCGAGCGCCCTTAAGGTCTTCAGATGCGGGCGATCCTGGGGCGGCAGGAAGCCTTGCTTGAGGCCCAACTCCATGGCGGCGCGCATTTTCGCAAGCCCCTGCAAAGCCGCCTCTAGTGGATTTGATGTCGCGCCTTTGTTGGTCGCCGAAGCAAGGTTGCCGAAAGAAAGCCCGGCGTAATTATGGGTCGGACCGATGAGGCCGTCGAAATTGTATTCGCTGTAAGTCAAGCTTTCACTCCAACCTGATCGTCAGTAACCGGAAGAAGTTGCTCGCCTTCCATGGATGCTACCGGGTAAGCGCAGTAGTCTGCGGCGTAATAAGCCGCCGGGCGGTGATTTCCGGAAGCGCCGATGCCGCCAAAAGGCGCCGCGCCAGAAGCGCCTGTGGTCTGGCGATTCCAGTTGACGATGCCGGCGCGGGAGAGCGCCAGGAATTTTTCCCATTTCGTTTTATCGTCAGTGAGAAGCCCTGCGGAAAGGCCGAAGCGCGTATTGTTGGCTTCGGAGATAGCCGCGTCGAAATCCTTCACCCGCCAGACTTTGAGCAGCGGGCCGAAATGTTCTTCATCAGGCACCGCGCTGCTGCGGGTGACATCAACGATGCCTGGCGTCACGAACGCGCCGCCTTCATCACGGACACTCAAGTTTCGGATCGCCTCGCCGTCGCGCTCTACCAGCTGATCAAAAGCGCGCTCCAATCCTTCGGCGACCTTGGGCGATATAACCGGGCCCATAAAGGGCTGCGGGTCGGCGAAGGGCTGGTCAATAATCAGTCGGTCTGTGATCTTTGTCAGCGCATCCAGCGCCTTGTCGCCGCGGTCATCGTCAGGAAGGATGAGACGCCGTGCGCAAGTGCAGCGCTGGCCGCTTGTCAGAAACGCTGACTGCACCACCGCAAACGCCGCCGCGTCCACATCGTCCGTATCCCACCAGATCAGCGGATTGTTGCCGCCAAGCTCCAACGCCAGAATAACATCAAGCCGGTCAGCAAACATCTTGTGAATGGCAAGGCCGGTGTTGGCGCCGCCGGTAAAGAGAACGCCGCTGACATCCGCATGGGTCAGCGCCTCGCCAGTCTCTCGCGCGCCCTGAACGAGATTGACAACGTCGGCGGGAACGCCCGCCTCCGCCATGCGCTCGACAATGAATGCGCCCGGCCCAGGCGTCATCTCCGATGGTTTGAATACGATTGTGTTGCCGGCGATCAGAGCGGGAATAATGTGCCCATTGGCGAGATGCGCCGGGAAATTGTAAGGTCCCAGCACCGCCATCACCCCATGGGGCTTGTGCCGCAAGACAGCGTGGGTAGCGCCGGTATTGTTGAGGCGCTCACCTGTTCTCTCATGATAGGCGTTGACGGAGATATCGACCTTGCCGGCAACGGTCGCCGCCTCTGTCTTGGTTTCCCAAAAAGGTTTTCCCGTTTCGCGTGAAATCAGCCGCGCCAGTTCTTCAGCGTCGCGCTTGATAAGATCTCGATACCGCTCGACAATATCGATACGCTTCGACAGCGGCGTCAGCGCCCATGGCTCAAACGCGCTACGTGCCGCAGCAACGGCGTCTTCCACGTCCGCCTTGCTGGCCGCCGCGCCTTTCCAGATTTCATCGCCGGTCGACGGATCAAAACTTGAAAATTCAGCGCCGGCGCCGTCGCGCCATTTTCCGTTGATGAGAATTTTGTTGGTCATCCCGTTCACCACTCGACCGCGCGCAACGTGTCGCCCTTCTGTACGCCAAGCGCAGCCGCAGCGTCCTCGCCGATCTCAATAGCGCCGTCAGTGACGCGCGCCGACGCCCGCGTCGCCCGATAAGTCGTAAGCCGCCCCGCGGACATCAGCATCAGCGGCGCTTCGCCCACATCTGAGACATTGCCGATCCTATACGTCTTGCTGTCTTTGATTGTTTTGATGTCGTCGATCTTTGCATCCACCAATGGGCCGCCATCAAACACGTCGATATAGCCGCGATAAGCAAAGCCTTCTTTCAAAAGCATATTAAAAGCTGGCGCTGCGCTATCATGGGGACGGCCGAGAATATCCCGCGCCGCCTTTGGCAGGAGCGCCGCATAAATCGGATGCCGCGGCATTAAGTCAGCGATGAATTGATTGCCCATGGCTGAATTAGCGACGTCAGCCGCTTCAAACTCCATGTCAAAGAAAGGTTTGCCGAGCGCGTCCCAGAAGGGCTGCTCGCCATTGGGTCCGCGCCAGCCGCGAAGCTCCGCGCACACCGGGTCGGCGACAAGCTCGCGATGTTGCGCAATAAACAAATAACGCGCCTTGCCCAGAAACTTTCCATAGCCGCCGCCGCGCGCATCCGGCGACAGAAAAAGCGAACCAACTTCGGCGCAGCCTGTAAAATCATGGGTCGGCACCAGAAGCCTGCGTTCAATCCGCTTACGGAGCTGCTTTGAAGCATGCACGGTCTTATTGATGCGGTAATTGACAAAGCCGTAATCAAGGCCCACCGCCGAAAACACAGCAGAGGTTCCGATCACCGCCCCGTCTTTTTCAAGCACCATCATATAGACTTCGCCATTCGGCGCCGTCGGATTCGAGGTAAAGCTGTCTGCTGCAAATTCGATACGCGGCTTTAGCGCCGTGGGATCGGGCGGTAAATTCGTCATCCCGCCGCCGGATTGCTTGGCAAGCGTTAATATCTGGTCGAAATCCTCCCGCTTTACGGGACGAATAACAGCTATCGACATCAGAATGTCTCCGTCAGATCCAAGGCGCCGGGATTAGGCAAGTCGCCAGCAGCGATTTTCAGCAATAACAACGCTGAGAGTTTCGCGCGCTCGACCAGACTATCAAGACAGGCATATTCATCGGCGGAATGAATGTTGGCGCCGCGGACGCCAAGCGTATCGATCACCGGAATGCCAGCCGCAGCAATGTTGTTGCCGTCGCAGCAGCCGCCGGTTGGTTTCCAGTCAATCTCGAGACCAAGATCGGCGCCGGCGGTTTTTAATGCATTAAAGAACGCAAGCAATTTAGGCGTCATCGGTTTGGGCGGACGCGTAAAGCCGCCAGTGAGCTTTGCAGCAAAGCCTTCGCGTTCATCGATGCTGCTAATGAGCGTTTGCACCTTGCCGAGAAACCAGTCGGTGTCTTCCGGTTGTTCAACGCGTACGTTGAAACGAACAATGCCAAGATCCGGCACGACATTGTTGGGGCCGCCGCCATCAATACGCGCTACATTGACGGTGAGTTGATCACGCCCGCCGGTAAGCGCCGAAATGCCAGCGGCAAATTCGGCCGCTGCAACAATGGCGTTCCGGCCAAGATGGTGTTCGCGACCGGCATGAGCGCTTTTCCCATCAAACACAGCAGCGAAATTTCCACTGCCTTTGCGGGCGCCGGCAAGCGTGCCATCGGCGAGCGCCGGTTCATAGACGCAGGCAAATTGCGCATGGCTGGCCGCAGCAGTGAGTTGCGCAGCGGAACCGTGCGAGCCGATCTCCTCGTCGGCATTAATGAGGACCTCATAACCGATGCGCTCCGCCAGAGATGACTGCTCGATTGTCTTGAGCGCATAGAGCATCACCAGCAATCCGCCTTTCATGTCGGCGGCGCCTGGTGCGTTCAGCGTATCATTGTCCAGGAACTTTTCATTCTGAAAGGGGTGATCAGCCGCAAACACGGTGTCCATATGCCCGGAGAACAGAACCCGCACTGGCGCCTGCGGACGCTTCACAAGGCGTAACATGTCGCCCACTGGCTGCTCCACGAGCTCGCCCTCAGACGTTACAATCTTGTGCGGCGTCGCGGGAAGCGTCTCAACCACCTCGCCAAGCTCGCCAAATGCTTCGCGGAGAGCGCCATGCATCAGTGTCAGGCCGGCAAGATTGCCGCTGCCGGAGTTGATGGCGCACCAGGCCCGCAACCGGTCGGTCATGGGCGCGCGCTGATCGTTCAGATAGGCGAGATCGGCCGCGAAATCATGGGATTCGTTCATGCGGCCAAGGACTAGCCCTACGCGCTTCAAGGGGCAAGACGGCTTGGTCCAGGCGCCCCTCACCCGCGCACTTCATGTGTTTCCTTCCAGCGCAAATCGCCGCTAAGGTCCGCTTTGCCAAGCGGGGAGGCCAATCCCCCACACCTATAGATGAGTTACGGGTAAACGACAGTGATTTTGCGGCTGATTGAAACCTTGCTGATCGCCTGGGGCGGCGCGGCCCGGCGTGGGGGGATCGTTCTGGCTATCTTGATTGCGCTCGCCGCCGGCGCGGCGGGCTACTACGCCGCTGGCCACCTGAAGGTTAACACCGACACCAGCGAAATGATCGATCCGACGCTGCCCTTCCAGCAGCGGTCGATCGCATTGCGCGAAGCGTTCCCGCAAACCAAGAACGATATCATCGTTATCGTACGGGCGCCGACAGAAGACGAGACTGATGCGTTTACAGCAGCGCTCAGGGCGCGCATCGCTGCAAAACCGGATGCGTTTACCAGTGTCTTTGCACCAGCGCAGGAGCCGTTTTTCCGGGAGAATGGCCTTTTGTACTTGAGCGAGAGCGAGCTTGAGTCGCGACTGACACAAATGTCAAAGGCCTCAGGGCTGATCGAAACGCTGATCAAGAGCCCGACGCTCGGCACCCTGTTCACAACATTGGCTGACAATGACGAGCTGGCTGAACGTTCCGATCTCGGCGCCGAGACCCTTCAGGATCTTTATCGCGAACTCGGCGATGTAGCGGCGCAAAGCCTTGATGGCGAAACGCGGCCATTTTCGTGGATGGGCGCGCTTAATCCTGATGAACAAGAAGACGGCATACACACGCAACTTGTTTACGCAACGCCGGTGCTCGATTTCACACGGTTACAACCAGCGAAAGCCGGCATCGAAACGCTGCGCGAAGAGATCGCTGCACTCAATGAACAATTTGACGGCCGCGTTGAGACCTACATCACCGGTGACCCGGCCTTGCGCGTGGAAGAACTTGAGTCGGTCACCACCGGCATCGGTTTGTCTTTTCTACTTTCGTTTATTCTCGTTTCTCTGCTGCTTTATATCGCCTACCGCTCCATCGGGCTGGCGGTGATGACGATGATCAGCCTAATCATCACCTTGACCCTAACGTCTGCATTCGCAGCCGCCTTCATGGGTCCGCTTAATCTTGTTTCGATCGCGTTTACCGTGCTGCTCATCGGTCTTGGGCTCGATTTCGCCATTCATCTGCTACTCCACATTCAGGAGCGCCGTATTGCCGGGCAGACAAATGCGGAGGCGCTCGCCGGCGCCATGCATGAAGTCGGACCGGCGATGGCGCTGGCGGCGCCGACAACGGCGTTTGCTTTTTTCTCGTTTGTGCCGACACGGTTTGACGGCATTGCACAGCTCGGCGTCATCGCTGGCATCGGCGTTCTGATCGCATTTGTCGTGTCGATTACGTTTCTTCCAGCGGCGCTTTCTTTTTTCGCGCGGCGACAACCGCGTCAAGCAAGCGGCGCCGTGCGCGCCATGTTCGACCGGATTGAGAAAACCTCAGGACCAATCACAATACTGACGATTTTACTGGGCGCCGCCGCCTTGCTGCTGATGCCGCAAGTTCGCTTCGACGCCGAGCAGATGTCGTTGCGCAATCCTGCGAGCCCGTCGGTTCAAGGGTTCAATCTGTTGTTCGACGATGAAAACACGGTTCCCTATCGCCTCACCCGTCTTGTGGGCAGTGAAGAAGACGCACTCGAAACTGCAGCGCGCGCGAAAGCCCTCGAAACCGTTGCTTCAACCCGATCGCTCCCTGACTTCGTTCCGGAAGAGCAAGAAGGAAAGCTTGAACTCATCGATTTTGCAGCCGGTTCTTTGGTCTTTGCGCTAGACGCAGAGCCCGCGAGCATTGAAGGCCCGCCGGCGCGCGAAGGCGTAGCGGCGCTGCGGCAGCGCCTCGAAACAGCGTATACGGATGGGCCGGGCGCGCGTCTCGCTGATGTTCTAGCACGCGTTGAAGCCAGCGATGATCCGGCGACGATCGACCGGTTGCAGGCTGCTGCGTTCGCCTATTGGCCGAACCTTGTTGCGCGTCTTCGCGATCAAATGCAGGCCGACTTTGTCGAGATGGAGAGCCTCCCCCAAAACTTGCGCGTCCGCTACGTTTCCGACAATGGCGAGTGGCGGGTGGACATTTTACCCGCAGAAGATGTTCGCGAGCCGCGCGCGCTAAAAAAATTCGTAGACGAAGTTGCGGCTTTGTTCCCTGATCTTTCCGGCGGCGCCTATCAATCACAGAAAGCAGGCGAGATCATTTCTGCGGCAATGCTGCAGGCGACGCTTATTGCGCTTGCTGTAATTG
>JANQOV010000084.1 GCA_028285645.1 Hyphococcus sp.
AGAAACGGCCATCATGACCGGACAGAAAGCTTTGTCGCGCGCCGTCAAAGAGCACCAATACGCCTTCGCCGGAGAGACCGCGTACGGATGGCGTCTGGCCGGTGCGACGAGGACCGCCGTCGAAACCGGATCCCGGCACAGCGTCAAAAATGTCGGCAATCGTCGACGGGTTGAAATCGTCGATTACGCCCTTGTCGATGACCGTCACTTGGCCCGGAAAATCAAAGGATGGCAGCGGATTGCGCGTTGCGAAGACGGTGATCTCGTCCAGCTGCGCGAACACCAAGGGCTCTTCCGCAGGCGGTTCGCTTTCGACCTCAATCTGCGCGTTTGCTGCGCCGACCAGCAATCCAGAGAGCGCGCCCCCAAGCATCAATACACGTTTCACTAGTTTACCCCTAAGCTGTTGCGAATGAGTTGCATCTGCAAAAAAAGGCGCTAACATGTCCTTATTGCGATTGCAACTTAGAATCGTTCGCAATAAGAAGTTTTTTACATTAGCGGTCTCACCGCTCAACTCCACGGGGATATGAATGAAAAGCCTACTGAAACCTGCCCGCTTGATGGCCGTCGCTACAGTGTTTGTGCTCGCCGGGTGTGTGACCGCTGAAACGCCGAACAGCCAACGTGTTGTCGAAGCCGTTGATCAGACGACCGCGGAAGAAAAGTTTCGGCAGGACCGCGAAGCGATCCTCGCTATGGCTGGGAACTATCGCGTTTCCTTCGACTTTATCGAAACCGTTTCATTCGTTGATGGCTATGACATCAAAGACCGGAAGCTCAGCGGCGGCGATGAAATCGTTCGGGTCATCGAGGATCGCGGCGACTTCATTAGCTTGCAGCATATTCTTGTGGTTGGCGGCGAAAAGAAATTTCCGGTCAAGCACTGGCGACAAGACTGGCGCTATGAACCCTCAAGCGTGCTTACATTTGTCGGCGGCAACGCCTGGGAGAAGCGGCAGGTTGCGCCTGGCAATTCGAAAGGCAAATGGTCGCAAGTCGTTTATCAGGTCGATGATGCGCCGCGTTATGGCGCCCTTGGCGAATGGTCGCATGAAGATGGGATTTCAGAATGGACGCCGCCGTCAGCATGGCGCCCCCTGCCCCGCCGCGACGCAACGACCCGAAATGATTATCAAGCCGTCGACGCCGTTAACCGTCACGCCATTACGCCCGATGGCTGGGTACACGAACAGGATAACTCCAAACTCATCCTCAAGGGTGAACGACAAGTCCTGGTGCGTGAAATCGCCATCAACACCTACAAGGAATTCGACGACTTCGAAACGTCAGTCGGTGACGATTATTGGAATGCAACAAAAGACTACTGGGCCTCAGTCCGCAGCAAGTGGAACGAAGTCGAAGCGGCGTCTGAGTCGTTTGGACTGACGATCCAAGGCGAACCGGAAGAGCTTTATATGCAGTTATTGCAACTCGCCGATGAAGTTAAAGGAGAAGAAAAACCCTTATCCGCCGCGACTGCAGAAGCATCACGCATAATCGATGAATACACGACCTCCGATGTCGGCTCGCTGGCGACTCGCCTGAACGCCACAGAACAGTCAACCGCCGCACAAGCTCAAGGATCAGACAACCAATCCGGCGACGTGACCTTAGCGCAAAAAGAACAGCGGTGATGCAAATGGGGGCAAGGAGACAGACAGGGAGCTGGTGATGCAAGCCAGTTCGCGATCTGGATTACGGATCGGCATCGACGCCACGGCTATCATGGCAGAACCAACCGGCGTCGATGTCACGACACTACAACTATTGCGAGCCTTGAGCCGCGTCGACAGCAATAATCAGTACACAGTTTTTACGCCCCATAGCGACCGCGACCGCATTAGCACACTAGTCGGCGGGAAGTTCGAGGTTATTCCTGTGACAACGCGCGCAAGAGCACATCGCCTCTTAGCGCAACAAGCTATGTTTCCAGTGAAAACATTCACTCATCGCTTTGATTTGTTTCACTCGCCAGCCTTCATAACACCGCTAATACGGGGTCGCAGTCGCCATGTGGTGACTGTCCATGACATGACGTTCTTCACCTTGCCTGATGCGCATAGCGCCCTGCGTCGAAGTAAGCCATTTCAATGGGCGGTTCAGGCGAGCATGTACGCCGCCGATACGATCTGTACGCCTTCGGAATATGTGCGGGAGGATATCATCCGCCTGATGCCGAAACTTGCGCCGAAGATTGTCGCAGTTCGGTCAGGCATTGACGAAATTTACAGACCGCAACCCGAAGAAGAGGTGCGCGCAGAGTTGCGAAAGTTCAAAATAGAAGCGCCCTATATTATTCATGTGGGCACAATCGAACCGCGCAAAAACCTCACCCGGTTAGTAACAAGCTTTAACGCGCTCGCAGCTGAGAACAAGATATCAGACCATCTGGTATTCTGCGGCAAGCTCGGCTGGGGATATGAGGAATTTCTCGCCAGTGTTGAAAACTCACCGGTGCGCGACCGTATTCACTTATTGGGCTACGTGCCGGATGAGAGCCTACCAGCGCTATACACCGGCGCTCGTTTATGCGTTTATCCCTCACGGGAAGAAGGGTTTGGATTGCCGCCATTGGAAGCAATGTCCTGCGGCGCGCCGGTTATTGCAGGCGATACTTCTTCACTCACGGAAAACCTGACGGGCGCAGCGATTCTCATTCCGCCTGGGGATCAATCCGCGCTCACTGAGGCGATCGGACGCGTCCTCGGCAACGAAGAAACAAGGTTAGATCTTGTAGCAAAGGGGCAAAAGCGCGCTAACGAATTCTCCTGGGAAAACACCGCGCTACACATGCAACAGGTCTATGAAGCGACTGTCGACAAGAAAGCCGACTTAGCGCATGTGCGCAGGACTACTTCCAGGACCGCCGATATAGCCGACTAATTCTCCGAACGCGTGACAGGTTTGATATATCGCGAGATAAGGCGTCATGCGCGCAATAAAGAGCGGACCTCTCCTTTTCTGGATCAAATTGATCACGCTGCGCGTCAACATATAGGGCGGCAGCAACATAAAGGAGACCGTCCGCGCCAACCGTTCAAATGCTGAAATCGTTTTTAGACGGTAGCCTGCGATGGAGCGGCCATTATGAAAATTGATAGCACAACTGCCCTTAAACCCGAGCGACTGCACATGAAAAACACGGATGCTGTCATCATTGATAAGGCCGCCTTTTTCGTTGTTTAGCTCCAAATTCTGCAGCATTTCCATAAGGCCGTCTTCGTCAAACGATTGGGGCAAGGAATCGCGTCGATAGACAATGTTAGCCTGGAGAGCGATTGTGTCTGCAGGGCCATTTTTGATCGGCGACATGAACGGGCCATTAGCGACAAGAAACTGCGCCCAGTTGACGTCGCTATCGTCTGCCCCGTTATCCACGACGCCGCCAATTGCAGTGGCGTCCGGAAATCGATCTATCGCTTTCAGAATGCTCTCAACCCAATCTTCAGCGACTTCGCAATGGTCTTCGGTGATAGCGATCCACTCGCCACACGCTTGCTCAATCGCCCTGCCGCGCAACTGGAACACCGATCCGCCAGGAACGTCGATCTTGGTGAGATCATCAAGGAACGGCGAAGTCGCTAGAATGCCGTTGCTGTTGCGATCGCCGTCAGCAACAATAAGCTCGACGCCGGCCGCTTTTGTCTGATACACCAGCGAATTCAGACAGCCTTCGATTTCGGGCCAAGGCTGGCTCGTTGCGACAACTACAGAGAGTTTATGGTTATTTGGAGCCTTATCCGGCGCTCCTGCCGTAACCTGGTTCGTCATTATTCATCCACTATTTTGATACGCAACAAGCCTGCATCGGCACATTGTTACGAATCACAATTCATGCTGCGCCGTTGGATATTTAATTTAACTCGAAAGTCCAGCCTGACAACCCTGAATTAGTGCACGGACTTTTCCCCAACCAGTGCTGATTTCGTGATAAATCTATGCAGACACTGGTTCTTTCAGCGTTAACGATAAACTGCTCAACACAGCAAAACGCAGAACCCGGTCACGACAACCAAGGCGTGAGGTGGCGCATCGGTTTTCGCGCCAGGAGCCGGTTGTCAAACCGATTTTCCAAACAAGCGAAGACGCCGCGCGTAAGTTTTTGATCGGCTGGGGTACACTAAAAGCAGCGATGCAAAGTACGCGGCAACACCTGCTATTGCGACTAACATCAGCCCGATCGCCTCATGAACAGCGCTCAGCCAAAGGTGGTTAAGCAGCGAAGTCAGAGTGGCCATAGTCAGGACGGCGACAAGTGGCGGCGCAATCGCTGAGGAGAACCGCCAAACACCATAACCGACTGTTCGGTTCGCAAGCCAAAGACTGAAGGCAAGCATTACCAGGAACCTTGCCGCCCAGATCAACCCGACCCAAATGGCATGTTCAATTGGAGCGATCAGAACAAGACCAATAGCGACGACAAACCCAGCGAGGGTCACATTCAAACCGAGCATCGGTTTATCGATCGCTTTGAACAATACCAGAAAAACTTGACCAGCGGCGGCTAACATGCCGCCTACGGCGACCGCCCGAATAATATCAGCAGCGCCCGCCCACTGAGGACCAATGGTCAATGCAATAAAATAATCGATTGATACGAAAACACCTGCGCAAATTGGAAAGATCGCAAGCGTATGCAGTTCAATCGCTTCTGATAATGATGCTCGCAGTTTTTGCGGCTTATCTTGCCGCCGGGAAAACACTGCCAGCATCAGTGGGCTTGCCGCATTTGTTAGCATGAAGCGCAGTGACTCAATGATCCGCCAGGCTATGTCGAGCTGACCTGCAACAACTGTTCCGAAACGATAACCAGCGATCGTTAAGAACAGAACTGAAGTCCCATTGATCACAAGATTGGCGGACAACGCCTTCGTTGAAAACGACACCAAGTCTCTAAGGCAGCTCTTATCGAAGACAAAGCGTGGCCAGTACTCAGCGATTACAAGCGTAATGACAAGAGTTGCAGCAGATAAAACGACCTGCTGAATGATAAGACTCCAGGCGCCCCACCCCATCAGCGCGCTAGTAATGGCGCAGCTGGCGGCGAGCACTATCGCAGCCATATTGCGGATAGCTATTTTTTTAAACCGCAGCCGGCGTTTAAGGTGCGCCGACTGAATCGCACAAAGCGCGTTGAGAGCAAGTGATAAACTCGCCCACCGCAATAAAACCTCTAGTTTCGGTTCGTCATAAACTTCTGCTAGGGCGCCAGCGAGGGCCTGGCATGTCAGGACAGCAATCCCGGCGATCAATAGCGTCGACCAGAACGCCGTATGTAGATGCCGCGCTTCAAGTACCGGTCGTTGCACCAGCACATCGTGGAAGAACCGATCAGCAAACAGATTCAAAAAAATGACGATGCTCAAGACGATGGCGGCGGCGCCGTAAGCCGCTGGATCAAGCAATCGTGCGAGCGTAAGCGTCGATAGAATGAGGATTGCAGAAGTTCCAGCGCCCTCAATAGAGGACCAGGCGATCGATCGCGACGTCGCTCTAATACTCATGCCGCTTTTTCTTCTTTTTGCTGTGACGCGCTAAGCAGCGTTGTGAGTTGTTTTATTAACTGTGGCAATCTCGGCTGTCTGTGACCGCTGACTGAGATAATTTGCAATGAGAACACCTGCGAGCAACGGGATTAGCCATATGATGCGGCCTTGATAGCGGTCAGCAGGTCCGGAAAGGACGCCGCAGATGATTGCGTTCCCTAGAAGGGCAGCCGCGAATAGGAGCATGAGCCTGAGTTCCGTTGCTGACGGACGCTGGAACCGCAAAAAAAGCACAGCAAGCGCGATGACCGAGACGAAGATCACGATGAGTTGCGCAGCCTCAAAGCGTTTAGTCGCCCTAAGGTCGCGCGGGTCGGCGTCAACATATTGCCAGCCACCATCTTCGGTGCGACCCAAATATTGACCAAATTGCATCTCCATGAGCCCCACCCGCGACAACTGCTCAATCACATTGAATGAGGCTTTTTTCACATAGACTAGCGGATACTCCACCATGGCGCGCCGCACGATAAGCATCTCTTCCGCTCTGACCCGCTCCATTTGTTCTGGCGTCGCGGCATTGACAAGACCCTCTTCGTTCCAAAGAAAACTGTTGATGCCCGTTGGAATTTCATCGAACACTTCGCAGACGGCGTAATTGTAGTCATCACAATGTTCTTCGAGATGCCAAAGCGCTGGCCCATCGACGATCGCGCGTGCAAGTACAAACGGGTATCGCTTAGGCGTTACGCTGACATAACCAAAACCAACCACCGACACCATGACGGTGGCGGCGACGGCAATGAAAAGTGGCGCGATCGCCCACAGATGTGGTTGTGGTGAAAAGCTTTTGCTTGACCTGTAGTCGCGGACAATCCGATCAAGCGCTGCAAGCCCAATTAGACCAGCCAATAAAGGCAGATTGCTTGCGTGTGTCGTAACCGCGAAAGCAGAAATGGCGACAAGGGCAAGTTTTTCAAAAAGACTGAGAACGTCCAGCCGAAAGTAAAACAATGCAACCGTTATAGGCAGGACGGCGGTGAATATGTCCGGCATCGCATAGGATGCATACCACGGCGCTGAAGTCAGCAATGCCAACACCATCACAAGCGCCAGAAAACTCAAATTAGAAATGTTAGGCGCAAATTTCTGCACAAACAGCACGGCAATATACGCAATCAGCACCGCTTGCGCCAACGCAAGCACGATCCCATTTTGCAAAATCGACAAGCTCATGAACGCAAATAGTGAGTAAGTGGCGGACCGAATGCCACTGACTTGTGGTTCACTAGCGTTTTCCATGACTGCAGTCCCGTCAGACTGGGCCCGCGCCGGTAGCGTTGACGCTTGCTCCACTTCAATTGCAGATGAATCTGATGAAGAGAACAAACTGCCCAGTTTTTCAACGGCAAAGGCCCCACCCTTGATATAACTAGAGGTGTCATAAAACGGGAAAACGCCGCCATTAACGAATGCTGGCCAGGCAAGCACAACAGATAATATTGCAACCCAGACAACGGCGTTGGGTGAACGCCTTGGGCGGACCTCCACCGAAGGGTCTGTTCCCTTTTCCACAGATGTGCTCAACCCAGTGCCCATCAGACAAACAACGCGATAGTTAAGGGGGTATCAAGTAGGTATCGGCATTATGTACCCCAGCTAATTGATTTTGATCAATAAGCATGCCAGCTCTGGCAATGGCGTTACCGAAATTACCACTAAACTGCAGCCCTGCAGATGGTTAACGCTTCAACAACCTAGCTTGCGTGTCAGAGAGTTGGACCATGACGGGTTAAGTGATTGCGTACGGGATCCTACTTCAGCGAAATCGACTGCATCCGGGTTTGAGCGCTTGTCAGACTTCAGACATACCTCAAATTGGACATCGTGTTACTTCTCTTTACACGGAACATAACTAACGCGGCTTGCCAGTACTCAACTAAAGAGTTCATAGACGAAGGCGTCGTAACCCATTTTGCGACCAATCCTGAGAAGACAGACCCCAGCCTCCAATCAGTGAATATCTCCTCAAAACAGCGACTTAGCGTAAAATCAATTTTGCAATTGACTCGCATTATCACCTACATTAATGCAGATTAGATTGATAATCATTTGCAACTGGGGGCATCATGCGTGGGCTGCGATCTTTAACTTTCAAAACCGTTCTTCTAGCCTGTTCCTTTCTCGCCGGAACGGCATGGGCTCAGGGGCAGGACAGCGCCGACGAGGCGGCTTACGATGATGTCGATGACGTCATTGTCGTCACAGGCCGTGCACAACGTCTTTATCGCGTGGGTGAAACGGACACCGGCAAATTACCGACCGACCCCCTTTCTTCGCCGATCTCGATTTCCAGCATCAACGAGCAACTCATCAGCGACCAAGGTGCGCGCGACGCGCAAGACATTTACCGAAACATCTCCGGCGTCAGCGTCTTCAGTTATGCGGGTGTGACCGCGCGCGGTTTTCGTCAGGAGGAAATCTTTTTCGACGGGTTGCGCGGCGATCCCTATGCGGGTTTTGCTGTTCCACAATTGTATAATGTCTCTCAGGTTGATTTTCTTAAAGGCCCTGCCGGCATGCTCTACGGTCCTGGCGCGCCCGGCGGCATCTTCAACTACATCACCAAGAAACCGTCTGAGGATTTCTTCGCGCGTATCGAAGGCGTTTATGGAACCGAGGGGCGCTACGGCGGCTCATTTGAGATCAACGGCCCAATTGCAAATGGCGTCGTTGGCCGCGCCGGTATCTTCTATGAAGACCGCGAGACGCCGCGCGAAAACACCGGCAGTCAGACAATCATATATGATCTTGGGCTCGGACTTGATCTCGGTTTTGCCGAACTAACGCTGCAAGGCACGCGTTATGAGCAAGATCTGGATGGCAATCGTCTTCGCGGGGTTCTCGTCGATGATGACGGTAACTTCCTTGCAGATCGCTGGTGGAACCACAACGAGCCTGATGATTTTCTCGATCTGGTCTCAAATAATGTTCAGGCTAAAGTGGAAGGCGGCATTGGAGAAAGTATTTCTTGGGACATTGCTGTTCGGTATACAGACAGTGAGGAAAACCAAGAATATCATGAACCGCGCGACCCGATTGACACCGATGCGGACGGAGTTATCGATTTTATCGCGACCCGAGAGTTCCGCGACCAAACTCGCGCTGAGGAGAGCATTTCGTTTGGCGCCAACGCCATCTGGTCTGCGAATTTTGGCGCGATTGAAAACCGTCTGCTTGTCGGCATAGATCACTTCAACGGCGAGGACGTGTTCGATTATGATCGAGCGCGCGGGCCCGGCGATAATGTTTTAGGGCTGAGCCTTATTACGCCAGCATATGGTCTCTCTGATCGCACAACATATAATCTAACGACGATCGCAGACGGACGCTTTAACGAGTTCACTCGTCAGGGCACCTACTTATTGGAAGAACTGACGATTGGCGACTTTACACTCATTGGCGGCGTGCGGTTTGACCGCTTCAAAGATGTCGGTTTTGATGATGAGAAAGCGACCTTCCGGGTTGGCGGCGTTTATCGCGTTCGCCCGGATGTGTCGATTTTCGCGCAATGGGCGGAAAGTTATGAACCGCAAGGCGTCAGCGATCAGGATCCTTTGCGCGGCGGTCCATTCGATCCCTCTGAAGGCGAAATCATCGAGGGCGGCTTTAAAACGCAGCTCATGAACGGCCGCATTCAGTCGACCGTTTCAGTTTATGAAATCGTCCGCAGCAACCTTCTGCAGAACTCCGGCGAAGATCCTGGGATGGACGGATTTGATGATCTGATCGCCTTTGGCGAAGTGACAAGCCGCGGCGTTGAATTTGATCTAGCAGCCGACATTACGCCTGACTGGGTGCTTACCGCCTCTTACGCATATAACGATACGAAAGTGACGGGCGATTCCGGCGAGGGCGGTACGGATCGCATCCGTAACCGCGTCGGCGATCGTTTTGCCAATGCGCCAGAACATCAGTTTGGTTTCTGGACACGTTATCAGGTTCCCGCGATCAAAACGGCGTTTGCGCTTGGCGGCGATTATGTCAGTGATCAGCTGAGCCTTTCCGGTCAAACAGTGCAGTCGTACTTCGTCTTTGACGCGTCTATCATTTGGTCGCCTGGCCCCTTCGACGTCATGCTTCGCATCGATAATCTTTTTGACAGAACCTATGCGTCTTCGGGGTTTCTTTCCCGGACCGGCCATTTCCCTGGCGATCCACGATCCATATTCGTTGAAATCTCGAAGGAATGGTAACCACTACAAAATCAACAACTGAAAAGCCCTACGCGATAAAGAAAAAGAGTAAGCCGAGCGGAAGAAAAAAGCTTTACGCACTTCACACTTGGCTTGGCTTTCATTTGTCGCTGGTTATGGCGTTGGTTCTGTTCACTGGAACCATCGCCACCCTCTCAAACGAAGTTGACTGGCTGATCCAGCACGACATGCGCGTCGCGCCGAAAGGGGAAGTGGTCAGTTGGGGGGAGATGGAGGCGGCCGCCCGGAGCTACCAACCGGGAGATACGGTCGTCTCCATTTCAGCCATGCCGGTCTCATCAGTGCCTGCCAATCACTTTGCTTATCGCGCTCGCATGATTGATGAACGAGGCGTACAATACTTTTTGCATATTAATCAATGGACCGGCGAAGTAACTGGAACAACGCATCCGCTCACGGTGCAGCGGTTTTTCCGCGATCTGCACCGGTATTTGTTCATGCCAAATGTTATCGGTCTGCCGATCGTTTCTTCCCTTGCTATTGTGCTTGCGATTTCGTTGTACACAGGCCTCAAAACTGCGCGAAACTGGCGAACCTTGGCGACGCGCATCCGGTTTAACAAAAACCTGCGCACTGCGATGGGCGATGCGCACAAGGCCGCCGGCATTTGGGCGTCATGGTTTTTCATTATTATCATTGTGACCGGCGTTTGGTATCTGGCGGAACTACTCGGCCGCAGCGCCGGCGTACGGTTCGATCCGCCCGGTCACATTCTAAACGAAGAACAAGTGTCAGCCTTCGGTGATATCATCGACGATGCAGATGCTTCAGTATTGGTCGCGGCAGCAAAAAAGGCATTTCCCGAATTAAAGCCAACTGCGGTCAGCTTCCCGCAAGCCGCAGATCGTCCGGTTGTTGTTTCCGGGCGCGCTGGCAACATTTTGATCCGCGAGCGCGCAAATAGCGTGTTCCTTCATCCGGTCAGCGCCGAGGTCATTGCGATCCGGCGCGCCAAAGAAATCGGCTGGCTGAAATATCTCAATCAAATCGCCGATCCCTTACATTTCGGATATTTCGGAGGGCTGCCGACAAAGCTCATCTGGTTTTTCTTTGGCGTCGCGATGACTGGGCTTTCGTTAACCGGCGTCTGGCTGACCTATAAACGTCTCAAACCAACAACATTATCAAAGGCGCAATTTGCAACCTTGCCTGTTTTGATGGGCATGATGATCGCTGGCTATTTCTGGTTCGAGCGATATCAAGCGCCTGATACGCCAACTTACGCGCTAACTCTCCCAGCGAAAAATCATGCGGGAATCGACAGTAGCCTGGCACTAGCGTTAGACGACATGGGTATTCCTAATGGAAAGATGCGACTTGTTCTCGCTTCAGAAAAAGGTCGACCGAATATCCAGAATGTCACTGTTATGCTCTCCAATCAAAGCGAGCCATTCGTGGCGAGCGCCCGCGCCCATAATGGGGATTT
This sequence comes from Hyphococcus sp., assembly GCA_028285645.1. Classification (GTDB taxonomy): domain Bacteria; phylum Pseudomonadota; class Alphaproteobacteria; order Caulobacterales; family Parvularculaceae; genus Hyphococcus. The sequence continues at coordinate 11,193 of JANQOV010000084.1, forward strand.
GAAAATCCCTTTGCAGATAGATGCGCACACGCTGTCGGATGCCAACTGGATTGACGTTTCGATCAATCTCGCCTCAGGCCGCAAAATTATGAAGCGTTGGGATCGCGATTATGAGTAGGAACGTATCGCTTTAACTAGAAGACTATGACACTGTTTTAAGTTTCGATCCTGACTTGGAGATATCTCCGGAGGCGTCAAAAAGCTGCGGAGCTGGGCGGTCGCAGCGAATGTAGAGCCGTTCGGCGCGCACGTTCTCCGCCATACCTTCGCCACCTGGTTCTATTCCGCCACACGAAACGCAGTGCGACTGCGCACTCAGGACGGCTGGCTTTCGGACGCGGTCAATCGGGACACCCATCTCGCACCGCGCGGGCTGGATCGAGAGTTGAAAAGATTCGGGTGGAATTTCACCGAGATAGGCACTGACTTACAAAATATTGATGAAGAAAAGCTGCGCGCTAAAATTATAGCAATAAAGTCAACACAATAGGCCGGGCAAAAGCATCCTTGGTAAGGATGAGGCCGAGAGTTCAATTCTCTCCTGCGGCGCCATTTTTCAGGTCCGTTCGCGAAGCGAACGCAACCTGAAAAAATCTGTAGCGTTACCGCGTTCGCGGCGGCCAAGACCGTTTGCAAAGCAAAAGCAGCTTGGCGAGATCGGGGAATCCGCAGAGCGAACGCAACATAAAGAAATTCAGCGACGCCATATCCGCCGCAGCCCTCGAATGTCGCTCGCCCAAGTTGACTTCCCCTTATCCCCGCTGCCAAGTCATCGGGTAAAACATTAAGAGGCGCAACATGACCGCCAAGATTTCCAAAACCAGCATTGTTGAAGAAGCAAAGTCAGTCCTGAGCGAACTCGGCGTCGCCGCCGCGGCGTATACGGGCGGGGCGATCAATGTCACATCGCCCATCACGGGAGAACAAATCGGCGCAGTCGCGGAAACCAGCGCCAAAGACTCGGGCTCGATCATTGGCAAAGCCCATGACGCTTATCTGACATGGCGCGATGTCCCGCCGCCAAAACGAGGCGAGCTTGTGCGCATCATCGGCAATGAACTGCGCCAACACAAATCCGCACTTGGTCGGTTGATCTCAATCGAAGTTGGAAAAATCGAATCCGAAGGTCTCGGCGAAGTCCAGGAGATGATCGATATTTGCGATTTCGCCGTCGGACTTTCGCGGCAGCTTTACGGCCTTACCATCGCAACGGAACGCGAAGACCACCGCATGATGGAAACCTGGCACCCGCTGGGCGCAACGGGGATCATCACTGCATTTAACTTTCCGACTGCCGTTTGGTCCTGGAACGCAGCGCTGGCGCTCGTCTGTGGCAATTCTGTTGTGTGGAAACCGTCGGAAAAAGCGCCGCTCACCGCGCTTGCGACCCAGGCGATTTTCGAAAGCGCCTTAAAGAATTATGCGGATGCGGGCCATGCAGCGCCGCAAGGCCTGTCGGGCTTGTTGATGGGACGCGCCGACATTGGCGAGGTTTTGGTCGATCACCCGCTGGTGCGTCTTGTCTCCGCCACCGGCTCGACAGCCATGGGGCGCACAGTCGGTCCCCGCGCCGCAAAGCGTTTTGCGCGCGTGTTGCTGGAACTTGGCGGCAACAACGCAACGATCATCTGCCCCTCGGCCGACCTTGATCTTGCGCTGCGCGGCGTTGCGTTTGCCGCCATGGGCACGGCAGGGCAACGCTGCACCACTCTGCGACGCGCCTTCGTGCACGACAGCATTTACGATGAGTTCCTACCCCGCCTCAAAGCCGCCTATGGTTCGGTCAAGGTTGGCAACCCTTTAGACAAAGATACGTTGATTGGCCCGCTGATCGATGAAGGCGCTTATAAAGCGATGCAGCAAGCGCTTGATCTGGCGCGCGGCGACGGCGGCGAGATCACAGGCGGCGCGCGAGTTTCTTTCGAGGGCGCCGAGAACGCGTTCTACGTTGCGCCGGCGCTTATTGAAATGCCGGCGCAAACCGACATCGTCAAACAGGAAACCTTCGCGCCGATCCTTTATGTCATACGGTACAAGGACCTTAACGATGCGCTAGACCTGCACAATGACGTCAGCCAGGGTCTTTCCTCGTCCCTGTTCACAACGGACATGCGCGAGATGGAGGCATTTGTCTCCGCCCATGGTTCAGATTGCGGCATCGCCAATATCAATATCGGTCCGTCGGGCGCAGAAATCGGCGGCGCCTTTGGCGGTGAAAAGGAAACCGGCGGCGGGCGCGAGTCGGGTTCCGACGCATGGAAGGCCTATATGCGCCGCCAGACCAATACGATCAATTATGGGACGTCATTGCCGTTAGCGCAGGGCGTAAAATTCGACGTGTAGTCAACGCAAATCAGCCTAACGCACGCCAATATCGCGGATTTCCGCCGTTAGATTGTCGCTAACTTATTCTGCGATGAGCCGGCTGGTTTGCTTGCCGCTGGGTTCATCAAGGGGATCGATCGCCTCCAGCGCCAGCGTCGCCTCGTCGAGGGCTTCCTGAACCTTTTCCAACCGCTCAAGCAAGGCTTCCAGCTGTTTGCGCACTTTCGGCGGCAAGGTTTCCGCGATCGCCTCGCTTTCGCTAAGGTCCATCACTTCCTGCCGAACATTCTCGCCAGCCTCGTCCTCATTCAGGACCGGCAATATTTCAATCGGCTCGCCGGCAGCGTCCATCCGGCCGAGCTCTGAAACATATTTAACGCCATGCTCTTTGAAAATCTTTTGAACGCCCTTGGTCGTATAACGCTGATCGTAAAGCAGGACGCGCACGCCGCGTAAGAGGTCAATATCAAGCGGACGGTAATAGCGGCGGCCGCCGGCGCGGCGCATCGGCCGGACCTGACCGAACACCTCTTCCCAGTGGCGCAACACGTGCTGCGGCACGTCTAGTTCTTGTGCGGCTTCTGAAATCGTACGAAAGGCGTCGGCTGATTTGGCCACGTTTGAACCCTGTTGCTACGCGTTGCTACTCTGCGGCTTCTTTGCCTTTATGCGCTGCGTTGATTTTGTCTTTTAATACATGAGACGCGCGGAAGGTCACGACCCGTCGCGGCGCAATCGGCACTTCCTCGCCGGTTTTGGGATTGCGTCCCATACGGAGTTTTTTGTCGCGAACGGAAAACGTGCCGAAAGACGAGATTTTTACGGTCTCCCCGTCTTCGAGCCGGGCGGCGACTTCCTCAAGAATGCGCTCAACGAAAGCTGCTGAATCGTTGCGTGAAATCCCGAGCGCTCGGTAGACCGCATCCGTCAAATCAGCGCGCGTAATGGTGTTTCCCGCCATGCGTGTTTAACCCCGCTGCCGTTTTCGCCCCAACGGGGAATTACGTTAATATTATCACCCGGCTTTGGTCAATAAGCCATTGAAATATATTGCGGAGTATTTAGCAGCTTAGAACAGTTTCAAATCAAGGCGGCGCACCCTTTTCGCACCTATTTTCTTGTGCTTCGCCGCACTTTTTGCCCACCCCAATCAAGCCCGCAATAGCGCCGCACCCCAGGTCAAACCGCCGCCCATGGCTTCAAGCAAAACCAGGTCGCCTTGCTTGATGCGGCCGTCGGAAACGCCTGCGTGATAAGCAAGCGGGATTGATGCGGCGGATGTGTTGCCTTGTCCGGCGATTGTGGAAATCACCTGTTCCCGCCGCAGGTCTAGTTTTTTGACGACGCCCAAAATGATGCGTTCGTTTGCCTGGTGTGGAACGAACCAGTCGATGTCTTGAACGCTGACGCCAGCGTCCGCCATGACTTTCTCCATCGCTTGCGAGATACGAATGACAGCCTCGCGGAACACCTTGTTGCCTTGCATGCGCACATGGCCTGTCGATTGGCTAGAGGAAACGCCCCCGTCTACATAAAGGAGATCGACCAGCCGGCCGTCGCAACGCAAATAGCTTTGCATGACGCCGCGATCGCCAGCCGTTTCGCTGTCCTGCGCCTCAAGCACAAAAGCGCCGGCGCCGTCGCCGAACAAGACACATGTGGCGCGATCTTCCCAGTCAAGAATGCGCGAAAAGGTTTCAGCGCCGATGACCAACGCGCGGCGGTGCTGACCGGTCGCCAAAAACTTCTCGGCCGTCGAAAGCGCGTAGACAAAGCCGGTGCAAACCGCCTGAATATCGAAAGCGGCGCCCTCTTCAACGCCGAGCTTCGCCTGCACGATTGCCGCCGTCGAAGGGAAAGTAAGATCAGGCGTTGTTGTCGCCACTAACACAAGATCAATATCCGACGCCGTCAAACCTGCAGCCTCAAGCGCCTCTGTCGCCGCTTTGACCGCAAGGTCAGACGTAAGCTCTCCCTCGCTAACGACATGGCGCTCGCGAATGCCGGTGCGCTCGCGAATCCACTCGTCGCTGGTGTTGACCATTTTTGAAAGATCGTCATTGGTCAGCACTTTTTCAGGAAGATAAGCGCCGCAGCCCAAAATAACCGCTTTTTTAAGCATTACACTGATTAAACCGCTTCTTTGATTTTGTCGCTAGACGCCGTCGGCGCGCCCATGCGTTCGCGGCGGCGCATCACCGCCTTGACCGTTTCGGCGACCTCATCGCGGAACGGCTGGCGAGCAAGGCCGGCCGCCATGTTAACAGCGCTGGCGACGCCGCGGGCGTCGGCCCCGCCATGGCTTTTGACCACAATACCGTTCACGCCAAGGAAAACGCCGCCATTGTTCGAGGACGGGTCGATCCGGTCTTTCAGCTTGCGAAGGCCGGGCGCCATGAAAAGCGAGCCAAATTTCGCGTTTATCGTACCCTGCAGGGCTTCGCGCACCCAGCCGCCCACCAACCGCGCCGCGCCTTCGGCGGATTTAAGCGCGATATTGCCGGAAAAACCGTCAGTGACCACCACGTCAACGGTGCCCTTAGAGATGTCGTTGCCTTCAACGAAACCCTCAAACGCCATATCTGGATCGGCCTCGCGCAGCACCCTTGCCGCCGTGCGGATGAGTTCATGGCCCTTAAGGTCCTCCGCACCGACATTGAGAAGTCCGACGGTCGGCTTTTCAACGCCCATCAGGGTACGGAAAAAAGATTCGCCCATAATCGCAAATTGAACCAGCTGGTTCTCGTCGGCCTCGACATTGGCGCCGACGTCAAGCACCAGCGATCGGCCGCGCATTGTTGGCCACAAGGCGGTAATCGCCGGCCGGTCGATGCCTTCGATAAGCTTTAACTGCATGCGCGCAACCGCCATCAACGCGCCGGTATTGCCGCCGGAAACAACTGCATGGGCTTCGCCGCTTTCGACGGCGCTCATCGCTGTCCACATGGAAGTGTCGCGCCCGCGCCGCAAGACGTGCATGGGCTTGTCAGTCATTGAGACGACATTCCCGGCGTGGCGGATTTCAACATCGCTGAGCCCGCGCGCCTCATTCACCAAGGGCTTAAGTTTCCGCTCGTCGCCAAAGAACAAAACCTTCGCTTTGAGACCATTGCGCTGCGCCAGCGCAACACCCTCGACAACGGGTTCAGGCCCCGCATCGCCGCCCATAGCGTCAATGGCGAGCGTCAGATCCTTGGTCAAAGACACGTACTCGTTCAAAGCCAGCCCCAGCTTAGTTATCGGGCGGGAGAATACCGTGCTTGCTCAAGCATGCAACGCACGGGACGGTGATAATTTTCCCCTGAAAAACAGGCGATTAGAGCGCTATGCCTGATCCTTTCCAGGATTTTGCGGGAATTTCAGGACATCGAAGGGCGAGCTTTCGGGTGTCTTACCATAGGCCTCTGCGAGGCTCGGTGCGCCTCCCTTGCGGGGGAAAGGATCCATGGCAAGCGCGGTTTCCTGGATCAAAAAATCCGCCAGATCGAATTCATCGCCTTCATGGATTTCCGGCTGGCGAAGCCGTTCCTCCTCGCTCATCTCTTCCCAGTTCTCGGGCGCACGCCGCAGCAACACTATATCGATGGGCTGCTTGATCTCTTCAATCATGAGTTCAAGGCTCGATACGCACTCACGCCGCAACCGCGCCGAAACCGCACCCTTGAGATTGATTTGGCCCTTGGTCGCAGAGATATCAGCACGCGCGCTAAGGCTTATGACTTCAGGAATGCGTAGCCTTTCCGCAATCGGCGCACGCGTTTCAGCGCTTGCTTCGAGGGCGATCCGTCTGCCGTCCTTCGGGAGGCTGCCCAAGTCCAAAATGAGCTGAAAATCATGGACTTGTTCAGGCTTGCTCAAGTTTCTTCTCCGGCATAGGAAAGTTGATCCGCCCGGCTATCAGCCCCTTCACAATCCCAGCGTCGCTTTGCGGATGAAAGATTGCCGCCGCGTTGCGCACATAGGCGGCAAGCGCCGAAGCGCCGGACGCTGCCTCATCTTCATAGACGTTGCGACCAAGCGCCGTTGCCAGGTCCGCCGGGTCTGCATCAGCCTCAAGCGCTTTCTCATAGGCGCCGACGCGGCCAAAAAAACTCTCCGCCAGGCGCCGCACTTTCTTGCCGACCGACAAGTCCCCGACCCCAAGTTCGCGCAAGGAGTGGTCCATATTCTCGAACATGACATCAAGAACCGCCTGGCTGAGTTTCGACGTTTCCTGGCCGCCAGCTTTCAGCGCCCGCAACACCAGCCAGACATGCAGCGTAATCTGTTCGAACCGGCCCTCGACCGTGTCAGGACCGCCAAAATCCGCATAAAATATCGGGTTGCGGGCCTGATCGACGGCGGCGTTATAGAGCGCAAGCGCCGTATCTCGCGTCCCGTCCTTCTTGAAAAGCGACATAATCATGGTTTACGCCCGCCCCGGATCGCTGCTATCGATCTGGTTAGGTATCACCAATTTGTCAGGGTTCAAGCAATGCGTCGCGTTTTGATTATGTCATTGGTCGGGCTCGCCCTTCAGGCTTGCGTGTCGGTGCGGTCCAATCACGGTTATGTGCTGGAGCGCGGGCAAGACGAACTCACCGCCGAGATTGGCCTCGACACCAAGGAAAGCGTGCTCGCCAAATATGGCGAACCGTCAATGATCGGCACGTTTGACCGCAACGCCTGGTACTACTTGAACAGTTCAGACGCCGCCCGGGCTTTCTTCAAGCCGAAGGTTCAACAACGCCTCGTCGTTTCGTTTCATTTCGATGAGGCGGGACAAGTCACCGAGGTCAGGGAATATGATCTCGCTGACGGCGAAGACATCAAGCTGGTATCGCGCGCCACGCCAACCCGCGGCCGTGAGTTGAACTTCTGGGAGCAGCTCTTCGGTAACATCGGTCAGCTGCCGGCAGGCATTGGTCAGGAAGGCCCCGTGCCGGGTCAGTGATTAGCTGGCTGACAGCCAATCAATTGCCAATAAAATTCACAATCGGCGTTTGCGTGCATTTGCCGAGGTTGTGAATATCAGCATAGAGCGTGTGTGCGACGAAATAAACGGCGTTGTCCGGTACGACCGTTCCTTCCGGAATGTCCCAGCTGATGGTGTCGCCATCACCGAGGTCGCTGGCGTCGATCATGACCACATAGCCGGTGTCGCGGAACCCGCGGCAATCTCCGCCATGATCACCGGCGTCTTTGTCGTCCTCAACGCCTGGCGCGCCGACCTCAAGTCCCCAATGCACCATGTATTTTGTGATGCCTTCAGCAACCTCCTCAATGCGAAGGCCATTTTCATCGATCGCGCGACCGAGCGTCATGACGCCGCCAATGGTTTCGCCGGGGTCAATATCGGTGAAAGCAAGCGATCCATACGCCGGGCCATAATTCGGCTGTTTGGCGGGCGCCGGATACATTTCCTTGGTAATAATTTGCGGGGCCGCGTCCGCTACCGGCGCGGCATTGCGATCAGGTTGCGCGGTTTCACCCTCCTCAGAAGCGCAGCCAGTGGCGGCCAAGATAGCAATGGCAGTGAACAGACGATTGAATTTGATCATGATGTGCGCCTCTCGTTTTCACTGACTTTAAAGCGATGGCGGCAATCTTACAATTCGCAGATCAACTCTCGAAATGATCAAACCCGCCGCTGGCGACTGGGATTTCCGCGCCGTCGGCGTCTAACAGCGCAACGCCCTCGCCGCGCTTGACAACGCCAATCTTCGTAACCTCCGTACGCGAAGCATCTGCGGCGACAGAGACCGAGCGGCGGAGTTCCGGCGCGGCGGTGAATAGAATTTCGTAATCATCGCCGAACCCCGCAAGCGCAGCGCGGCCCGCATCTTCGTCAGCCTCGCCGCCGAGCCACCGCCGCGCAGGGGCCGATAGGGGTAAAGCATTCGCGTCGATCTCAATACGCAGCCCCGAAGCGCGGGCAATATGGCCAGCGTCGGCGATAAGGCCGTCTGACACATCAATCGCCGCACTCGCCACATTGGCAAGCGCCCCACCGAGCGTCAGACGCGGCGACGGCAATTGATAACGATGGATCAGCGGCGCCTTGTCCGCCGGCGGGAATTTAGCGCCGCGTTTAAGGGCTTTCAGGCCAAGCCCGGCATCGCCGATGGTCCCCGACACGTAGACTTCATCGCCGGCTTTCGCTCCGGCGCGGGGCGTTACGCCTGAACGCGGCGGCGCGCCAAAACAGGTGACGGAAAGCGTCAACGGCCCGGTTTTTGTTTTGTGTGCGCACGTATCGCCGCCATAAAGCGCCACCTTAAAGAGCGCCTGATCCTCAGCGAGGCCCGTCGCGAAACGCTCAATGTCTTCACGAGAAGCGCCCGCCGGCCAAACGCAGCCAAGGAAATAGCCAATCGGTTTCGCACCCTTGGCCGCAAGATCCGA
>JANQOV010000089.1 GCA_028285645.1 Hyphococcus sp.
CGCGAGAATCCGTTTTCTGCGACTTCATCAGGTGTGGACGCTTATAACGACGCGGTTCCTTCTGTCGCGCCGGAAGACCAGCAGCGCCGCGCGCAAGCCGCGCAGTCTTATCTGGATCTGCTAAACGAAATCGACCTTAGCGAGCTTTCCGAGAATGGTCGCACAAATGCGGATCTTTTGGCGTTCATTTTGCGGTACGATGTCGAACTCGCGAAATTTAATCGCTGGCGCATGCCGATCCTCGCGGATAGCGGATTCCATTCAAATCTAGGGTACGTTGTCGGCGCCACGACTTTCCGAACTGAAACCGACTTTCAAACCTACCTGAAACGATTGTCCGGGCTGCCCGCCTATATCGACCAAAACATCGAAAACATGCGTGCCGGATTGCGCGATGGTTTCACGCAACCGCAAGAAATTCTGGAAAACATCATTCCTTCTTTCGAAGCGCAGGTGAAAGACAACCCAGCGGCGCATCCGCTTTATCAACCATTCAAATCGATGCCCGAAAACATCAGCAAGCGACGCCAGACAGCGCTTCGCCGTCAGGCGCGCGCAGTCCTTGCTGATGACGTCATACCGGCGTTCGCGCGCGCGCTGCAGTTTATGCAGGATGAGTACATTCCAAACGCCAGGCAGACCATGGGTGCAAGCGATTTGCCCAACGGTGAGGAATATTACGCTGCACTTGTTCGGTATTACACAACACTGGATGATGCGACACCTGAAGAGGTTCATAAGCTCGGTTTGAAAGAAGTTGCACGCATTCGAAAGGAAATGGATGCTGTCATCGCGCGAACGGATTTCAATGGCGGGTTTGATGCGTTTGTTGAGTTTCTCAGGACCGATGAACAATTCTATGCGAAGTCGGCGGATGCGTTGCTTGAGCGCGCGGCTTGGATTTCCAAAGACATAGACGGACGGCTTCCGGGCTATTTCAACACGATGCCGCGACAACCGTATTCTGTAGAGCCTGTTCCCGCTGAGCTAGCGCCGAACTATACGACTGGTCGTTATGTGGGCGCGCCATTGGGCGCCGCTCGTGGCGGACAATATTGGGTCAACACCTATGCATTGGACAAGCGTCCGCTCTACTCCCTTACGGCTTTGTCGTTACATGAAGCGGTGCCCGGTCATCATTTCCAGATTGCGCTTGCACTTGAGATCAAAGACGCGCCTGAATTTCGGAAGCAGTTTTATCCGCATGCCTTTGGCGAAGGGTGGGGACTTTATTCCGAAAAGCTAGGCGTTGAAATGGGCGTTTATCAAACGCCATATGATCATTTCGGACGTTTGTCCTATGAAATGTGGCGCGCGTGCCGACTGGTTATCGACACGGGGCTGCACGCCAAAGGCTGGACGCGGGAACAGGCGATTGATTACCTCGCTTCCAACACGGCGTTGTCCCTGCACAATGTGCAGACCGAGGTTGATCGGTACATTTCATGGCCTGGTCAGGCGCTCGCTTATAAGATGGGCGAACTGACGATTTGGGAGCTGCGCGCGAAGGCGGAAAGAGAACTCGGGCCCAAATTCGATATTAGGGAGTTCCATGACGCTGTTCTTGTTGGCGGCGGCTTGCCCCTTGAGATGCTGCGTGCACGCATCGATAAGTACATCACTGAAACAAAAGCTGAATGATCTACATGAGCGCCTTTCAGGTTCCAGTCATTGAAACTGACCGGTTACGGCTGCGCGGTCACCAACTGGAAGACTTCGAGTTTTTCCGGGATATGTGGGCCGATCCAGCGGTGACGCGATATATCGGCGGCAAACCGCGCAGTGAAGAAGAAACCTGGACCAAATTTCTGCGATCAATCGGGCATTGGCCGGTCATGGGTTTCGGCTATTGGGCGGTTGAGGAAAAAGGCGGCCCCCTTATCGGCGAAGTCGGATTTGGCGAGTTCAAACGCGCCATGAAGCCGCTGATTAGGGGGGAACCAGAAATGGGATGGGTGTTATGCACTTCTGCTCATGGCCGGGGATTCGCCACCGAAGCGGCGCTTGCCGCCATTGACTGGGGTGACCGTCATTTCTCCGGCAAGCGGATGTCCTGCATCATTGAACATCGCAACTCAGCGTCGATCCGGGTCGCTGAAAAATGTGGATTTCGCTATACAACGGGTGGCGAGTATGACGGCGAGGAGCTCGTATTGATGCATCGTGGCTGATGCGCGGTTGGTCGCTCCTGCTGTACCCCGATGTCTCTGGTGCGACAGGTGACGCCGTTCTATATAGCCGTCAATGTGATCCTGAGCGATAGGTTGGGGAAGGGGCCCACATGCTTGACGAGTCGCAAGCGCACCCACGAGCGACAAAAAACAGCAACTTCGAAACGCAGCTTTCCCATGCGATCGATGCGGCGGGAGGCTGGATCGCTGCGCGTCAAAAGCCGGAAGGGTACTGGGTCGGTCGCCTTGAATCCAACGCCTGTATGGAAGCGCAATGGATGTTGGCGCTGTGGTTCCTTGGCCTTGAAGACCATCACTTGCGGCCGCGCCTCGCTGAAAGCTTACGACAGACACAGCGTGAAGATGGATCATGGGAAATCTATCACGATGCACCTGCCGGCGATATCAACACGACTGTCGAGGCTTACGCAGCGCTTCGTTCAATGGGTGTGGGGACTGAAGATCCGGCGCTTCAAAAAGCGCGCGCGTGGATAGCGTCAAAAGGCGGCTTGAAGAATATCCGCGTCTTTACGCGCTATTGGTTGGCGCTGATCGGCGAATGGCCCTGGACCAAAACGCCCAACATTCCGCCTGAAGTGATTTACTTCCCGAACTGGTTCCCCTTTTCGATTTACAACTTTGCACAGTGGGCGCGCGCAACGTTGATGCCAATAGCTGTATTGTCGGCGCGGCGACCCAGCAGGCCGTTGCCGCCGGAATCTAGACTTGATGAGTTATTTCCGGAAGGGCGGGGCGCATTCGATTATGAATTGCCGCCGAAGCTTGGCGCGGATTTCTGGGACGGGTTTTTCCGCGTCACCGACAAGCTCCTCCATGCCGGCCAATCTGTAGGACTGACCCCGTTTCGAGAGGGAGCGGTGAAGACTGCGCTTGAATGGATTATCCGCCATCAAGACGCGGACGGCGTATGGGGTGGAATCCAGCCGCCTTGGATATATTCATTAATGGCGCTCTACAACGAGGGCTATGCGCTTGATCACGCGGTGCTTGAAAAAGGCCTTGGCGCGCTAGACGATCCGCGTTGGCGTGACGATGTTGAGAGCGCGACCTGGATCCAGGCTTCCACGTCGCCCGTTTGGGATACGGTGTTGACGCTACTTGCGTTCGACGACGCTGATTTGACCGACAAACACCGGGAATCTGCTGAAGCGGCTGTGCAGTGGGTGCTTGATCAGCAGGTCTTGCGCCCTGGCGACTGGAGCGAAAAGGTCAAGGGCGTCGAGCCGGGTGGTTGGGCCTTCGAATACAAAAACTACTATTATCCTGACACAGATGATACTGCCGTTGCCCTGATTGTCTTGTCGCAATTTCGCAACGACCCAAAGTGGAAAGAACGCGGCATTGAGAGAGCGATCGAGCGCGGCGTGAACTGGCTATTCGGCATGCAATGCAAAGGCGGCGGTTGGGGCGCTTTCGACAAGGACAATGACAAAACCTACCTCACAAAAATCCCATTTTGTGATTTTGGCGAAGCACTCGATCCGCCGTCAGTCGATGTAACCGCACATATTGTGGAGGCTTTCGGCAAGCTAGGTTTCTCCAAGGACCATCCCAAGGTTGCGAAGGCCATTGCTTACCTGAAGTCAGAACAGGAAGATGACGGCGCTTGGTTCGGCCGTTGGGGCGTCAATTACATCTATGGAACCGGCGCGGTATTGCCTGCGTTAGAAGCCATCGGCGAGGATATGCGTCAGCCCTATGTCACTAAGGCTGCGAACTGGCTCGTGTCTTACCAAAATGACGACGGCGGTTGGGGAGAAAGTTGTGCGTCCTATATGGATGTCAAACTAAAGGGGGCGGGCAAATCTACAGCCTCTCAAACCGGTTGGGCGCTCATGGGGCTTGCAGCCGCAGCGGTTCCGGAGCACGAAGGCGCAATCGCCCGAGGCGTGCAGTTTCTCTTGGAAAATCAGCGAGGCGGCACATGGGACGAACCGGAATACACTGGAACCGGGTTTCCAGGTTATGGCGTCGGCGCGACCATCAAACTTGGCGACCCTTTACTTGAAGAGCGTCTCAAACAGGGGACGGAACTTTCTCGCGCTTTCATGATCAACTACAACCTTTATCGCCATTACTTTCCACTGATGGCGCTCGGGCGCGTACGGACGATGCTGGCGAATTCCGAAAGATAGAGCATTTTCTGGACCTTACGCGTCAGATCAAATGCCAAACGACTCACATTACAAAAGCCTTCAATGCCGTCTTACTTTGGAGGCTTTCTATGCGTTTGCTGATCCTAGCCTATGTTGTGGTCATGAGCCTTGTGTTTGCTGTAACTGTGGCGCACGCTGAAGTCGCCATCTACGCAAAACATCAAATCGGTGATGAGAACACCTATGAGACCGAATATGGCTACGCTGGCGATTGGCATATTGCGTGTACGACGCAACTGCGCGGCTCGGCGGAAGGTCGCCGATGGTGTTCGTTAGAGCCGATGGCGTCAAAACCTATTGGGAATAAGGCTCACTATGCAATTGCAAACGGCGGTGTTCGGGTAAAAGTCTGGCGAGATTACTCCGAAGACCTTCCGGCTGGGTTTGACGACGCAATCACTTCTATTGATTTCGTTCCGGCGCGCGCGTTGTCTCCACAATCGGATTATGCAGTGGCTTGCGGTGATTATGCTGTACGAGGAATTGTTTCTTCTAACGGCGGTGGCGTGTATGCTTACTCCGGTCCTCAAGCTGTAGCATTACTGTCTGCGATGACAGAAGCGGATGCTTGCACCGTGAATTATGTCGCCGAGGACAGTGAGCCTAATGACGAGTTTCTGAGCGTCGCCGGGTTAGAAGCGCTCCTCGCCTATGCTGCGAGTTTTACAGATGTCGCTCTCGGCCGTTGATCTAGCGGTTTTAAATCAGCCGAAAAGTCAGGGACGAGGAGGCGCCAGTCTTACAGACGGGGGCGCGAGGACGGACGCCTCCTCTCACCGGACGCGGGAGCTGGCCGCGCGTCAGAAGGGGACGTGGCGCGACCGTATCCGCATTGCCACAGTTAGGCGCCGCGACGTTTGTCACAAGGGTGAAGCGGTAAAGCGAGCGCCCAGCGCGCTGAATTGTGAACACGAAAAAGGACGGCTGGCGGCAGCTTCAGAAAATCTGATCGGCGATGCTTACTTCGCTTGGAAATCGCGCGAGATGCTGTCCTTTCGGCCTGCTATGCCGAATCTCCCGCCTGCGAACTCGACTCTTGCAGAATCCTCGTCATTATGCGCGCCGCGGGGAGGGGGCTAACAAGGCATAGGCGCCATCATGAAGATTACAGACGCTTCGAAATCGGGGCAGGCGCGAAGGGTTGAGAAATCGACAAAAATAGTCGCCGAACAGAAAGCGCAATCCACTGCTCCAGCAGTTGAAACAGTGCTGGCTGGCATCCCAGAGCATGAATTGACGCCGCGCGTGCGCGAGGCGCTGATGTCGCTCATGGCCGAAGTGCAGCAGCTGCGCGCCGAAATCAGCGCCGCCAAAGCACAAATGGCCGAAATTAAGAGGCTGGCCGATCGGGATCCCTTGCTCGACATATTGAACCGGCGCGCCTTTGTGCGCGAGCTGGAGCGCATGCTGGCTATGATTGAGCGTTATGGGGTGAAGGCGTCTTTAGTGTTTGTGGACCTTAATGATCTAAAGCGTGTTAATGATGTAAATGGGCATCCGGCTGGTGATGCAGCGCTTGCGCATGTTGCAGCGGTGCTTTCGGCGAATACGCGTCAGACGGATATTGTCGGGCGTCTCGGCGGCGACGAGTTTGGTGTTATCCTCGCACAAGCCGATAAACGAACAGCAGAAAAAAAGGCGCAAGACCTTGTTGAGCTTGTTCGATTAACGCCGGCGAAATGGAGCGGCGGAGAATTGGTGACGACAATATCCGTCGGCGTCGCTGAAATCAGAGACGGCGTTTCTGCTGGCGAGGCCATGCAGCATGCCGACGCCGCCATGTACGAAGCTAAACGACGAAGATAGCGCTTAACGTCGCTACGCGGCCCGCTAATTGCCGACTTTGTTCTGAATCTTATTGCGCGCCGCCTGGTCCGACGCGACGAGTTCGCGAATGAGCAATGGCGTTTCTTCAAAACCGGCCCGGTGTTTGGCGCTCGCTGTGTTTGGCGATTGAATATGTGCGCCCATTTTCTCACTTGCGCGACGGTTTAGAGCGTCTGACGCCATGTCATCAGCAAACCCTTCAAGGCTGACGGTCCTTGTTGCGGAATGTATTTCAGCCTGAAATTCATTTGCGAGATATAGAAAGCTTCCAAGGCTTGAAACGAAGTTACCGCGAGGGATGCCATAGTCGGCAATCTCATACCGACTCAAATAGGCGCCAGACCCATCAGACAGGACACCGGCGCTGGTGAAAAAGTACTTTTGATTGAAAGCAGAGACTGTCTGCAGGTTCGGGCTTGGACCAATGAACAATCCGAGCACGTTCAATCCGACACAGCCGGTATTGTTAGGACCAAGGCAGGCAGTTGGGATTATATTGAAATAGAATTCGTTATTGGCCGTCGCGGCGATAAACGGACGGCCCTGATCATCAGTTCGTTGTTCCCACGCAACACCTAGTTCGCTTAAGACCGGACCAATATTGGCGGCGTCAAAATTTGCGACGAGATCGCCGGGATTAGAAATTACTTCTTCGCTTTGGGTTATGGGCCCGTTCTGCGCGTGCGACACGCCCATGACGACGGCGGACGCAGCGGCAACGCTGCTACACAAGCGGCGGATCGATTTTCTCATGCCCAAAACCCCTTTGTTCTAACACCTTGCTTCGCGCAGGCGGAATTAACTGTCGCCGAGACTACGCATGTCGCCGGCCTCAGTACAAGCGAAACGACTTTGTGGCTCGAATTTGATTCGGATTTTGATCACCAAGCGCTGGACATGAGAACAAAAAGAGAATATAGAACAAAAGATGAACAACGTTAACACTCCAGCTGCCAGAATGGGAGATAGACATATGGAAAATGAAGGCTTGCGAGACGTCGTTGGACTCGGCGTACTTATTGTGATTATCGGCGCTGCCCAAATGTGGGGCGCGCTTCTCGGGGCCTAATCGTCTCTTTGTTCCGTCGTCTGGCCATCAGGAGAGCCTTCACATGAAGACGCCCTTTATCCATCTGCATGTGCATTCGGCGTATTCGCTTTCAGAAGGCGCAATACCAGTATCGACCCTTAAGGATTTGTGCCTTGCCGCTGGGATGCCGGCCGTCGCAGTGACCGATACGAACAATCTGTTCGGCGCCCTTGAAATATCCACAACGCTCGCCTCTGCAGGGATTCAGCCGATCATTGGAATACAGCAATCCTTTGCGACCGAGGATTTCGGGCTGACATTGGCGCGTGGCGCTCGGCCCCCGAACCTGGTGCTGCTGGCGCAATCGGAGGCGGGTTACAAAAACCTTCTTAAACTCACCAGTGAGGCGTTTTTGCAGTCGGCGACAGAAGACGGCGCCTGCAGCGAGCTTTCTCGGCTGGAAGGCGCCAGTGACGGCCTCATTTGCCTGACTGGCGGGTTTGACGGACCGATTGACGTAGCGCTGCGGGAAGGGCGACTGGCGGAGGCGAAAGCGGGCCTCGAAGCCTTGCGGGCGCTTTTTCCAGATCGGCTCTATGTGGAGCTGCAACGTTGTGAAAATCAGCGCGTGGCGACAGCAGAAGCAGCGCTTGTCGAGCTTGCTTACGAATTGGCGTTGCCGCTGGTCGCAACGAACGAGCCGTTTTTTCCGGCGCCGGATGATTTTGAAGCGCACGACGCGCTGATGTGTATTGCGGATGGCGCATATGTTCATCAAGACGACCGGCGAAAAGTGACGCCCGCGCATTGTTTTAAGACTGGCGAGGAAATGTCCGTCTTATTTGCCGATCTGCCAGAGGCTATCGAAAGTTCAGTGGAAATTGCGCGCCGTTGTGCTTTCCGACCACGGTTTCACGATCCCATCCTGCCGCGTTTTGTAGACGGCGTAGTTGCTGATGGGAGTGAAGCGATTGCCGCTGAGGCGATGGAATTGGACCGTCAGGCTCGCGAAGGGCTGAAGAAACGATTGCGAACGATTGAGCTTGCAGCGCCGGAAGATAAGTATTGGAAGCGGCTAAAACGGGAACTTACCATCATTAACGACATGGGGTTTCCGGGTTATTTTCTGATCGTTTCCGATTTTATCAAATGGTCAAAAGCAGAAGGTATTCCGGTTGGCCCTGGGCGTGGCTCCGGCGCCGGGTCCGTTGTCGCCTGGGCGCTGACGATTACAGATCTCGATCCGTTGCGGTTCGGTCTTCTATTTGAGCGCTTCCTAAACCCGGAGCGGGTGTCGATGCCGGATTTCGACATCGATTTCTGTCAGGAGCGACGCGATGAAGTGATCCGTTATGTGCAGGAAAAATACGGACGTGATCGTGTTGCGCAGATCATCACTTTCGGAAAGCTGCAGGCGCGGGCCGTTCTGCGCGATGTCGGTCGCGTCTTAAATATGCCATTCGGGCAGGTTGACCGGATTTGCAAGCTTGTTCCGAACAATCCCGCCAACCCAGTCACGCTTGGCGAGGCGTTGAAGACTGAGCCGCGGCTTGAGGAAATGCGTAGCGAAGATGACGCTGTGGCGGCTCTGTTGGAAAAGGCCTTGAAGCTGGAAGGGCTTTATCGCCACGCGTCAACCCATGCCGCTGGCGTGGTCATTGGCGATCGCCCGCTTCACGAACTCGTGCCGCTTTACCGCGATCCACGCTCTGATATGCCTGCAACGCAGTTTAATATGAAGTGGGTTGAACCGGCCGGTCTCGTAAAGTTCGATTTTCTTGGACTGAAAACCCTCACAGTTATTGAGCGCGCGGTTCAGTTCGTTAAGACGCGCGGCGAGGATCTGGATATCGACCAGATTCCAATAAGCGACTCGACCACATTTGAGATGCTTGGCGAAGGCCAAGCGGTTGGCGTGTTTCAGCTCGAAAGCGCTGGGATGCGCTCAACGTTGCGGTCGATGAAGCCGGATTCGCTCGAAGATATCATCGCGCTGGTATCTTTGTATCGCCCGGGTCCAATGGAAAATATTCCAACTTATATTGATCGCAAGCAGGGCCGTGCAGCGCCCGATTATCTTCACCCAAAGCTGAAGGATGTTCTCCAGGAAACCTATGGCGTCATCATCTACCAGGAACAGGTGATGCAAATTGCGCAAATTCTCTCCGGCTATTCGCTTGGTGAAGCAGATTTGCTGCGCAGGGCAATGGGCAAGAAGAAAAAGGAGGAAATGGATCGGCAGCGCAAACGGTTTGTGGAGGGCGCGGAGGCTAACGGCGTCGAGCCCGCCAAGGCATCCTCGATTTTCGATCTTGTTCAGAAATTCGCCGGGTACGGATTTAACAAATCGCACGCCGCCGCCTACGCCTATATAGCTTATCAAACAGCGTGGCTGAAGGCGAACCACCCGGCTGAGTTCCTTGCTGCGTCTATGTCTCTTGATCGAACCAATACAGACAAGCTAGCCGTGTTCCTGAAGGAAGCGCGTAGAACGGGCGTTGAGGTGCGCCCGCCGCATGTGAACGCCTCGCAGGCGGACTTTTCCGTGAATGAAGGCGCCATCGTTTACGCGCTATCGGCGGTGAAGAATGTAGGCGAAGCGGCGATGGCGCAGATTTCCGCTGCGCGAGAGGCTGATGGTCCCTTCGAGGATATTTTTGATTTTGCCGAGCGCATCGAGCTTAAATCTATTGGAAAAAGAGCGCTCGAAAATCTTGCCCGTGTCGGGGCTTTTGACGGTCTTTGCGCCTCGCGGGCGCAGGCCCTAGCGAGCGTTGATTTGCTTGTGCGTGCGTCGGCGCAGGCCTTTGAGGACCGAAGCAGCAATCAGGCGGGTCTGTTTGACTTGGAGACAGCGCCGGTGCTCGCCAAGCCAAAATTGCCGGTGCTTGACGAATGGACGCCGCAGACATTGCTTGACGAGGAGCGGGCGGCGCTGGGCTTCTATTTTAGCGGTCACCCCCTGGACGATTACGAGCGCGAGCTTACGCGATTGAACGCCGTGTCCTATGTTGACGCTATTGATCGCGCTAAATCGTCAGGTCGCGCCGGTTTTCAAATGGCGGGCGCGGTGCGGTCTGTACGAATGCGGCGGTCGAAGACCGGCAATCCGTTTGCGTGGGTGGAAGTGTCTGACGCAACCGGTGAGTTCGAGATTACGGTTTTCTCTGAAACCTTGACCAAATCTCGGGATTTGTTGGAAGTTGGATCTTTGATCTTAATGTCGGTTGTCGCTGAGGATCGTGATGGCGAAACACGCTTTACTTGCGAAGGTGTTCGTCCGCTTGACGATGCTGCCGCTGCTGCGGCCTCTCAGCTTCGCGTTCTGGTGAGTGCGCCCGAGGCGCTTCAAGGCGTTAAACGGCATTTAGCGGCGGCAAAGCCGCCTTCACCGCGGGAAAGCGGCAAGGTCGTGATTGAGCTCCGGCTGCCTGAAACCGGTCGGGAAGTAGAGATCACGCTCCCCGAGGGAGCCTCTTGCACCCCTGCGATGCGCGGCGCCTTGAAGGGGGTGGCTGGCGTCAGCGATGTCGAGCTCATTTGAAACAACGTTCCCAAGGCGTATCAGCTTGTTTTAAGCCTCGTTTTGCAGCGGGCCGATAAGCGGTTGCACGCTTGCGAAAGAACGCGTATAGGGCCCGCTATCTCACACGCGCGCCATCCTCAGTGGCGGGTTAGGGCTTGACTTGAGCCGTTCCCGTTTCCAGGCGCCGCGGCGGAAAAACTGAAGGAGTTTATGCAGATGGCGCTGCCAGAATTTTCTATGCGCCAGCTTCTGGAAGCTGGCGTGCATTTCGGACATCAAACCCATCGTTGGGATCCGAAGATGAAATCTTACATCTTCGGGGACCGCAACGGCATTCATATTGTCGATCTTTCGCAAACGGTGCCGCTTTTACACCAAGCGCTCGTAAAAGTCCGCGACGTTGTCGCCGGCGGCGGGCGCGTCTTGTTTGTCGGCACGAAACGACAGGCGCAGCAACCCGTATCAGAGGCGGCGACCCGGTGCGCGCAATATTACATGAATGTTCGCTGGCTCGGCGGAACGCTGACGAACTGGGAAACAATTTCCAACTCCATCCGTCGCCTAAAGGAGATGGAAGAACTTCTCGCAGGCGGTGGAATGGGATTGACAAAAAAGGAACAATTGCAGCTCACCAACGAAAAGAAAAAACTCGACGCTTCGCTTGGCGGCATCCGGGAAATGGGCGGACTTCCGGACATCATGTTTGTCATTGACGTAAAAAAGGAAGCGATTGCCATTAAGGAGGCGAAAAAGCTGGGCATTCCTGTTGTGGCCGTAGTCGATACCAATTGTAGCCCCGATAACATCGATTATGTTATTCCGGGTAATGACGATGCATCGCGCGCGATTGCGCTTTACTGTAATTTGATTGCAGATGCGGTGATCGATGGCATTGGCGAAAGCCAGGCGGCGCTGGGCGTTGATATTGGCGCGTTTGATGAGGCGCCGGCCGAGCCCGCGGTGGTTGACGACGCTACCTCGAAAGAGCCTCCTGCCGGAGCTGAGCAGCCTTCTGAAGCAGCGGCTGAACCTTCGGCAAGTGAGGCGTCTGAGGAAGTCGCAGCGCCAGTGGAAACAGCAGCACAGGCTTAATCGGCGCGATAGACTTTTTATGTCGCAACATTGTTATGCGTCGAAGATATGCAGGGTGCATACGTACACAATTTCCAAGTTATCGTCCGAGCGACCCTGTCGCCGGTCGTGTTGGATAACTAAGGAGTGATCGAATGGCTGGCGTTACAGCGGCAATGGTAAAAGAACTGCGCGAAAAAACCGGCGCAGGTATGATGGACTGCAAAACTGCACTCAACGAAAACAATGGCGATATGGATGCTTCGGTCGATTGGCTTCGCAAAAAAGGCCTAGCGAAAGCGGCCAAAAAAGCAGGCCGAACGGCGGCTGAGGGCCTTGTTGCGATAGCGATTGAAGATGACGCAAGCGGCGCCTGCGGCGTTGTTGTCGAAGTAAACTCCGAGACAGACTTTGTGGCGCGGAATGAGATTTTCCAGAAGATGGTCTCTGATGTTGCGCAAACTGCTATCAGCGTCGCTGGCGATCTGGAACAACTTCGTACAGAAACGTTTCCTGGCGCAGGTAAGTCCGTTGATGAACATATTGCCGAGATGGTCGGTAAAATTGGCGAGAACATGGCTCTGCGCCGCGCCGACGGCGTTAAGGTCGATGAGGGCGTTGTCGCCAGTTATGTTCATGGACAGGTAAGCGACGGCGCCGGTAAGATTGGCGTTCTTGTCGGGTTGAAATCCACAGGCGACAAAGAAAAACTGCGCGCGCTGGGCAAGCAGATCGCTATGCATGTTGCAGCGGCGCGTCCCTTGGCGGCGCGCGTGGAAGACCTCGACGCAGACGTTGTTGCTAGGGAAAAGAACGTTCTGGCGGAGCAAGCACGCGCATCCGGCAAGCCTGAGAACATTATCGAGAAAATGGTCGAGGGCCGGTTACGGAAATTCTACGAAGAAGCGGTGCTTCTCGAACAACTCTTCGTCATCGATGGGGAGACCAAGATCGCCAAGGTTTTGGAAAACGCCAAAGGCGATGTTGGAGCACCCGTCGAGCTGATCAAGTTCATCCGCCTTGAATTGGGCGAGGGCGTCGAAAAGAACGAGGACGAGGACTAGATAGCAGTGTCCTGGTCGTGAGCAGGGACGCTTCGTGCTGGGATATAAAGATTATCGGGCGTCGCAGATAAGGCGGCGGCCGGTAATCTGGGTTCTTGAGCTTCCTTCTGAATTGAATTGCGCGTCTTTGCTGCGGTGCAGTTTCATTGAGCCTGCATAATTGCGGAACCACGGTGTTTCCTTTTTGTGAGGACGCCCTAAGGTGCGGCGCGAGCAACAATAACGAGCTGCGATGACAGACGCCTCCGCAACCGCCAAATCATCTGATGCGAAGTTCAGCCGGGTTCTGTTGAAGATTTCTGGCGAGGCGCTCATGGGCGAGGGCCAGTACGGCATTGATATTGAAACCGTTGGCCGCATCGCCCGGGAGATCAAAGACGCCAAAGAGCTGGGCGTCGACATTGGCCTCGTTATCGGTGGCGGCAACATATTTAGGGGTGTTTCTCCAGCCGCTAGGGGCATGGAACGGGCCAGCGCCGACTATATGGGCATGCTTGCCACAGTGATGAACGCGCTCGCCGTTCAAAATGCGCTCGAAAGTATCGGCCTCTACACGCGCGTCCTTTCAGCAATTGAAATGACGGCGATTTGTGAGCCTTACATTCGCCGCCGAGCTCTCCGACACATTGAAAAGGGCCGTGTGGTCATTTTTGCCGCGGGCACTGGCAATCCATTCTTCACCACCGATACGGCGGCTGCGCTCCGTGCTGCAGAAATGGGCTGCGATGCTTTGCTGAAGGGAACGCAGGTCGACGGCGTCTATTCGGCCGACCCAAAACTCGACCCCAAAGCTGAGCGATTTGATAAACTAAGCTATCACGAAGTGCTGTCGCGGGACTTGAAGGTCATGGACCAGGCCGCCATCTCATTGACGCGTGAAAGCGGCATCCCGATCCTGGTCTTTCCCATAGGCCGTGCGGGCGGGATCGTTGGGGCGCTTACAGGCAAAGGGCCTTCAACCCTTATTTCGGACAATTAGCGCGAACTGGCGCACGGCCGCAAAAAAGCTGTGACCACGCCGGGAAAACGCCCTATTATCAGTTCACAAGGCTATCAGGAGACATTGGCCATGAGCACGCAAAGCGCTAATCTCAAAGACCTGCGCAAGCGCATGGAAGGCGCTATTTCGGCGCTGAAATCCGAGTTTTCGGGACTGCGCACCGGACGCGCCAGCGCCAGTCTTGTTGAACCGATCGACGTCGATGCCTACGGATCAAAAATGCCGATGAACCAGGTTGGCACGATCGGCGTGCCCGAGCCGCGCATGATCACAATTCAAGTCTGGGATAAAGGCCTTGTCGGCGCAGTTGAAAAAGCCATTCGCGAAAGCGGCCTCGGCATCAATCCAGTGGTGGATGGTCAAAATGTGCGAGTGCCTGTGCCGTCCCTTACTGAAGAGCGACGCAAGGAACTGGCGAAAGTAGCAGGCAAATATGCCGAACAGGCCAAGATCGCCATCCGAAATGTTCGGCGCGAGGGTATGGAA
Organism: Hyphococcus sp.; assembly: GCA_028285645.1. GTDB lineage: Bacteria > Pseudomonadota > Alphaproteobacteria > Caulobacterales > Parvularculaceae > Hyphococcus. The sequence goes on from JANQOV010000089.1 coordinate 14,353, forward strand.
GCCATCAAGAAAGCGGACGGCGTCAGCGAGGACGAGCAGAAAAAACAGTCCGAAGACGTTCAAAAACTCACCGATGAAATGGTCAAGGCCGTTGATGACTCCCTGGCTGCTAAAGAAGAAGAGATCATGCAGGTTTAGTCCGTTGACGGTTTATGTGATCCATGTTGATACGCCGATAGAAGGCTTGCAGGCTGCGTTCTCAGCGATGGAGGCGACGCTGTGAATGCAACAGTTGCATCGCATGACCGGCCTGCGACGGAGACGGGCGAAAAAGACCCGCCAAAGCATGTTGCCATTGTCATGGATGGCAACGGCCGCTGGGCGGCGCGTCGCGGGCTGCCTCGCAGCGCTGGTCATCGGCAGGGTGTTGAAGCAGCCCGCCGAGCAGTGGAAGCAGCGCGCGATCTGCAGCTCACCTATTTGACGCTTTACAGCTTCTCAACTGAAAATTGGAGACGCCCGGCGGGCGAAGTGCGCGACCTCATGGGCTTACTGAAGCAATTCATCATTGACGATCTGCCGCGTCTCAAACAGGAGGGCGTGAAGGTTAAGGTGATTGGCGATCGCGATAATCTCGATTCTGAATTGAAAGCGCTCGTCAGGCGCGCTGAGAGCGAAACCAAAAACAACGACAAATTTATTCTGCAAATTGCATTCAACTACGGCGGTCGCGACGAACTCGTGCGGGCGGCGCGCGCCATTGCGTTGGATGTCAAGGCGGGTCGTCAAGAGTCAAAGGCTATCAACGAAGGCAGTCTCAGTGATTATCTTGACACGAATGGCGTGCCTGATCCGGACCTTGTTATTCGCACTAGCGGAGAAAAGCGCATAAGCAACTTTCTGTTATGGCAGGCTGCGTATGCGGAGTTTGTTTTTCTTGATGTGCTGTGGCCAGACTTTACTGCTGAAACATTTGCCGCTGCAATTGATGAATATTGCGGTCGAGACCGTCGATATGGCGGCGTCAACGTCGCGCCGGGATAGGCATTGATGGGCAAGGCTGATAATGCAGTTGACGCTGGAAAGGCGTCAACAGATTCGATCACGCTGCGGATCATATCATCCCTTATTCTCGTTCCCATCGTGATTGCCGCCGTGTATTTTGGAGGACGCTTTTTTGCAAGCGTCGTGGCGTTCGCCAGCATCGTCATGATTTTCGAGTGGACGCGGATGGTGGAGCGACGTGAGTTCAGCGCTGCATTTTACGTGCTAGCGATTGCCGCCGCCGCAGCGCTTTTTGCCGCCGCTTCCGGATACTATGAGATCGCCTTTGGTATCTGTGCCGCTGGCGGCGCGGCAAGCTATCTCGCGGCGCGTCGGAATGGTCCCGGCGCAGCTTGGCCGGCCTTTGCAGCGGTTTACATTATAGCGCCTGCGTTAGCGCTCCTTTGGCTGCGGTTTGATGCGCCGAATGGAAAAGCGCTCACTTATCTCCTCTTTGTCGTGGTGTGGGCCGGCGATATTGGCGCCTACACATTTGGCAAGCTGGTCGGCGGCCCCAAAGTCAATCCGGTTTTGTCGCCGGCCAAAACCTGGGCGGGTATTTTAGGCGGGGTGTTGGCTGGCGGAGTTGCAGGCGCAGCTGTCGCACAATTTTTTGTCGGCGGCGCAATCGTCCCGTCGCTTTTGGTGGGAGGGAGCCTTGGCGGCGCCTCGGTGCTCGGCGACATGGCAGAGTCAGCATTTAAGCGCCGGTTTGGCGTCAAGGATATAAGCGGCTTTATTCCTGGCCATGGCGGAGCACTAGACCGGATGGATGGGATGATTTTTGCCACGACAGCGATGACGTCGGTGCTGTTCGTCTATAAGATAGCGGCTGGACTGCAGGGGTAGGGAAGCAATGGCAAAGCCTGATGGCGTCATGCGGCGCATCACCATCTTGGGGTCTACTGGTTCAATCGGCGAGTCGACGCTCAGCCTGCTTGAATATGCGGCGGCGAAGGGTGAGACCGCGTTCGAGATCGAAGCGCTCACGGCCAACCGCAACGTCGCTAAGCTTGCCGAACAAGCCCGTAAATTCAGACCGAAATATGTGGCGATTGCTGATGCGGGACTGAAACAGGATCTCGTTGACGCGACTGGAGATTTAGACGTTGAGACTGGAGCTGGTGAGGAGGCCGTGATCGACGCCGCCGCCCGTAACGCTGATTGGGTGATGGCGGCGATTGTCGGTGCGGCCGGTTTGCAGCCAACCCTGACGGCAGCGAAGCGTGGCGCGGATATTGCGCTTGCTAACAAAGAATGCCTGGTATGCGCCGGCGATGTGGTCACCGCCGCCATCCGCGAAGCAGGCGGCGCTTTACTGCCGGTGGACAGCGAACACAATGCGATCTTTCAAGTTTTCGATTTTGACCGTCCGCACCGGATTTCAAAATTGATCCTTACCGCTTCGGGCGGCCCGTTCCGCACGTGGTCTGAGGACGACATGGCGGCGGCGACGCCGGCGCAAGCGGTTGCGCACCCAAATTGGTCCATGGGCGCAAAGATCTCCGTTGATTCTGCGACCATGATGAACAAGGGATTGGAACTGATCGAGGCGGCGCACATCTTTCCGATCGACCACAAGCACATCGACATATTGGTGCATCCCCAATCTGTGATTCATTCAATGGTTGAGTACGTTGATGGTTCGGTGCTGGCGCAGCTCGGTTCGCCGGATATGCGCACGCCAATCGCCTCAACGCTGGCTTGGCCAGACCGAACGCCCAGCCCAAGCGCGAAATTGGACCTCGTAGAAACTGGCAAATTAACGTTCGAAGCACCTGATATTGAACGTTTTCCGGCAATTCGCCTTGCCCGAGAGGCAGTGGCGGGGGGCGGCGCCATGCCGGGGATGTTGAACGCTGCGAACGAAGTGGGGGTTGCGGCGTTCCTGAGCGATCGGATCAAATTTCTTGATATTGCTGCGATTACCGAGCAGGTACTTGAGGTTGCGAGCCGTCATAAAACTAATGCGGTGCTGACGACGCTTGAAGAGGCCATTGCTGCAGACGCTGAAGCGCGTAGACTGGCGGAAGAGGCGGTGGTTGCGCGCGCTGCGGCGTGAAGATCGCAGAATAACAAGAGACTAGAGGTTGCTTACTGATATGGCGCTTGAATCCTTGCTTATTCTGCCAATAACAATCCTCGCATTCCTCGTTTTGTTGATGTTGATCGTGTTCGTCCATGAATATGGTCACTTCTCTGTGGCGCGTCTTTTCGGCATCAAGGTCGACGTATTCTCCATCGGTTTTGGCAAACCGCTTTTGCGGTGGGTTGACCGTAAAGGGACGGAATGGCGCATCGCTGCGCTGCCTCTTGGTGGTTATGTCAAATTTTTCGGGGACTTAAACGCAGCGTCTCAAGCTTCGCCCGAGGTTGCTTCGCAATCTGAAGGCGCTCCTGTCACAACCCAATTTCCAAAGCCTGGTCACGAAGAGGAGGTTTCGCAGGGTCTGACACCAGAAGAGCGGAAAGTCTGCTTTCACTTTAAGCCCGTATGGGCGCGCGCGGCGGTTGTTGCGGCAGGGCCGATCGCAAATTTTCTGCTCGCGATCGTGATCTTTGCAGCGCTTTTTATGACCTTCGGACGTCCAAGTCTTGATCCTGTTGTCGGGTCAATCGCGGCCGAATCGGCCGCAGAAGAGGCGGGCGTCCTGCCTGGCGACCGTATCGTCGCCGTGAATGGACGGACTGTCGAACGTTTCGACGACCTCTCCGACATCGTCATCTTAAGCGGCGGCGACCTTCTGAGAATGCAGGTCATACGAGATGGCGCTGAAATTCGGATCGACGTGACGCCCCGTCGGGTGCAGTCCGAAGACCGCTATGGGAACAAGGTCGATCGCTGGCTGCTCGGCATTTATGGCGACGAAAATGCTTACAGTTTTGAAACCTTTGGGTTCTTGGGGGCGCTGAAGGAGGGGGTCGGCGAAGTCAATCGAATCCTCGGTTTGACGATCAAATTCATTGGCAAGATCATCTTAGGCAAAGAGGACCCGGCGCAGCTCGGCGGTCCCATCAAAATGGCGCAATATGCTGGACAATCAGTGATGTCCGGCTTTGACGAGTCAGGCTATCAGGAAGCGCCAAGCTTCTGGACGAAGCTCAAAGTGAGTCTCGTGGATTTTATTAGCCTCGCCGCCGTTGTGTCCGTGTCTATTGGTTTTTTGAATCTTTTGCCAGTGCCGGTTCTCGACGGAGGACATCTGTTGTATTACGCCTATGAGACTATCGCCGGGAAGCCCCTAGGGGTAAGGGCGCAGGCAATAGGCTTTCGTGTGGGCATCGTTCTCTTGGCGTCGCTCATGATTTTTGTGACCTGGAACGATATCAACAATCTTCTTGCATCATTTAGCTAGGGCGTCGGCATGAGTTTGATTAAGTCGGGGGGCTGTGTGAAAAGCGCTCTTCTATTTGCTGCAGCAGTTTTTGCGGTCGCATGGGCGCCGCGGGTCGCCTTGGCGCAGACGACCAGCATGGTGGCCTCGCAGGCGCCAGCGCCAATCATCCAGTCTATTGCCGTCCGCGGAAATCAGCGCATCGAGCCGGAGACTGTTGCGTCTTACTTACCGGTTCAGGCAGGCATGCCCGCTGAGCAGGAGTTGCTCGACCTTTCCCTGAAGACGCTTTTCAACACGGGGCTTTTTGCAGACGTCAAACTTGAAATGACCCCGGAAAGCGTGCTGGTCATAGATGTTCGAGAAAACCCGATTGTTAACCGTGTTATATTCGAGGGCAACAAGAGGCTTAAAGACGACAAGATCACTGAAGAAATTCAGCTCGCGCCGCGCAATGTCTATACACGGTCGAAAGTCCAGTCTGACGTACAAAGAATTATTGAACTTTATCGCGCCAAGGGTCGCTTTGCGGCAACGGTGACGCCGAAAGTCAAGCCACTCGAGCAAAACCGGGTTGATGTCATCTATGAGATGGATGAAGGCCCAAGAACCGGCGTCGCCAAGGTGAATTTCATCGGCAATGAAGTTTTCACCGACAACGAATTGCGCGGTGAAATTCTGACTAAGGAAAGCCGGTGGTGGCGTTTCTTTTCATCTAATGACAATTACGACCCCGATCGGCTTGAATATGAGCGTGAACTGTTGCGCCAGTTCTATTCGCGCAACGGCTATGCTGATTTTACGGTCGTTTCTGCGGTCGCGGAACTGACGCCAGATAGGAAGAAGTTCTTCATTACATTCACCGTCGATGAGGGCCCAAAATACACAGTCGGCGAAGTTGACGTAAAAACAACGCTTGCAAAACTCGACGATGAAGTTTTGGAACGATTTGTTCCCATTCGTTCCGGCCAGACGTTTGACGGGGAAAAAGTCGAAAAAGCGGTGGAGTCGATCACTTTCGCGACCGGAGCCACTGGTTATGCTTTTGTTGACGTCAATCCCCGCCTTACGCGGCACCCGCAGAGCAAGACGATCGATTTAACCTTTCAGGTCAATGAAGGCCCGCGAGTCTATGTTGATCGAATCAATATCAAGGGAAATACGAGAACGCTCGATAAGGTCATACGTCGCGAGGTGCGGATTGCTGAGGGCGACGCGTTCAATCGCGTACTCGTCGATCGTTCCAAGGCGCGCGTGAGGGCGCTGGGTTACTTCAGAGAAGTAGAAATCGAAGAAAAACCAGGGTCGGCGCCGGATCGTACAGAGCTTGATGTCACGGTTCAGGAGCAATCGACAGGCTCTTTCAGTGTTGGCGTTGGCGTTTCTTCAACAGAGAATTTTATCGTCGACTTGTCCATTGAAGAGCGCAATCTGATGGGGCGCGGGCAGTTCTTGAGGTTCCGCGTCCAGGCGAGCTCGCGCACAAGGGCTGTCGATATTCGATTTACCCAGCCTTATTTCCTAGACCGTAACCTTGCCGCTGGCTTCTCGCTTTTCAATCAGCGTACAAACTTTATTGAATCTGGGTTTGTTCGAAATCGGATCGGCGGTGGCCTGAATGCAGGATTTCAGATTTCTGAATATGGTCGTGCAGGGATCAATTATTTGTTGACCTATGACGATGTGACGATTGATTCGCTGACCACGCAGCAACTTCTCGCAACAGATGATCCGCTATCGATATTGACGCCTGGCGCAGTCCCCGAATCAATTTTGACCACCGATGCGAATGGCTTGCCGCTATTAAATGCGGGCGGAAACGAGATTCAAATCATTACCGCAAATCTCTGCGAGTTTTTGGTCAATGCTCTAACGCCGACGTGCGAGTCGCGCGGAAAGTTTCTGACATCGCTTGTAGGCGCCAACCTTTCATTTAATCGGCTCGATGACCCAATCAAGCCGAGCCGAGGCTGGAGGGCTGGATTAAGCGTCGGCGTTGCTGGGCTCGGCGGAGACGTAAATTACTATCAGGCTGAATTCACTGGTGCGTACTACAAGCCCTTATTTGGAGGCTTTGTCGGCGCGCTGAAAGGGCGAGCGGGTTATATTGATGGCTATGCAGGCGATGACGTCCGGCTTTCTGACCGATTCTTTGAGGGCGCTTCGACGTTTCGAGGGTTTGAAGTCGCTGGCGTCGGGCCGAGATACCTGACTTTTGTCAACAGCGATACTGGCCGGCCTGATGGTCAATCAATAGGCGGTAAGGCTTATGCTATTGGATCTGCAGAGATCCTGTTGCCCCTGCCGCTTCCGGACGAATACGGCATACGGGCCGCGCTATTTACGGATTTCGGGACCGTCGGGCTCGTGGACGACAGCACAAAAGCGCTAAACGACGACCCATCGTTTTTCCTGCCATTTGATCCTGATGGCCCAGACGGACCGCTTCCTGTAGAGTTTTTGGAGCCGGTACAGGACGACCTGGCTTTAAGGGTGTCTGCCGGGGTTTCGGTCAGCTGGGACTCGCCTTTTGGACCGGTCCGATTTGATTTTGCTCACATTCTGCGTAAAGAAGACTATGATCAGACGGAAGGGTTTCGATTTAGCGCGGGGACGAATTTCTAACTTAGGCCGTGGGGACGGTTTAGCAACGAACTTGAAAGTATGAGGTGTATCATGAACAAACACTTATCCGCGGTCTTCGGCGCGATAGCGCTTGCTGTTTCCGGCGTGGCCGGATCAGCGGCGCTCAGCCCAGTCGCAGCGCAAAGCCAGCCCGTCATTTTGATTATCAGCCAAGCTCAGGTGCTTGGCCAATCGAAAGCCGGGAAGTCCATGGCCCCGCAAATGCAAAAGTTGGAAGAGGAAGCGAACAAAGAGCTTAATGACAAAGCGGAGAAAATTGTCAAAGAAAGCGAAGACCTCAAAAAACAAAAAGATCTGATGGCGGAAGATGTATGGCTGGACAAAGCTAAGAAACTTGCGGTCGATCAGAATAATTTGCCGGTTCTGAGAGAGGTTCGCGTTCGTGAGTTGCAGATTTCCCAGCAACAGGCGATTGGCAAAATCTCTGAGGCGATGACGCCGATCCTCGAAAAAATCGTAAAGGACCGCGGCGCTACGTTGCTGCTGGATCGGTCGGCTGTGATGTACGCATCGGTCGATAACGATATCACCCAGGAAGTGATTGCTGAACTCGATAAGAAACTCACAAGCGTCAAAGTCGAAAAAGTAGATCTCGCAAAACTGCAGCAGCAAGCAGCAGCGGCGCAAAAGAAAAACTAGTTGACGATAAGGATTTTGTGAACAGCGTTACCGGCCGGCGTGCAATCGCCGGCCGTTTGCTATTGAATAAGGCCAACGGTTTGTGGAGATGATCGGTGTAGCCTATGCCTGATCCGCGGTTCTTTCAAACGAATGCGCCAGTGTCGCTGGAGGATATCGCCAATTCTTGCAGCGGGACACTCGGAGGAGGGCCGTCTACCGGGTCGGTGGTCCGTGTGGCGTCGGCGAAGGAAGAGCAGTTAGAAGGCGCTGCAGTTTATTGCACCCAGTCGGACGCCTTGGAGGCGCTTCAAAGCAAACATCCGGCGCTGTGCATCTTATCGCTCGATTTGCTTGAGAGGCGCGCTGTCGATTTTCCAGTGTTGGCTGTTGCTTCAGCGCGTTTGGCGTTCGCTCTTTTGGCGGCGCGGCTCCACCATTCGATCGGTGAAGCTGTCTCCATACCCGAGGCGGCAAAGGGCGGCGGCGTCCGCTCTTCTCATATTGATCCCACCGCTGTGATGGGCGCCGGCGCGGAGATAGCGAGCGATGTGCGTATCGGACCGCAGGCGGTGATCGGTCCGAATGTGGTCATTGGCGATGGGTCCGACATCGGGGCGGGCGTAACCATCACCCATGCAATCATCGGCAAAGGCGTCTCAGTGCTTCCTGGCGCCCGGATCGGACAAGCCGGTTTCGGCTTTGTTGAAGGTCCCGGCGGATTAGTGCGCATACCTCAGCTTGGCCGGGTGATAATTGGCGATGACGTTGAAATCGGCGCCAATACTGCGATTGATCGCGGCGCACTCGACGATACGGTGATCGGCGAGGGGACAAAGATCGACAATCTCGTCCAAATCGGTCACAACGTCACGATCGGGCGCAATTGTGTGCTGGCGGCGCAAACCGGTGTTTCTGGAAGTTGTATGATTGGCGATGGCGTCATGATGGGCGGGCAAGTCGGTCTGGCTGACCATATAACGATTGGCGATGGCGCGCAGATCGCAGCCGGATCGGGACTAATGCGCGACGTGCCGGCCGGAGAGAAATGGGGCGGTTTGCCAGCACGCCCTGTCAAGGAGTGGTTGAGGCAGACGGCAGTGCTCGCCAAAATCGCGAAAAATAAAAACGGATAAAGCCATGACGATGCTCGAACCTGGTAAGACAACGCTTGAAGTTGATGAGTTGATGCAGCTTTTGCCGCATCGATACCCAATGTTAATGATCGATCGTCTTGTGGAGATTAAACCTGGAGACAGCGCGATCGGGATTAAGAGCGTTTCGTATGGCGAACCTTTTTTTCAAGGCCATTTTCCGCAAAAGCCTGTCATGCCCGGCGTTATGATTGTCGAAGCGATGGCGCAAGTTGCGGCGGCATTTACGGGGTATACAGAGGGACTAGATACAGAGGGGAAAATTGTTCTGTTCATGGGTGTTGATAAAGCTCGTTTTCGAAAACCTGTGGTGCCGGGTGACCAATTGAGAATCAAGGTTGGAACGCTTCATCGGCGTCCGCCCGTTTGGAAATTTGTTGGCGATGCAAGCGTTGACGGCAAACGCGTCGCTGAAGCGCAATTTTCAGCAATGCTTGCGCAGTCGATTTGAGCGAGCGCGTTTAAATGTCGGTTCATCCTACTTCTGTTGTCGAAGACGGCGCCACGATTGGGCGAAATGTCGAAATCGGACCGTTCTGTTGCATTGGCAAAGACGTGGTCGTGGGTGACAATGTCAGGCTGATTAGTCATGTCACAGTTTCCGCAAGGACAACCATCGGCGCCGGAACGATCATTTATCCGTTTGCGGCACTCGGCGGAACGCCGCAACATGTCGGCTATAAAGGCGAGGATACGAAGCTAGAGATTGGCGAAAGCTCAATCATCCGCGAACATGTGACGATGAATATTGGCACGGAGGCGGGCGGCGGCGTTACGCGTTTGGGCAAAAACGGTTTTTACATGATTGGCGCTCATATCGCCCATGATTGTCAAATTGGCGACAACGCAACGTTCGCAAACAATGCAACGTTGGCCGGCCATGTCAGTCTAGGTCGAGACGTCTTTTTGGGCGGCCTATGCGCCATCCACCAATATAGTCGCATTGGTGATTTTGCATTTGTTGGCGGCTGCGCCGCCGTTGCGGGCGACGTCATTCCATATGCTTCAGCCGCAGGCAATCACGCGAAGCTCGTTGGTCTTAATGTTATTGGTATGAAGCGGCGTGGACTTCCGCGGGCCACGATCCACGCTTTGCGGGCAGCTTATCGCGCGATATTTTTCGGTGATGATACGTTAAAACAGCGGGTCGAAGCCGTCGCCAATGACTACAGTGAATATCCGGAAGTCATGCAGATTGTGTCATTCATCCAGGAGAATGCGTCTCGCTCGCTTATGAGCCCTACGCGATAACGAAAAATGTCGAGCTGGTCGAAACTTGGCATTATCGCGGGGGGCGGAGCGCTCCCGGCGCGGATCGTCGCGTCATGTAGGCTGCAGAACACGCCCTACCGGCTTATCCGTATTGTCGGCGCTGCGGATAAATCTCTTTTAGAGTTGCCTGGAGATGATTGTGGAATTGGCGAAACAGGAAAAATGCTCCGGATACTGAAAGAAGAGGCGTGCGATGCGGTTGTCTTTGCCGGCGTTGTCAAGCGCCCTGATTTTACAAACTTAAAAGTCGATTGGCGTGGCGCCGCATTATTGCCGAAAGCCGTCGCTGCAGCGGTGCGGGGCGATGGTGCATTGTTGCGGCTGATGGTCGAAACTGCAGAATCTGAGGGGCTTAAAGTCGTCGGCGCCGAAGAGACGGTGGGCGGCCTGGCGGCGCCGAAGGGCGCGCTTGGGGCGATAACGCCCACAGCGGCGAGTTTTGACGATATCAAAAAGGCGACGGCTGTCATTCGCGCGCTCGGTCCTTTCGATGTAGGCCAGGCGGCGGTCGTCGCCAATGGGCTAGTGCTGGCTGTCGAAGCGGCGGAAGGCACTGATGCGATGTTAGCGCGTTGTGCTGGCTTGCCTGAGCAGTTGAAAGGAACCGGCGGCGTCTTGGTCAAATGTCCAAAGCCAGCGCAGGAAAGGCGGATAGATCTTCCGACAATCGGGCCCGATACGATCAATCGCGCGGATGCGGCCCAGCTTTCCGGTATTGCTATTGAAGCCGGTTCCGCACTGGTTATTGACCGCAAAGCCACCGCAAAACTCGCTGATGAGCTTGGGTTGTTTGTTTACGGGTTTAGTGACGATGAGCTGCTTGACAGGTGAGCGAGCCAACAAACAAACCGCAATCGACAAAAATACTGCTAAGCGCTGTTGAGCCCTCGGGCGATGCGTTAGGCGCAGAACTGATGACGGCTCTGCGCGCTCAATCGCCGATAGGATTGTCGTTTGTCGGATGCGGCGGGCCGTTGATGGCTGCAAAAGGGATGACAAGCGCATTCCCGATCGACCGGTTTTCTGTGATGGGGCCTGTCGATGCGCTGCGCGCCTTACCGGAGGCGCTGCGGCGTGCGAATGAGTTGGCGCAGATTGCTGACAGAGAAGCGATCGACGCGGCCGTTTTGATTGATGGCTGGGCCTTCTCGAGGCTCGTTGCCAAAAGAATTCGCAAGCAAACACCAGACGTTAAACTATTCAAATATGTTGCGCCGCAGGTCTGGGCGTCTCGTCCGCATCGCGCACAATCCGTTGAGGAGCTATTCGATGGCGTACTGACATTGTTTGAGTTCGAAGTGGCGTGGTTTAAACGGCTCGGCGCCAAAGCTGCTTTTGTCGGCCACCCCATATTTCAAAAAGCGCAGGCACATGAAGTAAGCGGTGAAAAGTTCCGAGCCGAGCGCGGCCTTGGGGGCGCCCCCTTGCTTGCTGTGCTGCTCGGCAGTCGGCGCGGGGAGGTTCGTCGCCTAGCGCCGCCATTTCTGGAAACGGTAAAGTTATTGATGGAGCGGCATGAGGGCTTGCGGATAGTTGCGCCGCTTGCGCCAGCAGTTGAAGAAGAGGTGCGCGCTGTTCTAGCTGACTGGCCGGGCGATCCAGTATTTGCGTCATTTGAAAATCGCTTCGACGCATTTGCCGCCGCGGACGCCGCACTGGCAGCATCCGGGACGGTCACGACAGAATTGGCTATTCAAGGCACGCCAATGGCGGTCGCCTATAAGATTCATCCTTTGAGCGCCATGTGGGTGCGTCGCGTCGCAACAACCGAATATGTGTCGCTGATCAATATCGCAGCGGATCAGCCGATTTTGCCAGAATTTCTGCAGGAAGATTGCGATCCAGCGGCGATTGCAGAAGCTCTGTCTCGCCTGCTGAGCAGCGAAGCGGCGCGGCTGCAACAGACGGACGCCTTTCCGGCGGCGCTTCGTCGGCTCGGCGTTGGCGGGCCCCCGGCCGCCCAGCGCGCAGCAGAAACGATCCTGCGTTGGCTCAAATCACCATAACGTGGACGTCGCTTAGATTTTGCCTATTGAAAGCGCACGCCGTCCAGCTTAAGCCATTAGGCGGCCTTAGGGGTGTAGCTCAGTTGGTAGAGCATCGGTCTCCAAAACCGAGGGTCGGGGGTTCGAGTCCCTCCGCCCCTGCCATTTTCAATATGACGCCGTGGATTGCGACCCGGACCTTGGATTCGCCGAAAGGCCGGGTATCGGTTCGGTTCCGGTGAACTTTCTTTCTGATCTCGAAAGCACAGGAGGAAATTCGGGTTCGGCGACGTTAAACAGCCGAGGGCATCTGGTCGGTCTATTGTTTGACGGCACGATTGAGAGCGTGAACTCGGATTGGGATTTCGGTCCGCGTACGACGAGAACTATCCATGTCGACACTCGTTATATGCTGTGGGTTATGGAGAAAGTAGACAAAGCGAATGCGCTCATCGATGAAATGGACATTATTCGTAATTGATAGGGTATGGTTTCGAATGGCGAATGTCCGCTGCGGCATTGCTCGATAGAAGCAGTGAAACGCCGGTTTGATTATCCGAGCATTAAGTTGTGAACTAAGCGGTGCAAATTTTTAATCAATTTCAAGTGCTAAGATAGCTGCAACGAAATACTCAAATCTAATGTCTAGTTTGAGGTCTTCCAGAAGTCCGAGCAGCGCGCAGAACCGGACATACTGAAATCATTCTATATTGACGCATTCACCCAAAACCGGATGCAAAAATTTTGCGCAGCGACTGATCACTTGCAACCCGAAGCGGTCGTTGCCAGCGGGTCAATCGGCCTTCACGCCAATTCCTAAACTTGCGCGGAACCATTGACGACGCTTCGGCGGGAAGCATCGGGGCTTGTTATCGCGCACTACTCATCGCGCCATTGAGGCTGTCGTTTCTCGATAAAGGCGCTGATTCCTTCTACCGCGTCGGCGGCCAACATATTTTCGACCATCACATTCGAGGCGTATTCATAGGCTTGCTGCAAATTCATCTCGCGCTGCGCATAAAAGGCCCGCTTACCTGTCGCGAGCGTCAAGCTCGATTTCGACGCAATTTTTCGGGCCAGCGCCATGGTTGTTTCGCGTAGGGCTTTAGCCGGAACAAGGCGATTGACCAATCCTATTTCTGCTGCACGCGACGCCGGCGTGTTGTCACCGGTCAACAACATTTCCATAGCGTGTTTGCTAGAAGTATTGCGAGACAATGCGACCATTGGCGTCGCGCAGAATAGGCCGATATGGACGCCGGGCGTGCTGAACTTTGCGGAATCAGCGGCGACAGCTAGGTCGCAGCTTGCCACCAATTGGCAGCCTGCGGCCGTCGCGACCCCGCCGACTTCGGCAATGACCGGCTTCGGACAGTTCACGATCGACTGCATCACACTGCTGCATGTTGCAATGATTTTTTGATAATATGCGCGTCCACGGTCGACGTCGGCGCGGTGCATTGTTATCTCCTTGAGATCGTGGCCAGCGCAGAAGGCCGGTCCGATTGCAGCAAGCACAACAACGCGCACCGCGGGTTCGGCGGCAGCCCTCCCAATGGCGTCGCTCAGCGTGGCCAGCATTGCTTCGGACAAGGCGTTGCGTCGTTCAACATGGTTCAACGTCAGACGCAGTACGCCGATCTCATCCATGTCGCTCAGCAAAATGTCGTTCCTTCGCATTTACGATCTCCTCATCGGCATTAAAGAGCATTAACTGTAACGTCGCCGGCCTAAGCAATAGCGACGAAACAAAGCTTTCGATTTTCACTCATTTCGATAAGTAGGCCATCCGTCCTCTAGAAGCGCTGGATCGATAGTGACGGCATAGGCGGCGATAACCTCTTGAAGGGCCTTATCGCGGGTGCGCATTTGCAGACTTTGAAGGAGGCGCTTTTTTACTTGTGGTTTTACTTCTGCAAATGTTGACTGTCGAGAAGGCTGCATTGCTGAAACAAAAACAAGATGCGCACCATGTTCGGAAAGGATGGGCCCGCGCCATTGATCGAGCGCAGCACCGTTCGTAAAAATCGCCGTGGCGGCGTCCACGCCGAAGTGGGCGGTCACATATTCGAACGAACGCTCCACATAATTACGATGATAAGGGAATCGGTCTCCATAATCTCCAGAATTATCGAAGTTGGCGCCTTTCGAACGAAGAATTGGAAGTAAAGAAGTTGCTTCAGCGACGATTTGCTCAGCGTTCTTTGTGGTTGATGAAAAGAATATATGTGTGAATGTGATCCGCTGCGGCGAAAAAAATTCAGACTTCATATTCTTATATGCATCCATCAACTCTTGATCGCTGGGCGCTGGAATAGGCGCGGACGCGCCTGCTAGGTATTCCGTTTTCTGCGCCATCCGCCGACGAATAATGTAGTCATTTTCATCAAGACGCAGTTTTCGCGCTTCACGCACCAGAGCTTCTTCGAGGACATATTCGGTCAGGAGCTGCTGCTTCTCATCATCATCTAGGCGAGCGAAAACGGACGACGCCGCATTCTCCTCGAATACATTTGTGCGATACTGATAAAATGTGAGGAGGGATTGTTTGTCGACGAAGATTTCGTCGTTGCGTTTCGGCGGATGGAAGGCGCTGATTAGAACGAAAAGCGTAAGGCCTGCAATAAGAAAATGTGTAAGAGGGTCTTTCAAAATTGCCGAAACTGGCATGATGGCGCCTCGGGAAAGCGGTGTATCAGTCGAAGGACTGATAGTGTTTGTTTAGTCTGATGAGCGATTTGCGTTATGCGGCGTATACCAAATTGGCGACGAGTAAGCACGCTCTTGAATCGTAGCGGGTCTGCCAGTCTCATCGACATCGATATCAAGGGCGACAGCATCTATCAACGAATACCGGGGCGTCGGGATTTCGAGTACGCGAACATAGTAAAACGCCCGTTGGTTGGGGTCGAAGGTTTCGTCCGTCCATACGGCTGATAGTTCGGTCGCGCCAATATCATTCGAGTAAGCCGCTGTTTCTAAATTAACAGTGTTTCCCACCGGGGATAAATCACCATTTGAATCAATTTGCCTGTCTTCGGACCACGCCACATTGAATATCATTTCTTGGACATCGCCGTTTTCATCAAGCCATCCTTTGACGACTTGTATGCGATCAAGGTGCGCTCCGAAGGGGTCTTTCGTTGCATGAATGAGAAGTTGAAACGGCTTTCCATTAGGCGCATGCGATAGATCGCCGCCCATAGGCACGCCTTTACGATATCCAATCTCTTCAAGGTTTCGTTTGCGCGCAGCGGAGCGCTTGAAGTCAAAACCGCCGAATACGCGCAGAGTGATGCGCGAACCTGTAGTTGCGTACACCTCCCGGCGCTGGAACGCTTCAAAAATACCTTCGCGTGTGTTCTCGCTCGCCCAAACGGCGGCAAGTCCCGCCGCGCCCATATCCCAGCCGCGAGAAGCCCCAATACCGGTCCGATTGGCGCGCAGTTCGGGCTTTGAGTCTTGTCGGCCTTTGCCCGAAAAACTGTCTTCTTTGATCGCTGAAATGCCTGTATGCGAATCCGAGCTGCCAATGAGTCCAAACTTGTAAGGGTTTGCGCCGATCTTGTTTTCTATTTCTAAGCCTCTCTTCAGCGCAGAGCGAATATAATCCCCTTCCGTCGGGTCCCGGCGAATACCGAGCGGATCAATAATAAAGTCATAGATTTCATAGGCTGCGAATTCGTCTGTCGGCGATAATAGCGGATGCGTTTCTGAATCGCCCTTAACTTGCGTAACTTCCACCACGGGCTCCCAACGGGTCCGAATAGCGGCGTACTTGTCGTCAATTGGTTCGCCGGTTTGAGTCACAAGGGGGAACATCCTTCCCGAACTGATATTTGAGTTGTGCGGAATAGCGACGAATTGAGCGCCTGTGCTAGCGCTTGTCTCGTCAAGCCAGTCCCAAAGGTCCTCGGGTTCATCGCTCTGAAAAAGGGAAAAAGGCAAAAAGCTCTTTGCGATGTCGCCGCCTTGAGGGGTGAAGATAACGCGGTGCAAATTGGCTCCGGCTGTGCCGGGACTCCATTCCCATCCGACAAATGTCGTAAACACGCCGGGGTCATTGAATTGATCGGCAGCATCGACAATCGATTCCCACGCTCCGCGTCTGATGTCGCCTTGTTCAAGGTCTGCTAACAGATCTTGCCCAGTAATGCCGTATTTGTTCTCGCGTCCGACCCCAATTGTAAAAAAGGTCTGTAGGATTCCTTGTAATTGATCAGTGGATTTATCAGGCGCAACATCGCGCATAAAGCGGCCGGTTTTGGTATCGGCCAGCGCTGGGTCGCCTTCAAAAACGCGCCGCACCGACCCAAGTAGTTCAGCATGATCAGACACTACTAGAAAATCGAGGGGCGCGTTCAACCTCCACGTCGCGCCTGTCGCGGGATTTATAACTGGCAGCCCTTTTGCAAATCGATACGCTGTTTCCGGGGTAGCCGATACGGTGCCGAACAAATAAACGTCAAAAGAGTTCGACGTGTGAATGTGAGTGTCGCCCCAATAGAGGTTGCGTGGCTCGATATCTTCGCTATGCGCGCCGCCCGCAGCGGCAAAGGCAGCAATCGCAATACAAGCAATCTTCTTTAAGACTTTGCTGAATTTTTCAGCACCACCGTTTGTCATTACAGCTCCTGCACTTGAAAATCAGGCTGATCAAACAAGGCCGCCATTCACTGACAAAGTTGCCCCGTTGATAAAGGCTGCATCATCGCTTGCTAGAAAAGCCACTGCCGCAGCGACGTCTTCAGGGTCGCCTAATCTGCCTAAGGGCGTCAGCTCAACCACTTGTGCGATTTGTTCAGGCGTATTTGTGGAAAGCGCAAGATCGGTCACGGCAAGCCCTGGCGCGACGGTGTTCACGGTGATATTTCTCCCGGCCAACTCTTTCGCCAGAATTTTCGTTAGCCGTTCGCCGCCCGCTTTGCTTGCTGCATAAGGGCCGGCGCCAGGCGCATCAAGATTAACTGTTGATGAACTTATGGAAATAATACGCCCGCCCTCCTGAAAACGCCGTGCAGCTTCTCGCAAGCAGAGAAACGCGCCTTTGAGGTTCACTTGCAATAATTCGTCAAAATGCTCAGCTCGGAAGTTTTGAATGTGCTCGCGCGCTGGTGATACGCCCGCGTTGTTGACAAGTACATCCACCCTCCCAAAGGCCTCTTGCGTTGCATCAAAAATTGCAACGACATCTTCAGGCTCGGAAACATCGCCTTGAACAGCGATAGCCCGCCCGCCGTCTTCGCAAACCTTATCAACGACAGCATCAGCATCGGCGGCGGAGTTTCGATGATTTACAGCGATACAATAGCCTTCCTGGTGAAGTCGCCAGGCAATCGCGCGTCCCAGGCCACGTGAAGCGCCGGTTACTAGCGCGCTCTTTTTTAAACTGTCAGTCGGCCCCATCGCTAAGCCTTGCGGGTAGAATTGAACAGCATCTTATAATATTCGAGCGCCGCCTTGGCTCGCGCTGGAGGCGAAGGTCGCATAGGCTTTGAGCGCGGTTGTGACGACCCGCGTTCGCTTGCCTTGAGGCGTCCATGCATTCGGGGCGGTGTCTTTTTCTTGTCGACGTTTGAGTAACGTTGCGTCGTCTATCAGCAAGGAAATTTTTCGGTTGGGAATGTCGATTGCGATGCGGTCGCCTTCCTCGATCAATCCAATAGCACCGCCGGCGGCTGCTTCCGGAGAGACGTGTCCGATTGAAAGACCGCTCGTCGCGCCGGAAAACCTCCCGTCCGTTACAAGCGCGCAGCTTTCAGCAAGCCCTTTGGCCTTGAGTGACATTGTCGGGAACAACATCTCCTGCATACCCGGTCCGCCCTTTGGGCCTTCGTAACGGATGATGATGATGCTTCCAGGTTGAATGTCGCCATTGTGGATCGCCGTGATTGCAGGTTCTTGTTGATCGAAGACGCGTGCGCTGCCCTCGAACCTCAACATATGGCTCTCAACGGACCCGGTCTTCACAATACATCCGTCTTCCGCGATGTTGCCAAACAGCACTGCAAGGCCGCCATCGAGACTATGCGCGTGTTCAATATCGCGTAGGCATCCGTTTTCTCGATCGAGATCGGGCGAGGCTGCTAGCGTATCATGAGAAAGCGCTTGAGCGCCTGTAACACCGCTGGCGTCTGCACGATAAAAGTCGTGTATTTGAGGCGCGTTTGTGCGGCGCACATCCCAAGCGGCAAGCACGTCACCGAGAGTTCCGCCCTTTTCAAGCGCCAGGCTCAATACGGACCGGTCAATCAGCCCGGCGCGGTCCAACTCGCCCAATATTCCTATCACGCCGCCCGCCTTGTGCACGTCTTCCATGAAATACGAGGATGTCGCTGGCGCGACTTTGCACAAAAAGGGTGTTTCTCGCGAAAGGCGATCGATGTCAGCAATGGTGAAGTCCACTTCGGCTTCAATCGCCATCGCCAACAAATGCAGCACGGTGTTTGTTGAACCGCCCATGGCGATGTCCATCGTCATCGCATTCATGAAAGCGGTGCGAGTCGCGACCGATCGTGGAAGAACCGACGCGTCATTTTGTTCGTAATGCCGCTTGGTAATGGCGACAATCCGCTTTGCCGCTTCTAGAAATAATGTTTTTCGACGCGCATGGGTGGCAAGGAGAGATCCATTGCCCGGCAACGCTAAACCGAGCGCCTCTGTTAAGCAGTTCATAGAGTTAGCGGTAAACATGCCAGAACAACTGCCGCATGTAGGGCAAGCCGCTTCTTCGACAGCCTGGGCTTTTCCGGCAAGGTGATCGGGATTATTCGCTGCGATGTAGGAATCGGTGGCGTCGAGTCGTCGCAATTCGCCGTCTATATCTACGCGTCCGGCTTCCATTGGGCCGCCGGACACATAGAATGTGGGAATGTTGAGCCGTAGTCCGGCCATCAGCATACCAGGCGTAATCTTGTCGCAGTTTGAGATGCAAATCAGCCCATCAGCACAATGAGCATTAACCATATACTCGATGCTGTCGGCGATGACCTCGCGGCTTGGCAGTGAATACAGCATGCCGTCATGACCCATTGCGATGCCGTCATCGACCGCAATTGTATTGAATTCACGCGGGACGCCGCCGGCGCGCCAAATCTCTTCGCAGATAAGGCGGCCGATGCCGTTTAGGTGGACATGCCCAGGTACGAATTCGCAAAAAGAGTTTGCAACAGCAATTATAGGTTTGCCGAAATCGCTGCTCTTCATGCCGCCCGCCCGCCAAAGCGAGCGCGCCGCCGCCGCGTGCGCCCCCATCGTTACTTTTGAAGAGCGGTAAGTCATCGGTTTGGCAACATAGTGTGATCAGTTTGCATCATTCCCTCGAAATGGCGTCAACAGTCAAATGAGGAATTTGTCGGCGAAGTCACTAATGTACGCAAACCTTTTAATCCAACAGTGTTGAGCATGCGAGGGGCGGCTTTGGTTACATCTTCGGCATGACGTCAAATGCAAAATTTCTGACGCGTAGCGCTAATAAGGGGCGAAAGAAACGGCCATATAGTATTGAATGTCACGACACTGCGAAAACACTGCGAGCAAACAAGAAAATGCTCGGGCGCTGCGGGCTGACGGCGTCTGTTAGATTCTAGGGAGGGGTACATGCTTTTGAAGCATCGTTTTTTAACTACAACTACGGCATTGGCGATGATCGCCGCAACAACTGCGCCCGTCTACGCTCAAGACGAGCAAGTTGGGGCTGACGCTGAAGAGCGTGACGTTATCTTCGTTACTGCAACCAAGCGCGAAGAGAGTCTTCAAGATATTTCCGTTGCCGTTTCCGTTGTTGATGGCGAGCGCCTTGATGATCTATCAATAAACACGCTCGACGAACTCACGTTTCTGGTGCCGACAGTTATGGTGTCGGATGCGCAGGCCGCTACTAACTTGTTTATTCGAGGCGTTGGGTCCGGGCAAAACTACGGCTTCGAGCAATCAGTCGGGATCTTTATTGACGGCGTTCACTTCAGCCGCGGTCGCTCGGCACGCGCGCCATTCTTTGATGCGGAACGCGTTGAAGTGCTGAAAGGCCCGCAAAGTGTTCTCTTTGGTAAGAACGTCGTCGCCGGTGCATTCAACATTACGACGCGCAAGCCGACTGACGAATGGGAGGGGAGCTTAACAGCCGGTTGGACGCCTAAATATAATGGCGAAGAATTCACCGGGTTTTTGTCGGGGCCGCTCAGTGATACGCTCGGCATTCGCATTGCAGGGAAGTACAGCCAGATTGATGGCTATATTGAGAACACATTGCCAGGGGCCCCAAATCCCGGCGGGCGGACAGAATATATCATTCGCGGTACAATGCAGTGGGAACCGACAGAGAATTTTGTCGCGACGCTCAAAGCTGAAACATCGCAGCTAGAAGTTGAGGGCGGTTTACCCGTTACGCCGACATTGCTGGCGCCGGCTCATCTGGCGCTCGTACAGGCTGTCGACCCGCTCGCGGAAACCGACAAAGACTATCAAACGTCGGCGCCGGGTACCGGCGATCCGTTCTTCGACGGGATGTTTAACAACACCAATACAGACAATTTCACTTTAACGCTCGACTGGGGCTTGGGCGATCATCAACTGACATCGGTGACAAGCTATGTCAGGTATGATACGCGCCAAAGGACAAACAACGATCATGTCAACTTGAACGTTGTATCCGGCCCTGAAGAGCACGAATTCGATTCTGTAGCGCAAGAGATTAGACTTGCGTCGCCGACAGGTGGATTTCTGGAGTATATTTTCGGCGCCTACTACGCCAATGAGGACCTGAATACGGCGCGGATCGCGAACGTGGATATTAGCCTTTCGTCTCTTGGCGGGGTATTTGGCGTCGACAGGCTGGGCCGGAATCAACGTTTTGATCAAGACCTTAGCACCTGGGCGATTTTCGGTGAGGCGACGCTCAATATTACCGACGACCTGCGCATAATCGCTGGCGCTCGCTATACGGAAGATAGCAAAATCGTCAATAAGCGCATGTTCTATTCTGACGTTGCCTTAGACGTTAATGACGCCGTGCCAGACCCAATTGTGTCGGCGGCGTTCAATGGGGTGTTGGGGTCGGAGCACGTGTACAATCGGATTGAAAGAGACACCAACGATTTCACGCCGGCCGTAAAACTAGAATATGACGTAAGCGACGACGTGCTGTTGTACGGTTCCTATACGCAAGGGTTTAAGGCAGGCGGTTTCGACGAGGACTATCTCTCGGACGTCATCGACGACTTTGAATATGAAGATGAGGAGGTGGAATCATTTGCAGGTGGCGCGAAGCTCACGCTTGCGGGCGGCGACGCTTACATCAATGCTGAGTTTTTCCATTCTGATTTCAAAAACCTGCAGGTATCTACCTTCTCGGTATCGAGCTTCTTGGTTGGAAATGCAGCCGCAGCGAGAACGATGGGTATCGATATCGACGGACGCTGGGATGTGAATGAGAATTTAACCGTAGGCGGCGCCTTCGTTTGGTTAGACGCTGAGTACACAGACTACGAGCAAGGTCCGTGCGTGCTTGATGACGCCGGCGTAGAGATAGCAACATTTTGCGATTTGACAGGTGAGCAATTGCAATTTGCGCCTGAAACGTCAGGCAGCTTGTATGCTACTTATTATGCGCCGCTCGCGAGAGACTGGGCCTTGGAGTTTTATGGCGATCTGGTTTACTCAGACGACTTTGCCACTGCCGGCGACCTGGATCCCCTCAGCGTTCAAGATTCTTACGTCAAGCTCAATGCTACAGTTAGCTTGATCAAAGAGGACCGATTTCGGTTGTCCGTCATTGGCAAGAACTTGACGAACAAGTTGACCTCGCACCAGGCGAACGACATTCCACTAGCTGTGTTCTTTGGCGGCAAGGGCTTTGATAACTTTATCGATCCGCCGCGAATGATCACGATACAGGCGAATGTGAGCTTCTGATCCTCCCAAGCTGGCGGTCCGTCAATAATTGCCAAGGCAAGACGGACCGCCGCTTTTTTGCTTGGAAAGACAGAACCAAATGACAAGCTTCACTGATTTTTTGAACTAGTCTGAAATTCGAACAACCGCGTCGGGGCGTTTTTGAATGTCTGGCACAAGCTCAATGCCGAGGCCAGGAACATCAGGCGCCGTCACTTCGCCATTTTCTATGATTGGCATTGGCGCAGCGACATCCGTGTACCATCCTGTGTAGTGCGCGCGAACGCATTCCTGTATGACAGCGTTGACGGCATTAAGAGACAAATGCACCGACGCCATCCAAACAACCGGGCCGGTGCAATCATGAGGGGCGACCGGGAGACTATAAGCTTCAGCCATGCTGGCGATCTTTTTTGATTCTGTCAGACCGCCGGCCCATCCAATGTCCGGCATGATGAAGTCAGCCGCCCGTTGATCTAGCAAATCTCGAAATCCTGTGCGCCCTGCGAGAGTTTCGCTCGCACACACTGGGATATTCGAGTTGCGTCTAAATTCGGCAAGGTTTTCGAGACTATCCGCCTTGATTGGGTCTTCGATCCAATAGGGGTTGTAGTCTTCTAGAGCACGGGAAATCTTAATTGCAGCCGGTAATGTCCAAAGAGAGTGGCATTCGACCATTATGTCTATTTTGTCGCCCACAGCCTTTCGGATTTTTTCAAAGGGTTTAATAGCGGTCTTCAATTCCTCAGCAGTTATGTCGTTACCGAGGCTGCGTTCAGCGGCGAAATCAAAGGGCCATATTTTCATCGCCGTAATGCCCTCGGATAGTAGGCTTTGCGCTAATTCGTCTGCGCGATTGAGGAATGCATCAAGGTCTTCATAAGGCCCGAGAGATTCTTCCTTACCTAACCCCCAATTTGATGTCTTTTGTCCTTCTGCAGAACGAATATAGGTGTAACCTGCGCATGTGTTGTAAATGCGAATCGCGTCACGCGCTTTACCGCCCAAGAGATCGTAGACAGGTTGGCCGATCTGTTTTGCGTAAAGATCGGTAAGCGCTATGTCGATGGCAGAAAGGGCGCGCACTTCCGCGCCTGTGCTGCGAAATCCCAGATAGCCGTAGAGGTTTTTCCAATGGAGGTCTCTCTGACGGCAATCTTTGCCCAACAAATAGGGCGCAACCGTTGTATGAATGTGCGACTCGACCGCTTCGGCCCAAAGAAACGTTTCTCCAAGGCCAATATTGCCATCGTTTGAATGAAGTCTCACCCAGATTACGTTGGGGTAGGATTTAAGTCTAATGGTCTCGATTTTTTCGATTTTCGTTCGCGCCATCGGCCTACTTTAACCGCCTTGCTTTCATATTCGGTCTTTTGCTGCGCACTACAAAGATTGCTGCATTCGTAGTGGTGCGAAGCTGACTTGTTTAGTGACATTACAGTTAATGGAACAGTTCGTCAGCGCGCCGAAAACCATGCGGCGTATTTGACGCCAAAAGCAAAAATGTTGTCACTTATCGGACGACGCTTCTTCGCCTGATCGCTTTGTACGAGGCTTGCCTGGTTGCGCCGGAGTGTAGTTAAATCAATGTGATACTTGTTAGTTTGGCTATTTTAATAGGAATCTCTTGATGGCGCATGAGGTTGTTCCGAGTTTCCGCCCGCCTTCTTGCACTTATGGGCGGGGAGTTGCGATGAGGTCCGAGCGCAAGAAAGAGAATAAACACGACTACGTTTGCCAATTCGGCGCGCGCCAGGCGAGAGGCGTATGATCGCATTGCGCGCCGCCGCGATTTTCGCACTTACAGCGCTTGGACTGTCTGCAAGCGCATGTGGCGAACGTACTGAACACGTTACGCCGTCACAAGAACAGATATCTAACGATGAGGCGAGCGGCGAAGACGCAGCGTCGCCGGGCGAGGCTTCTGATCTAAAACCTGGCGACATTGATGACGCGCGCATTATTGCTTACCAAAACGAGCCGGGATCGTGGCTGTCCCATGGTCAGGGTTATGAAGAACGGCGTTTCTCGGCGTTGACCGAGATTAATCGCGATACGGTCGGCGAGCTCGGTCTAGCTTGGTTCAAAAACACCGGGAGCAAACGCGCTCAAGAATCAACACCTATTGTTGTTGACGGCGTCATGTATTTCACCAGCACGTGGAGCCGCGTTTTTGCAATCGATGCTGCTACAGGTGAAACGCTTTGGCGCTACGATCCTGAAGTGCCCGGAGAGTGGGCGCGCAGGCTTTGCTGCGATGTCGTCAATAGGGGCGTATCGGTTTATCAGGGCCGCGTATATGTGGGTACGCTCGATGGACGACTAATTGCCCTTAACGCCGCGACCGGAGAACGCGTTTGGGAAGTCGACACATTGGTCGATCGAACGCGCTTTTATAGTATCACCGGTGCGCCGCGCGCGGCGAAAGGAAAGATCTTCATTGGCAATGGCGGCGCAGAGTTTGGCGTTCGCGGTTATGTGTCAGCCTATGATGCTGAGAGCGGAGAACTTGTCTGGCGGTTCTTCACCGTTCCGGGCAATCCGGAACTGCCGTTCGAACATCCAGAGCTGGAAATGGCTGCGGAAACGTGGAGTGGCGATAAATGGTGGGAGTATGGCGGTGGCGGTACGGTTTGGAACAGCATCGTATACGACCCGATGTTGGACCAACTTTATATAGGTGTTGGCAACGGTTCACCTTGGGCGCGGGAGATCCGTTCGCCTGGCGGCGGCGATAACTTGTTTCTTTCTTCTATCGTAGCGCTCAACCCCAACACAGGCCGGATGATTTGGCATTACCAGACAACGCCAGGAGAGAATTGGGACTATACAGCAACACAGGACATTGCACTTGCTGAACTCGAGATCGACGGCGCTGCCAGGGCCGTGTTGTTACAGGCGCCGAAGAATGGTTTTTTCTACGTCATAGATCGGACAAATGGGGAGTTGCTGCGCGCTCATCCTTATACAGAAGTAAATTGGGCGAGCCATGTCGACCTACAGACAGGGCGGCCCGCCGAGAACCCGGAATTGGACTATAGTAAGGACGCTAAGTGGGTGCTGCCCGGTTCGAGTGGCGGTCACAATTGGCAGCCGATGGCGACAGATATCGAAGCAGGCGTTGTCTATATACCAACGCAAGAAAGCCCATTGCTTTTTTCTCTTTCAGAATCCTGGAAGCAATCAAAAACCTATGATGTTGAAAAGGCGCGCTGGAATCCCGGATTGGCGTTGTCCGAGTTTCCGAAAATGACGCTGGAAAACCTCGACAGCGCGCCGCCAAGCCGCGGTGTTCTGAAGGCCTTTGACCCGCTGACGGGCGACACAAAATGGGCGGTGGAGCAAAGCTATTACTGGAATGGCGGTGTTTTGGGGACAGCAGGCGGGCTTGTGTTTCAAGGCGACGCCCAAGGGCAATTGAACGCCTATGATAAGTCGAACGGCGACCTGCTTTGGCGTTTTGACACCCACACATCAATACTTGCGCCGCCGGTCACTTACGCCGTTAACGGCGTACAATATCTTTCAATTCTCACTGGCGGCGGCGGCGCGGACCTGTTCGGCGGCGCCAATGCGACAGCGTCATTCAAATACGGCAATGACGGCCGCCTCCTAACGTTTAAGCTTGGCGGGACGGAGACCCTTCCGGCGCCGAAATTGCGGGGACAAGCCATTCCTGAGCAGGTCGGGGAGATTGCGACAGTGGCGGAAATCAGCGCGGGTGAGAAGAAATACAACGTATACTGTGCAGCCTGCCACGGCATGTTCGCTCGTTCCGGCGGCTCTATTCCGGATCTGCGACTATCAGTAGAGGCGCGTCAAGAAGCCTTTGTTGAGATTGTGTTAGAAGGTTGGCTTGCCGGCAATGGAATGGCTGCTTTTGACGATATACTATCAAAGGCAGATGTAGAGAGAATACAGAGTTTTGTGCAAGCACGAGCGCGGGAAGACAAAGCTGTGGCGGCAGGGGAAAAAGACGAAGCCATACTAACTTGGATTAATGATGAATAAGCAGGTGTGTTTGATACACGGCCTGCGCCTTTGCAGGTCCAATTGAACGTAATTGCCGGCGCGTAGCGAAAGGATTCACAAATGAAAATTGATAGAGTGAATATCCATCGATTGCGAGTCCTCGAAACAATTGGCGATTTGGAGCTGGCGTGGAGTCCCGGCACGAAATTTACCTTTCAAACCGGGGGTGGCAGCTTCGTTGAAATTGGCGTCGATAACGGGCTTACTGGCATCGGTCCGGAAATTGATGAGCGTTTTTTACCCGCGCTGCGAGAGCTTTTGATCGGCGAGAACCCGCTTGATGTTGAGCGATTGAGCGCGATGCTCAGATATTATTTCCCGTCGGGAATGCATTATCAACATATTGGCGGCGTCGACATTGCGTTGTGGGATCTGCTTGGAAAAGCATGTAACCAGCCTCTCTGTCAGGTTTGGGGTTCTACTGAGACCAAGGTCAAACCCTATGCAGCCATGGTTATGCTTTCGACGCCGGAGGAAAGGGCGGATATGGCCGTTCGGCTTCAAGAAGAAAACTGGCCGGCGTTAAAGCTGCGGCTGCATCATGAAGACATGCGCGAAGATATTCGAACGGTCGAGCTTGTACGCAAGGCTGTTGGCGATGACATGGACATCATGATCGACGCCAATCAGGCGCAATCCAAAGGCGAATGGCAACCCGGTGTGATATGGGATTATCGCCGTGCTTTGCATACAGCGCAGGCGCTAGAATCGCTTGGGTGTTATTGGCTTGAAGAGCCGCGACCTCGCTACGCCACGCAGGAATATGCGCGATTGTCGAGCAGCGTCGCAATCCCCATTGCAGGGGGCGAAAATCTCTCTGATCTGCACGAGTTCCGACAATTATGTGAAGCAAACGCTGTAAGCATTCTGCAGCCGGAATGTTTAGTTGTGAACGGAATAACAGCAATGCGTAAAATCGGCGCTCTAGCTGAGTTTTATGGCAAACAAGTAGTTCCCCATAATGGGTATGGAAAGCTGGGGTTGATCGCACATATGCACCTTGTGGCGAGTTGGTCCCATGCGCCCTATCTTGAAGTCATCCATGATCCCCCAATTGGCGATCACCGGCATTTCCTTTCGATTTTTGAAAATCCGCCGAGCTTTACTCCGGATGGGAACTTTGAATTACCAAAAGGGCCTGGGCTTGGCGTCGATATTAGGCGCGATCTGATCGATGATACGCTTTAGGGCGTTGGCAGACGAATAATCAGCACAAAATTAAACTAGAGAGCGCTTGCTTGACTGCTTTGTGCGCTCCGCCGAAATTCAGATGGCGATTTACCGCTTGTTTTGCGAAAGCTCCTGCTGAAGCTCGACACGCTGCAATAACACAATAGAAAGCTGATCTCTTCAATCGATCGGTCGGAGTTCACAAGGTAGTGCTCGGCGCGAGATTGCCGAATCGTTTTTACAAGTTCGCCAAAAGTAGCTTGCGACTCGTTCCATAATCGCCGCTGAAGCGTTCGTCGAGACAGCGCCAAGCTCTTTGCCACATTATCGATATGTAAATCGCCGGCTTCCATCGACTTGATGATTTGTGCGTTTACGATTCCAATAAAGGAATTGGACTTAACTTCTTGAAGACGCTTATCGAGTAGCGCTCGGCATACTTCATACACTTCCGGTTCGTATGAAGGGTTTTTGATCGTGACGTTGTCGGTTGCAAATCGCAAGATAGTCCCGCCGCCGTCCTGAAATTTCGGAGCGATATTAAAATGAGCTGTCCATGGAGAGACATCCTTGGGAGCTTTGCGGCCTAAAACCAGATAACTGGGCCGCAAAACCGGATTTCCAAGGCTTTTGCAGATGTTTAAAAGAGCAGCGGCGACTGCATCTTTAATCTCTTCGGCGCCTGTGCCCGCACGACCTTGCCGCACTAGCTCCACATACTCATCGGTCTGGCGCAGACGCCATATCGCTACGTTTGAACCAATTCCGCTAAACTCAGCGTAGGTTTTCATTGCCGTCATCGCATCGCGACTGGCGTACATTGCAAAAGACAGCGGTCCAAAGGTGCTCGGTGCGATGTATTTTGCGGCAACGAGACCGATTGCCGGTTCGTTCGTCAGCGCAGCCGCTCTTTTCCAAAGCCTGGAAATCTTGTCGTAGCCCAGCTGTGCGGTGCCGGGTGTTTCAAGGTCCCGACCTCGAATTTCATCGGCCAGCAGCAACTTAGAATCCACGCCGAACGCCTCAACCGCCTGAATGAGCGGTGCGAGCCAGCTTGCGCTCATCATATAAGTGGACATCAGATAAGGTCCGTTCGAGTTACGCAGATCGTCAACACAAAGCGACGCCGATCAGTATTCGGGTAGCAAACCAACGCCGCCAAGAATCGTAAAATTATGAGACCTTTGGCGTCAAATGTCAAAATGGTGGCGTCTGTTGCAATAAATATGAGGTTACGCTTGGCTAGTGTGCTGACGCCAATTAACAAAATCAACGCTTGGGCGTTCAGGTTGCATTTGCGTGCATGATGCATGGCTTGAGCCGTCCGGGCGATTTTTTCGGGAGGAAATAAGCGATGTCCGTCACGACGCTCGCCGCGGTGGCCGTGTCTCCTGACAAGCCATTTGAATTCCGCGAAATGGAGCTTTTGCCGCCTCGGGCTGACGAAATTCGCGTGAAGATCGCAGCGACTGGAATTTGCCACACTGATGTAGCTGTTAAAGAGCAAGCGTTCGCATTGCCCTTGCCGATGGTGCTTGGCCATGAAGGTGCGGGCGTTGTCGAAGAAGTTGGCGATTCAGTCACGCATCTCAAAGTCGGCGATCATGTGGTTTTGTTCGGAGATTCATGTGGTCACTGCAAAAGCTGCAATAAAGGCGTCATGTCCTATTGCGACGAGTTTGCCCCGCGCAATCTAACCGGGGAGCGGATGGATGGGTCGACATCGCTTGTTTGGAAGGGTGAGCCGGTACGCGGTCGCTTCGTCGGTCAATCATCATTCGCCACCCAATCCGTTGCGAGCAGTCGCGGCGCGGTAAAGATTCCCAATGACTTGCCCCTGGAACTCATGGGTCCGTTGGGCTGCGGTCTAACGACCGGAATGGGCACCGTTATGAACGCCCTGAAGCCGCCGCCTGGTTCCAGTATCGCTGTTTTCGGCGTAGGCACGGTTGGTTTGGCCGCCGTGATCGGCGCCAAATTCTCAGGCTGCGCGACAATCATCGCCATCGATGTGCATCCTCATCGTCTGGAAATGGCGGAGGCGCTGGGCGCAACGCATGTGATAAATGCAAAAAAAGAACCGGTCGTTGAGACGATAGAGACTATAACCGGCGGCGGCGCTGACTATTCGATTGAATGCACTGGCGTTCCGGAGGTGGTTTTGCAGGCGGTGAATTGCCTGGTTCCGCCCGGTTGGTGTGCGCAAGTTGGCGTTACGCCATCGGGAATAACCGCCCCGATCGAAATGGACAAAATTGTCTATGGTCGGGGAATACGAGGCGTCGTCATGGGTGAGGCGAATGTGAGCAACTTCATACTCTACTTGGCGGAGTTATATCGGAGTGGCCGGTTGCCCTTTGACCAGTTTGTTAAGTTCTATGACTTTCGCGACATAGACCAGGCTGTTCACGATAGCGCCGGCACCGGTGAAGTGATCAAGCCAATTCTGCGAATGTCGTGAGGCGAAATTGATGCTCCCTAAGGCCTGGCGGCGTCGCTATAACATAGTGGCGCTGTCCTTTTTCTCTATATTCATTTGCTATCTCGATCGGGTGAACATCTCAGTCGCCATCATTCCGATGTCTGATGAAATGAATTGGACGCCGGAAAAGCAGGGGTTGGCGCTTTCGGCTTTTTTCATCGGATATATCTTTACGCAAATATTAGGCGGGCGGCTAGCGGATAAATATGGCGCCAAAATTGTGCTCGCAGTTGGCGTCGTTGTTTGGTCCTTGGCAACGTTGCTTACGCCGCCAGCGGCGTTCATGGGCTTTGCTGTGCTTATTGCCATGCGGATCATCATGGGCGTCGGGGAAGGCGTTGCGCTGCCCGCGGTCTACAGTCTCTATGGTCGCTGGCTACCGCAGGAAGAAAAGGCGCGCGCGATCGGCTTTACGTATTCAGCGATACCCCTTGGCAGCGTTTTAGCGCTCGTCGTGACGCCTTGGATCATCATTGCGTTTGGGTGGGAGTGGGCGTTTTATTCTTTCGGATTGCTCGGCGCCGTGTGGCTCTATTTTTGGATGACCATGGCGACATCGTATCCCGCAGACCATCCGAAAATCTCTCAA
The DNA here is from genome assembly GCA_028285645.1 of Hyphococcus sp. GTDB lineage: Bacteria > Pseudomonadota > Alphaproteobacteria > Caulobacterales > Parvularculaceae > Hyphococcus. The sequence continues at coordinate 44,511 of JANQOV010000089.1, forward strand.
AGTGAGCTGGCCGAAATTCAAAAGGACGCGCCAAAGGAGGAAGAGGGCGGTTCGCCGCCCTGGCGCGCTCTTCTAACCGCTCGGGCTGTGTGGGCGATCATCATCGCGCATTTCTGCGCCAATTGGGGCACGTATGTTTTGCTGGCTTGGTTGCCCACTTACGTCAATCGGGGCCTCGGTGTTGACTTTGCATCAGCGGGCCTTCTTTCCGCCATTCCCTATGTAACAGCCTTTCTCGCCTTCAACGTTACTGGCGCGATCGCTGATCGATTAGTGAATGCAGGTTGGGACTTAACCCGTGTGCGAAAAGTGATGCAAACAATCGGTTTTGGCGGGCCTGCACTCATGTTGCTGCTTGTTGGGTTTGTCGATTCCGCATACATCGCTATTGCGCTCATGGCGATCGGTAATATTTTCCTGGCGTTTTCAGCCGGCGGCTATCAAGTCAATCATCTCGACATCGCACCGCGTTATGCGGGTTTGCTGATGGGCATATCCAACACGGCCGGTACGATACCGGGTATCATCGGCGTGACGGTCAGCGGCTATATTCTGGCATGGACGGGTTCTTGGGCCGCGGTCTTTCAAACCGCGGCGGCTGTTTATGTCGTCGGAATCATAGCGTTTGTCGTCTTGGGCACGGGAAAGCGAATTTTTGACTAAACACAGAAACTTCGATCATGGAGGACACAATGCTGGAATGGCGCATCGGTGACGTTAAGTTGACGGCAATTGTTGAAATGACAGTTTCGGGCAACAACGAGTTTGTGTTTCCCGTAGCGCACAAAGAATTGTGCGCTCCGATCGAATGGCTGAAACCGCACTTCATGGATCATGAGGGCAATTTGATTTTCGCCGTGCAGGCTTTTGTCATCGATACAGGCAAACGCAAAATCCTGATTGATACCTGCGTCGGTAATGACAAAGAAACCGGCATTCCCGACTGGGATAATATGAGTACGCCGTTTCTGGAAGACCTAGAAAAGGCCGGGTATCCCGCTGCGTTGATAGATACAGTGTTTTGCACGCATCTTCATGTGGATCATGTGGGCTGGAACACGAGGTTAGAGAACGGGTCGTGGGTCCCGACCTTTGCGAACGCTCGCTATCTTTTTGCAAGAGAAGAATGGGAGCATTGGTCCGCCAATGAAGATGACCCGGAATTCGCCCTCGTTATGAAACAATCGATTAAGCCGATTGTTGACGCTGGGCTCATGGACTTGGTGGAATGGGACCATGAAATCTGCCCGGAAGTTTCCTTCGAACCCACACCGGGCCACACGCCTGGGCACACAAGCGTACTCATACGATCTAAGGGTGACGAAGCGCTCATTACCGGGGACTGCATGCATCATCCGGTGCAATTGACAAAACCGGACTGGGGATCAGCGGCGGATGTAGATGCGCCGCATGCTTTTGAGACGCGTAAGAAACTGTTCAGCAAATATGTCGATACGTCGACACTGATCGTTGGCACGCATTTTCCAGCGCCTACAGCGGGGCGCATTAAACCGCTTGATGAGCTTGGGTGCTATTGGCTCGACACGTCAATTTAGCATTCGCTGGCGTCCATAAAAACGAGGTCGCACATGGCCAAGATCAAGTCTGTTGCGTTTACGGAGTTCAGCTTTCCGGTAGAGAATATCGGACTTGAAACCGCTGCGGCCGGCGTCGGCAACATGGCATATGTGAAGGGAGCGACTTTCAACGCGAAACGATTTGCGGTGAAGATCACAACGGATGATGGCGCCGCAGGCGAATATGTCGCTAACTGGGTTGGTACGCCTTCAACCTACGCCCAGGCGACAATGCTCGCGCATCTCCTAATCGGACGTGATCCAGAACATCGTGAAGAGATTTACGACGACCTAAAACGCGAAGTGCGCGCCTATGATCATATGGGGCATGGCGTATTGGATATCGCGCTTTGGGACCTTGCAGGCAAAATGAATAATATGTCCGTAAAGGCGATGCTGGGCGGTTATCGGGATCGTTTGCCGACTTATGCGAGTACATATGGCGGGCAGGAGTCAGAAGGGGGGCTCAATTCTATCGAAGCTTTCGCGGACTACGCACAAGCATGCAAGGAAGCAGGCTTTCATGGGTTCAAGATTCACCCCTGGCTCGATGGCAATCTGGACCGTGAGATCGCCAATCTGTTCGGCGTTCGCGAACGGGTAGGAGATGCGTGGCGCATTATGGTTGATCCCGCATGTACGCTGCGCACATGGATGGATGCGCTGACTATGGGGCAAGCCTGCGATGAGGCGGGCTGCTATTGGTATGAAGACCCTTATCGCGACGCTTCGGTGTCGGCGTACGGTCATCAACGCCTACGGGAAAGACTGAAGACGCCGCTTTTGATTAGCGAACATGTGCGCGGCCTAGAACAAAAAGCATCATTCCTGCTTGCGGGCGGATGCGACATGATTCATGCGGATCCCGAATATGACATGGGGATAACCGGTGTGATGAAGCTCGCACATTTCTGCGAAGGGTTGGGCCTTGATTTACAGCTTCACGCCGTTGGTCCCGCGCATCGCCTATGCATTTCTGCAATTCGCAACACCATGCTTTATGAAATGGCGCTTATCGGTCCGAATATGCCAAACATTGTTGCGCCCGTTTATACCTGCGGATATTCCGACCAGCCGGCGGACATGGCGAAAGACGGCACCGTGCCGGTTCCTGATGGTCCGGGATTGGGCGTAGCCTACGATTGGGCGTTTATCTCAGCCAACAAAACGCGCGAAGACATCATCGAGTAATTCCCTAGATTTTCAGGCGGCGCGCAATTTAGCAAGGAGCTGTTCCGCTCGCTGATCGGCTGCTTCTACCGCTTTTGCTTTAATCGGGCCGAACCCGCGGATATCTTCCGGTAACGACAATAGCGCGATCGCGATTGCGTGGTTTGACGGGTTTAGCGCTTCAAGCGTTTCGTCAATGCGTTGCTCATAATCACGGATCAAATGCCGTTCCATTTTTCGTTCTTCATTGTAGCCGAATACGTCAAACGGCGTTCCCCGCAGCCGGCGCATCCATGCGAGTATTCGAAACGCTTTGAGAATCCATGGCCCGAATTCGATTTTCTTTGCTTCGCCCGTTTCGGGATCAGGACGTGATAGAATCGGCGGCGCAAGATTAAACTTCAGCTTTGGCTCGCCATCGAATTGTTCGTTAAGGCCGGCAAGAAAGCTTGGCGCGCTATATAATCGCGCGACCTCATATTCGTCCTTGTAGGCTAGCAGTTTTGCGTAATTCTTTGCTGCTGTTTCGGCGAGCCCGCTGCAGCCCGGCGCCTTTTGTTGTTCCGCTTCCCTCACGCGTAAGACGGCCTTGTGATACTTGTCCGCATAAGCGGCGTTCTGATAGGCCGTCAGATGCGCCACGCGGTGTTCGACAATCTCATCAAACGTTTCAGGAAATGCTTCGCTGTTCTTGTGATGCGCCTCCAGTTGTTCTGCTATCAACTCCGGTTGATGCGCCGCCAGGCGGCCGACGGCGAGGGCATGCTGATTGAAGTCAACGGCGACACCGTTCAAAAAAATGGCGCGCTCGATTGACTCCAAGGAAATCGGCAGCAAGCCTTTTTGAAATGCGAAGCCAATGAGCAGGAAGTTAGCGCCAAGGACATCGCCGCAAAACACTTCTGCAAGTATTTTCGCGTCAACCAACTCGATATTATCTTCGGCGACGGACTGGCGGATTTGCGAGAGAATCTCGTCCTTTGGCGCGACCGCGTCGCGGTCGAGCTGAAAAGTCGCCGTCGGCGATACGCTTGAATTTGCAACCAGCTTTGTGCGGCCATGACCCAGCGTCGTGGCTGAGTCCCCACTAGCAGCGGCGACAAGGTCAAATCCGAGCGCCAAATCTGCTTCTCGCCAAGCGATGCCAGCGCCTTGGATTTGCTCCGGCTTCGCGGCAATCTTTAAGTGGCTATATACGGCGCCATTTTTTTGGGCGAGACCCGTCATATCGAAAACGGAACTGGCGCGCCCTTCAAGATGGGCGGCCATGCCCAACACCGCAGCGGCGGTCACAACGCCGGTGCCGCCAATTCCTGCAAACATAATGTTGAAACTTTCACGTTGGGCGGTGGCGGTTGGCGGCGGCAAGTCAAGGATCGTTGCAGCGTCGATGGACTTGGCTTCCGGCTTCTTGGGTTCCGCATCGTAAACGGTCACGAAAGAAGGACAAAAGCCGAGGGCGCAACTGTAATCCTTGTTGCAATTAAATTGATCGATCTTGCGTTTTCGGCCAAGCGGCGTCTCCAGCGGCAAGATGGACACGCAGTTCGCTTTGGTCGAGCAATCACCACACCCCTCGCATACGGCGTCGTTAATGTAGAGGCGCTTTTTGGGATTGGGAAACTGACCCTTTTTGCGCCGTCGGCGTTTCTCTGCTGCGCAGGTTTGTTCGTAAATAAGGAATGTGCATCCGGGCACGTCGCGCAATTCTTTTTGAACTGCATCTAACTCATCGCGGTGATAGATCACAACGCCGGGGGCTAAACCGCTGCGTGCATCATACTTTTCTGGGTCATCCGTTACGACAACACAGCGCGCGACGCCTTCATGCAAGACTTGGTAAGTAATGTCGCCGACAGAAAGCGGTCCATCCACCGGTTGTCCGCCGGTCATTGCGACGGCGTCATTATACAGGAGCTTGTAAGTAATATTCACTTTCGCAGCGATGGCGGCGCGAATAGAGAGTAAGCCTGAGTGATAGTATGTGCCATCGCCCATATTCTGAAAGATATGGTCCGTATGCGTGAATGGCGCGAGTCCAATCCAGTTTGAGCCTTCTCCACCCATCTGGGTCGGAACAACCCTGTCAGGCCGGAAAAAAACTTCCATTGTAGCGCAACCGGTTCCCACCATGGCGCGGCTGCCTTCGGGTATTTTGGTGGAACGGTTATGCGGGCAACCAGAGCAGAAAAAAGGTATGCGGATGGCTGCTGGAGCGGAGGGCGCCGTTTCGGCGAGCTTTGCTGCCAGTTGCGCCATTTTTTCGTAAAGCGCGTCATCTGCAATGCCTAACGCCTTCGCGCGCCGGCCTATTCCGGCTGCAATGGTGAAGGGTTCAAGTTGACCAGAAGGCGAAAGAAGCGGCGATCCGTCTGGATCGGCTTTACCGGACAAGGCGACACGCTGGGCGCGATTTACGATGAGCGTCGCGATCTGCGATTCAAGGAACGACTTCTTTTCCTCAACAACTAAAATTTCGCTTAAGCCTTCGGAGAATTGAAGGAGGCCTTGAGGCTCAAGCGGCCAAATGCATCCGACTTTGTAGACGGCGATGCCGATGTGGTTTGCTCGTTCGGAATCTATTCCCAGTAACGCCAGCGCTTGCAGAACATCGTGAAAGGATTTCCCCGAAGTGATAATTCCGAGGCGCGCTCCTTTAGCGCCAAACACGAGACGGTCAAGATCATTAGCCCTCACAAATTGCTGGACAAGCGGCAGACGGTGCTCCAACGCAATTCGTTCGTTTTCTATCCGACTACTGAGTGTGCCGCGGTAGTGTACGTCGACTCCGTTTTGGGAGCTTTCCGGCACAATGATGGAGTTCGCGCGCAGATCGATTTCGCATGTTGCTGTCTGTTCAATCGTTTCGTTGACGCATTTAAGTCCCACCCACGCGCCGCTAAATCGTGATAAAGCCCACCCCAGTAGACCGAACTCGAAATACTCATTGACTGATGCGGGATAGAGTGACGGAATCAATTGCGCTGACAACGCTTGCTCGCTTTGGTGCGCGACCGTTGACGATTTGCCGGGATGGTCGTCGCCATAGGCAAGCAGCACGCCGCCATTCGGGTGCGCGCCGGCGAAGTTGCCGTGTTTCAGGGCGTCCATCGCCCGGTCTACGCCGGGACCCTTACCATACCAAAGCGCGAATACGCCGTCATAGCGGTTATCGGACATTTCACTGAGCTGCTGGCTGCCGGCGACAGCGGTTGCAGCGAGTTCTTCATTGAGACCGGGTTGAAAAGTAATATGCGCCTCTTCCAGACGTTCCTTGATGCTCCACAGCGTCATATCCAGTCCGCCGATGGGTGAACCGCGGTAACCGGAGATAAAGCCGGCTGTATTTCGTCCTGTCGCCAAATCACGTTGGCGTTGCAAAATAGGCAGGCGGGAAAGAGCTTGCGTCCCGTTCACGAAAATGGAGCCTCTTTCGAGCTCGTATTTATCGTCGAGAGTGACGTTGCGGATGTCTCCGTCCATTGAAACCTCTGATAATGCAGGGGTTTATAATAAGATATGCCGCCTTTTTCGGTATGAAAAAAATGCGAGATGGCGTCGGATGAAAACTTTCTGGCGCCTGTGAGAACGAATAAGACCTTGCGTCGCGTCTTATTGTGACCTTTTGCCTGGCTCGCGCATGTTCTGGAAAACGGCCCCAGCCAATCGGGTCACGGAATTTTGTCTCGTGTATTAGATTTCGAACGGTATTCGAGGCGCTGCCCGGTAAATTACACTGAATTCGCAAATACTTTAAGGAAGTATTTGGTTCTATTGGCATGCAGCAGAGACCAGTTCGATCATTGCCGCCTCCAACGGGAAATCACCGTCGACTGACTTTCGTTCAGGCGGGAGGGTAACGGACGTTTGGTCGCTGCTTGGTGTAGGGCTTCGTGAGAGTTTTATCGCGCCAATGGTTCGACTTTTGATCTGTTAGTTTCCTGCTCTGCGGCTAAACGTTTTGTACGTACTGTTTCGCTACGGCGACGGCAGTCTAGTGATAGCTGCATTGGTTCAGCGTTTTGCCACTTTAAAACTTCGTTGATGGTCATTCCCACACGTGACCAGGCTTTTGCACAAACATCAACGAGTTCTTCGTCGAAATCTTGCAATCGCCATTCCCGCTGGACGCATGGGAGCGAGTCTTCATCTGGCGTAACCAATCCCAAAAAATCTTGGTCTTGAAAATGATATGCGTATCGTAAAATCGCGGATTCGCTATCTTCCAGAGGGTTTATTAAAAGTGTTGCGCCTGCCTTAAACCCTCGACCTTCGGTTATACCGACAATTCCGCAAATGAGCTTCCTGAAACCGGTCTAATGCCGAGGCGATTCTTTGATAAGGATCGTTGCTCATGGAGCTGCTTCCGAGCGTAGGGGGCATCTAACATCATTGCAGAATCGGCTGCGCGGGACAGCTGCGCTCGAATACGATCAACTTAAAATAAACAGACGCCGTATTAGGGGCAGGAATTTTACTCGAATGATTCCTATATATGATTGCGAACCCAAAATTTGCCCGAAGTTTTGTGTTCGAATTGTGCGTTAAGTCATTGAAATAATTGGGTGCGGGGGAAGGATTTGAACCTTCGACCTTCAGGTTATGAGCCTGACGAGCTACCGGGCTGCTCCACCCCGCGCCAATGCGGTTGCCTCGAGGCTGCTGCCAGCCATGCATCCGCTTTTCCTGACCAGCGACGGCGCACGCGGCGCGCCAATCTTCAGGGAGAGGGGGGTATAGCGAAGCCTATGCGCTGCTGCAAGACCGCCCCGAGAATTATCTTGCCTTTTGAAATTCCAGAAAAATTTCTGGCGCCCTAGACTAATTGGTGGGCGGCAGATCGGCGGCGGTTTCTTCAAGCAACATGTCGACAACTTGGATGAAGGCCTCGCGCTCATCGGCGCCGTCGGCGCGGGCTTTTTCAAAGACTTCGACCTGCCGGCAGGCGCTTGATCCGCGGGCCATGATGGTGCGCGCATGGCGCAGTTCTTTCAGGCAGCCAAGTGCTGTTGCGTCTTCTTCGATCAGCTCAATGATTTCCTCAATCAATGAAGGGAACGCCACGCATTCGCCGCGGCCGAGATCGATCATGCTCTTGGTTACACCGTAGCGCTGGGCGCGCCAGCGATTTTCCTCCAGCAGGATCCGTGGATAGATGCGCCAGCGCATATTGCGTTGTCGCATCCGCGCGAGCATCCGCAATGTTGATTGGTAGAATGCGGCAATGCATAGGGCGTCTTCAAGCCGCGTGCAGACATCGGTGATGCGCATTTCCAACGTTGGGAAACGGGCGCTCGGCCGCATGTCCCACCACAGCTTTGTCGCGTCCTCCATCACGCCCGCCTTCACCAGGCGTTCGATCATCCGGTCATATTCCGCCCAGCTTTCATATCGGTCGGGAATGCCGGTGCGCGGCATTGAATCGAATATTCCAAGCCGCGCGCATCGCATGCCCATATCGTGGCCGTTCCAGAATGGAGAGGATGTGGAAAGCGCTAGAAGATGCGGTAGGAAATAACGCATCTGGTTCATCATATCGATCCGCAGATCAGGATCTTCAATGCCCGCATGCACATGCATGCCGCAAATCAGCATGCGGCGAATGACGCCGCCCATGTCGGCGTCCAGCGTGTCGTAACGGGGCGCTTGGGTGTGATGCTGCTGCCCCCAATTGGCGAAGGGATGGGTCGAAGCAGCCATGAGCCGCATGCCGTATTTTTCAGCAGTATTGATCAGGGTTGCGCGCATCGCAGTTAGATGGTGGCGCGCTTCGGAAATGTCTGCGCAAACGGGCGTTCCGATCTCAACCTGACATCTTAAGAACTCGGGCGTCACGTGTTCGCCGAGGCGCTCTTTGCAGGTTTCCATGAACTCGGGCGAGGGTTTATTGCAAAGATCGCGCGTTTCCGGATCGATCAGCAGGTACTCTTCTTCAATACCGAGCGTCAATGCGGGGATCATAACCCCTCCCTGTCAACGGGCGCTTGGGGTTCCTGCGGCGCCTGGTGCAAAGACTATTTCTCCACCAGGCATCGGACGCCGCGCGCCAGAATATCAGCTATCCTAGCGATTTCTGCGGAATTGGAAAGCAGGTCCTGGCGCACCTCAAGTGTAATGTGGGGGATTTTACGCGCGCCGATATGCCGGTCTACGGAGTAGTTGAATGCGCGCGCGTCATAAGGCTCATTGTCGCCGAGGCAATAATCTGTATGCCCCGATAGCCATTCAATAAATGCTCTCGCATTCGTCGGATCGTGCCGCCACAAAAACCCGATGTGCCAGGGACGGTCCCGATAATCGCCCATCAAACGCCGCGAGAAGGAATGAACAGAAATCGCAAATAGGGTGGGATGGGTCTTGTGAAGCGCATCGACCTCGGCGGCAAGGCGCGCATGATAGGGCTCGTGAAAAACCTCAAGACGTCTTTTGCGTTCATCATCGTCAATCCCCTCATTGCCAGGGATGGGAATGAGGTCGCTAACCGCCGGAATCGAGTCGTGACTGCCCGGATCGCGGTTGGGATCCATGATCAGTCGCGAGTAGTCGCAACAAAAGCATGTGCCATTAAGGATGCGGGCGAGCGTCGTTCCCAATTCGCCGGCGCCGATATCATAAGCGATATGGGTCTCGAGAATATCTTCCGGCAGGCCAAGGGAATGGAATTCCTCGGGCATGGCGTTCGTCGCATGATCGACAAAGACAAAATACGGGGCGTCGCCGCGATGGGCGATGGTCGCGCAGAAATCGTTACTCATGTGCTGGGTGTTAGCACGATTTATGCGCGAAAAGGAAAACCGTTTCTGCGAGATTTTTGCGAAATGTTATTGTGCGCGGGCGGCTTGGTCAGCGTCTGAAACCACAAAACAGGATAAGGACTTTTCCTTCAGAACTTCGCACGCAGCAGCCGCTTCGATTTCCGTAAGCTGGGTAAAGCGTGCGCGGTAAAGGGTGCGTCCATCAGCCATGGGGGTTGTCAACACTGAGCGCTTGCGGTCCATCATGCCGCCGGCGAAGGCTGCTTCTTCAAGTTCTTTTTGCGCCAGCGGTTTTGAGGAAAACGCGCCGATCTGGATGCTCCAGTCGGTGCGCGTTAAGGCCTCAAGGTCGCCTTGTCCGATGAAGCCTTCGTCGCTTGGCGACAGGGCGGCAATGCGGACGCGCTCAAACTCGTTGAGGTCATCTGGATCTGCAGACGCAATCAACGCGCCGATAGAATCATCCGAGGAGACGGTATTGTCTTCGGATGATGCGATCAACGATGCGGCGGTGAGGATTTCGCGGCGCAACTCTTCGCTTTCACCGACTGTTGGGGCGACAGTTGGCGCGGGCACCGTTGGCTTTGGCGCACGCGCAGCAAGCTGAGCGACAAGAGTTGGTTTGAGGCGCGGTTCGGGTTTTTTCCGATGGAGCGCAGCGATCAACTTCGGATTCTTTTTCAGCTTAGCGAAGCCCTTATCGAGGATAAGACGCATATGTTTGTCACGGGTAGCGCCCGAGCGGCCGCCAAGAACAATTCCGATCAGTCGCTGACCATCGCGCGTTGCGGTGGTCGCCAGATTGAAGCCGGACCGTCGCGTGTATCCTGTCTTTAGGCCATCTGCGCCGGGATAGCTCTTCACCAGGGCGTTATGGGTTCGGTAGGTGCGTTTGTTCCAGGTAAAACTTTTGGTGCCGTAGTAATGAAAGTATTGCGGAAAATCCTGAGAGGCGCGTCTTGCGAGTATTGAAAGATCGCGTGCTGTCGTCACCTGCTTCGAATTCGGCAATCCGGATGCGTTGCGGAACGTCGTGCGACGCATGCCGAGCTTGCGCGCTTTGGTCGTCATCTTCTTTGCAAATCGCCATTCAGAACCGGAAATATGTTCGGCGACAACGACAGCGACGTCATTAGCAGACTTGACCACCAGCGCCTCAATAGCGGTCTCGACGTCGATGGTGGAGCCGGCTTTGACGCCCAGTTTTGACGGTGGCTGACCAGCGGCGGTTTTGGAGACCTTGAGTTTCGATTCAAGCGCCAGATTACCCGCCTCCAGCTCTTCAAAGAGCAGGTAGAGGGTCATCATCTTGGTTAACGAAGCGGGATACCGGCGATGGTTTGAATAACGGTCAAACAACACATCGCCGCTATCGGCGTGGACGACATAGGCAGCGTATTTGGAATTGGCTTGTGCAGGCGTGCTCGCAAATCCGATAAGGGCGAGGCCTAAGGTCAGTATCGAGACGCAACGTAATACCAAACGCATGAGAGAACCCTCGCTCATTCCTGACCAATTTTCAATGTCTCAAGAGGCGCCGCCCCACAAACGACGTTCACTTTCCTCCAGCCCCTTATCCAAAACGCCCAGATGCGTCTTGATTCCGGATGATCAGCAAACACCGTGCCGCTTTACAGATGCGACCGACAAAGGATGCCGGGCTTGAGTAAACGGTTCGTTAACAAAGGTTATAGGTTTGCTGGCAAGATGAATTTTGTGCAATGCAGCAAAATCTCTTGACGATACTCAACAATGTGCATATGTTGCGGCGCACAAAAGGCGTTTACTGCTGAAAATTAAAATTTTTCAACAGTTTAGCAAAAAATCGCGTTCATGGAGCCCCAAAATGACAACAGAAAAGAAAACCGCTAAAGCGGCTGATCCGTTCGAATCAATGACCAACTTCAATCCCGAAAGCTTCAAGGAAGGCTATGAAAAACTAGCGGAAGGCGTTTCCGCCGCTGCTGATTTTCAAAAAGGGTCTTTCGACGCCGTTGTCGCATCCGCTGGCGCTGTGGCCAAAGGCGTTGAAAAGCTGACCTCAGAGCAGGCCGCTTTTGTTAAAAGTTCCTTTGAAAACGGCGTTGAAACGGCCAAAGCCGCCGCCGCTTCGGGCAGCGTTCAGGAAGCGCTTGAAATCAACAGCGATTTCCTACGCTCCAGCTTCGAGAAAAACCTTAACCAATTCAACAAGGTCTCTGAACTATGGGTCGAGACCTCGAAAGAGGCTCTGGCGCCGCTTTCCGAACGTTACGGTGAATTGGTCGAGAAAATCCAAGCTTACCGCCCGTAACGGTACTTTCCTCCGAGTTGCGTAAGGGGCCTGGCGGTAACCGCCGGGCCCTTTTTGTATGCTGTTTCGCCAGTGAAATGGCGGGCAAAGGCCGTCTCAACGCTTTTTGAGGCCGGGAAGGCGATGAACAAGGCATTTCCGCCTTTTCAACCACGCGGTGTTACCTATTTAATAGGCCCAAGCACCCTAGGGTCGCGAATGGTTAATTGCAGCAAGGCGACAGTTCCCGGAAATGCCCGACGAAAACGACAATAACAGGCCGCCTGATAACGACGATCCCGGCGTTGGGCCCGGCTCCGATGTTGGCGTCGTTACTAAAACCGCGCCGAAAACCAAACGGCCATCGCTCTATAAGGTCCTCTTATTGAACGATGATTACACGCCGCAGGAGTTTGTCGTATGGTTGTTGCAAGCAATCTTCAAAAAGGATCCTGAGGATGCGGTTCGGATCATGCTGCACGTGCACCAAAGTGGCGTCGGTGTTTGTGGTGTCTACACCTATGAAATTGCCGAAACCAAAGTTGCACAAGTGATGGAGCTAGCGAGACGGAATCAGCATCCACTGCAGTGCACGATGGAACGAGAGTAAGGATCGCGCGTAACGAATGGGAGTATAGTCGGTGGCGTCATTTTCGAGAAGTCTGGATGAAGCATTGCATCGTGCGATTGCGCTCGCCACGGAGCGCGAGCACGAATTGGCGACGCTCGAACATTTGCTCCTGGCGTTGACTGATGATCAGGACGCAGCGGCGGTTATGCGCGCCTGCAATGTCGATATCGAATTGTTGCGTCGCAATCTTTATGAATTCATCGAGAACGAACTTTCCAATCTCAAACTGGAAAACTCTGACCAGGCGAAACCGACAGCCAGTTTTCAGCGGGTGATTCAGCGCGCCGTTATTCATGTTCAATCGTCAGGGCGTGAAGAGGTTACGGGCGCCAATGTACTCGTTGCATTGTTTGCAGAACGGGAGTCCCATGCCGCACATTTCCTCCAGGCGCAGGACATGACCCGTTTTGATGCGGTCAACTATATCTCCCATGGACTGGCCAAACGCCCGGGAGATGCTGCGGCGCGACCCGTCCGCGGGGCTGGCGGTGAAGAAGGCGAGCCGGGCGGGGGCAAGCAGGAAGACGCCCTTAGCGCCTATTGCGTTGACCTCAATGCAAAAGCCCGCGCCGGCAAAATTGATCCGCTGATCGGCCGGGAACAGGAAGTTGAGCGGTCCATTCAGGTCCTGTGCCGCCGGCGTAAAAACAATCCGCTGTTGGTGGGCGACCCTGGTGTCGGCAAAACCGCCATCGCAGAAGGGCTTGCCCGCAAGATTGTTGACGAAGAAGTGCCTGAAGTGCTTGAGGGCGCAACCATCTATGCGCTCGATATGGGTGCGCTGCTTGCCGGCACGCGTTATCGCGGCGATTTCGAGGAGCGCATCAAAGCGGTTCTCAAAGAGCTTGAAGATCACGAAGATGCAATTTTGTTCATCGACGAAATTCATACTGTCATCGGCGCCGGCGCGACCTCCGGCGGCGCCATGGACGCGTCGAACCTTCTGAAACCCGCTTTGCAGTCGGGCGCCCTGCGGTGCATGGGCTCAACGACGTATAAGGAGTACCGCCAGCATTTTGAAAAAGACCGGGCCCTTGCGCGGCGCTTTCAGAAAATTGACGTTATCGAACCGTCAAAGGCGGACACGGTCAAGATTCTTGACGGGCTCAAGCCCTATTTCGAAGAACATCACAAAGTTAAGTATACGGATGAAGCAATAGAATCCGCCGCGGAACTTTCGTCGAAATACATGACCGACCGGAAATTGCCAGACAAGGCAATTGATGTGATTGATGAGGCGGGCGCCCGGCAGATGCTTTATCCCGAGGACGAGCGCAAGAAAACCATCGATACGCCGGAGATCGAGGAAGTGGTCGCCAAGATGGCCCGCATACCGCCGAAATCCGTGTCGAAATCCGACACGGACCGGCTCAAGAAGCTTGGCGAAGACTTGCGCCGCGTTGTCTTTGGCCAGGATGAGGCGATCGATCAGCTGGCGGCGGCGATCAAGCTTTCCCGCGCCGGGCTTCGCGAACCGAACAAGCCAATCGGATCATATCTGTTTGCCGGGCCAACAGGCGTTGGCAAAACAGAAGTCGCCAAGCAGCTAGGCTTTGCGCTTGGCGTTGAACTGATCCGTTTCGACATGTCCGAATATATGGAGCGACACACCGTATCGCGCCTGATCGGCGCGCCCCCAGGTTATGTCGGATTTGATCAGGGCGGTTTGTTGACTGACGCCATCGATCAGCATCCGCATTCGGTGCTGCTGCTCGATGAAATCGAAAAGGCGCATCCTGAGATCTTCAACATTCTGTTGCAGGTCATGGATAATGGCCAGCTCACGGACACAAACGGCCGCAAAGTCGACTTCCGCAATGTCATCATCATCATGACCACCAATGCGGGCGCTGCGGACGCGGCGAAATTCGCGATTGGTTTTGCGGGCGGCAAGAAGACTGACGAAACAGAAGCGGCGATCAACCGGATGTTCTCGCCAGAGTTCCGGAACCGCCTTGATGCGACCATTCAGTTCGCAGGCCTGTCACCGGCGATCATCAATCGTATTGTCGAAAAGTTCGTGTTGCAATTGGAAGCGCAACTCGCGGATCGCGGGGTTACTTTCGAGCTGACGCAGGACGCGACAAAGTGGCTGGCGGAAAAAGGTTTCGACGACGCCATGGGCGCGAGGCCTCTGGCGCGGGTCATTCAGGAATACATCAAGAAGCCAATTGCCGACGAAATCCTGTTTGGCAGGCTCAAGAATGGCGGCGTCGTGAAAGTGCTGACGAACGCCGATGACAAGGAAAAACTAGCCTTCGAATACATCCCTGATCCGGAAGGCCCGGCCAAACCGAAAGACAGCGGCGACGGAACAAACGTCCCAGCGCTGGTGGAATAGCTCGCAACAGCAGAATAGGCGCTCGGATTTGGGGGTCGCCATTATGCCCTATTGACGCGTTTCCTGCGATGCGCGAACGTCCGCGGTCATGGGTGCAAACACGCAAGAAATATATAATCGCCAAGGCTACATGTTGGTCAAAGGCGCAGCGCCAGCTGTGTTGGCGGAGAAACTGCTCAATGTCATTCAGCGCGATATGACGGTGAATCAGCAAACGCTGAAGCAGTTCTTGTCGACGCCGCGCATCAACGCCAAACCCGCCTACGAATTTTACGGCTATCGCTATGCGCCGGTGATGGGTTTTCACTGGGGGCTTACTTCGCGAATGTGCGAATTGACCGGAAAAGACCTCATCCCCACTTACGCTTTCTTTCGGGTATATCAGAAGGGCGATATTTGTACGGTGCATTCCGATCGCCAATCCTGCGAGCATTCTTTCTCGATGGCGCTGGGATATTCCGACGACATCATCTGGCCTTTCGAAATCGGTGAGACGCGCTACGAGTTTGATACGGCGTGTCAAATGAAGGCGGCGCAAGATTTCGAAGGCGCTGCGAACAAGCCGCTCGAACTGGAACCCGGAGATGCAGTTCTTTATCAAGGCTGCAATTATCGCCATGGCCGTACGACGCCGAACCCCAACCGTTGGTCGGCGCATATGTTTTTGCATTGGGTAGATGCTTACGGCCCGTTTAAAGAATTCGCCTTCGACGGCCAAAAACTGCCTCAGGGCGGTGATTTTCCCTTTCCTGAAACTGCTGCAAGCTGATTGGCGTTAAACGCTATTTAGCGGAAAGAAAAAGACCGCCGCGGGTTGGGCGCGCGGCGGTCTTTAAGGCGCGCTTTAAGGCTAATGGGGGAGATAAAGCGCGCTTTGGGATATGGTCTTCGAAGAGACTAGTTTTTGGTGTTAAAGATCAGCGGCGCTCCAAAGTTTCGAAAATTCTTGGCAGTGAATGAGCACTGATGCGAAATCGGCGAGATCAACATCCTCTGGAATTTCATAAACTTGCGCGCCCTTGTTGCTGCTCAGCGGCGCCACGAGCACCGAGCCGTCAGTCGCATTACGTCCGTTGGTTTCACTGGCGGCAAGCGGTGACAAAAAGATTTTAAGATCAGGCGCGCCTCGCGTGCGGAAATCTTCGTCAAGCTTGATAAAGGTCTTGTCGCCCTCGCGCACAATCGACCAACCACCCGCTGACCGGAAAGACTTTTTTGTCCAAACACCGGAGTGGAGAACCTCAGACTGAGCGGCGGCGGTTTCCGTCATTTCTGCGAAGGAGGGGGCTGCTACTGCGCTTATGGTTAACGCGGCGGCTGCTAAAGCGCTGAGGAAAACTGGTCGATTCTTCATGGAGGAAACTCCCGGAACAATTTGATTTTGGTGTTGGGTTGGAAATAGGCGCGATGCGGCCTCGCACGCAAAACACAGAAGCGCGAGCCGCATAAACTCCTCGTGAGGGAGACTTTTAAGAAATCCGGGAGGTGGGAGGATTGTACACCTAAAAAAAATGTTGGGGATAGTTATCCCCCACCTTTTTTTAGGCTGTAAGATGCACGGCGATTGAAGAATTAAGGGGTTGCTGAAACAGCCCGCAAACGGAAAATGGAATGATGAAACCCTTTCTCATCCTGCAGTTGCGTCCTGAAACTGAGGCCTCGGACAACGAGTTCGAGGCGTTCCTCGATAAGGGCGAGTTGCGCAAAAGCGATGTGAAGCGCGTGCGGCTGGATCAGGAGCAGCTTTCGGCAGGGCTTGCATTACAGGACTACTCAGGCGTGATTGTCGGCGGCGGTCCTGGCTGTGTGAGTGATGCGCCAGATGAAAAGTCGCCGCTCGATCAAAAGATGGAAATGGCGGTGAAGTCGCTCATGCCTGAGATTACGGACGCGGACTTTCCGTTTTTAGGCTGCTGTTACGGCATTGGTATTCTCGCCGATCACCTGAACGCCAAGGTGAGCAAGGAGCAATATGGCGAGGAGGTGGGTCCGGTTGAATGCACTCTGGCGCCGGAAGGCCGCGATGACCCGCTGCTTGAGGGATTTCCGGGGCGTCTTACGGTGTTTACGGGTCACAAAGAAGCGCTTCAGGAGCTACCCGACGGCTGCAGTCATCTGATGGCGTCGGAGCCGTGCCCGTTTCAGATGATCCGCTACAAGCGAAATGTTTACGCAACGCAGTTTCACCCCGAAGCGGACAGCGACGTGTTTGAAGTGCGCATCAGGGTATACCGAGACGCGGGGTATTTTGCGCCGGAAGACGCTGACCAGCTGGTCGCCGCCTGCCGCGCGGCGGAGGCAGGGGTTTCCGGGCGCATTCTCAAGAATTTTGTCGACGCCTATGGGCGGGAAGGGCGCTGACATGAAAGTTGTCTGCATGCGCCAGGACCATCGCAGGCAATTAGCAGATGATGGATGCCAACAAGAGGGCCGTTCCGCCAAACGTATGAAAACAAAGGAGACCAGCCCCAAAAAGTCGGACCACATTCAAGGCGCAGGCGCAGGCAAGACAGAGGCTAAAGCGCCGCGCGGATTTTTTGGGCCGTCGCTTCAAGCACGTTTGCATCCGCCGGGCCGCCGCCGGCATGGGCGCCAAGGGAGCGGCCCTCATAGACCGGGATGACATGAAAATGCAGGTGAAAAACTGTTTGCCCGGCTTCCGAACCATTGAACTGGGCGACG
>JANQOV010000131.1 GCA_028285645.1 Hyphococcus sp.
CGGAACCGTGCAAGGCCGCCATAGCCATCTCTGAGACCTTTGAGGACGGCGCGTCCATGGCCGGTCACCGTCGCCATGACGAGCAGTGCTGCGTTCGCGGTATACCGCAAGGGCGCTGTCATCCAGTAGAGCATTGGCGGCGTGTTTTTATAGGCGAGCCAGATACGGTTTCGGTGGCCATGATAAAGCGCAAAATCGCTTTTGCGACCGGTAAGACCGGAGCCCTCATGGCGCACAACAGCGTCTCGCACCTGAACAGCGCAACCGCCCCAAAGGCGCAAGCGAAATCCGAAATCAACATCCTCGCCATAGCAGAAAAAACGCTCGTCAAATCCGCCAATTTCGAGAAAGCGCGACCGTCGGTAAAACGCTGCCGCTGCGCATGGTGCGAAAGATTCGCCATCAGCCGGCGTCATATCGGCGGGCCACCCGAGAAAGCCTCGATAATTTATACCGAATACGGAGTAAACATCGCCGGCGCCGTCAAGGACGGTCGGATCGCTTGCGTCAAGCTGGGTTGAGCCGAAAGCATCAACCTGCGGAAAGGTCTGCGTCGCTTTCATTAAAGCGGCGAGCCAGTCCGGCTCGGCATAAGCATCGGGATTAAGCAGCGCTAGCCATTCGCCGCGGGCGACTTCTGCAGCGCGATTATTGGCGGCGGCAAAGCCAAGGTTTTCGCCGGCTTCAATCAGCCGTAAGTTAACCGCTGTTGAATTTTGCGCGTCTTGGAGCGAGCGGTCTTCGGAACCATTGTCAATAATGATGGTCTCAAAATCTCGAAAGGTCTGTGCGCCGAGATGCTCTAGACAGCGCAGCAAACGGTCGCCAGCGTTGTAGTTGACGATGATGACCGATACAGCCGGCTCAGCCTGCCCGGCTTTGGTTTGGTGTTCAGGCTGCTCGGTTGCGGAGCGCATAGGGGGCCCTAATCATCGTGTGGATAAGCATGCCGGTGGAGCTCGGCGCCCTTGCTTCAGCCCCAATCGCGGCCTGCGGCTTTTTCGGCGATATACCACGCATAGGCGTGCTCAAGCCCCTCCTCAAGAGACGTCTTGGGCGACCAGCCCATGGCGGATAGCCGCGCGGTCGACATCAGTTTTCGCGGCGTTCCGTCAGGTTTTGACGTATCTTTGACGAGGTCGCCGCGAAGCCCCACGGTATGCATAACTAGGCGCGCCGCCTCCTCGATCGTAACGTCTGAGCCGACGCCGACATTAACGAAGTCGCGCCCGGAGTAGTTTTTCATCAAAAATACAAGCGCATTAGCGCAATCATCCACAAACATGAATTCGCGCCGCGGGGTTCCCGAACCCCAGATTTCAAGATCGTCTTCGCCTTTTTCTTTGGCAAGGTGCGCCTTGCGCAATAGCGCAGGAATAACGTGACTGTTTTCCGGGTGGAAATTGTCGCCGGGCCCGTAAAGATTTGTCGGCATAGCGGCGATGAAGTCGGCGCCATATTGCTTGCGATAGGCCTGGCACAGCTTGATGCCGGCGATTTTAGCGACAGCATACCATTCGTTTGTGGGCTCAAGGGGCCCGGTGAGGAGCTGATCCTCCGTCATCGGTTGTTCCGCAAGGCGCGGATAGATGCAGGACGAACCGAGAAACAAGAGCTTCTCTACACCCACCTGATAGGATGCGTGGATGATGTTCGCAGCGATCATCAAATTCTCGTAGAGGAATTCCGCCGGGTACGTATCATTGGCGTAGATGCCGCCGACTTTTGCCGCAGGAATAAACACGGCATCCGGTTTGGCTTTGCCAATCCAGTCACGGGTTGCGGTCTGATCGACAAGGTCGAGTTCGCCGCGCGGCGCGGTCAAAATCTCAGCGCAGCCCTCGTTTTCAAGTTGGCGCACGATCGCCGAGCCCACCATGCCGCGATGGCCCGCCACATAGACGCGTTTGCTCTTAAGCGCGTATTCGCCGCCGGCCGCCATTTCTTCTCAATCGCCTTTAAGTTTCAGAACTTCGTTGATGTCGGCCTCAACCATCTCCTCGACCAGGGCGTTAAAGGAAATCTTGTGCGTCCAGCCAAGTTTCTCCCGCGCTTTTGTCGGGTCGGCAAGCAGGAGGTCGACTTCGGTGGGACGGAAATAATAGGGATCGACGCGCACGAGCACGTTGCCATTTGCGCTATTCACACCGGTTTCATCGCCGCCGCCGCCGCGCCATTCGATATTTATGCCGGCGGCGGCGAACGCCTTTTCCGCAAATTCGCGTACGGAATGTGTCTCGCCGGTGCCGAGCACGAAATCGTCGGGCTCGTCCTGTTGCACAATGCGCCACATCCCTTCCACATAGTCGCGCGCATGCCCCCAATCGCGACGCGCATCGAGATTGCCGAGATAGAGTTCCTTTTGCATGCCGTGGGCGATGCGCGCTACGGCGCGGGTGATTTTCCGCGTTACGAAAGTTTCGCCGCGTACTGGGCTTTCATGATTGAAAAGGATGCCGTTGGAGGCGTGCATGCCATAAGCTTCGCGATAATTGACCGTGATCCAGTAGGCGTAAAGTTTAGCGGCAGCGTATGGACTGCGCGGATAAAACGGCGTTGTTTCCGTTTGCGGCGTTTCCTGCACTTTACCGTAAAGCTCCGACGTGGAGGCTTGATAAAACTTCGCCTTCTCCTCCATGCCAAGAATGCGGATCGCTTCGAGCATGCGCAGCGCCCCCATAGCGTCGGAATTGGCGGTATATTCCGGCGTCTCGAAGCTCACCGCCACATGGGACTGTGCGCCGAGATTGTAGATTTCATCTGGCTGGGTTTCCTGGACCAAGCGGATGAGATTGGTGGAATCCGTCAGATCCCCGTAATGCAGAAACAGCCGCGTGTGAGGCTCGTGAAAGTCGTTGTAGACATCATCGATTCTCGCCGTATTGAAAGACGACGAGCGGCGCTTCACGCCGTGAACGATATAGTCTTTTTCCAGCAAGAGGCGGGTCAGGTAAGATCCGTCCTGGCCGGTGATTCCTGTAATCAGGGCGGTTTTGCGCGCCATGTTCGGGCTCCCAGTACAACGCCTGATTTTTCGGTCCAGGCGCCGGTTTTCGGCCCTCATCAACCGCATTTTTCAAGGGCGTGCAACCCTTGCTGCGGCCGATAGGAATTGACCCGAGCGCCCAAAACGCGGTTGGCTCCGTCACATGCGGTTTTTACTGGTCACGCCGGTCTTAAATGGAGAGGCCTTTCTCGAAAGGGCCATCGCCTCGGTGCGCGCGCAATCTCACGAGGATTTCGAATATATGATTGTCGACGGAGGCTCTACGGACGCCTCCTGCGCCATCGCCCGCAAAGCCGCGTCGGAGGACGACCGTATCCAATTACTGGAGAGGCCGGGGCTCAATCAGTACGCATCCATCGCCGCCGGTTTTGATGCAGGTGAGGGCGATGTGCTCGCTTGGCTCAATGCGGACGATCTTTACGCGCCCTGGGCGCTTGCCGTCGTTGCCAAATATGCGGCGCGCCATCCGGATTCGCAATGGCTCACCGGATTGCCCGGGTGTTGGGATGAAGACGATGTTCTGCGATTTGTAAGGCCGGACGCCTGGCGCCCGCGCGCGCTTATCCGTCGAGGCTGGCATCACAAGGACTTGATCGGCTTTATCCAGCAGGAAAGCGTTTTTTTTTCCAAAGACCTTTTTGCCCGATTATCTGCCGCTCAACGAAGCGCGTTCGAGCGCGCGCGGCTTGCTGGGGACTTTATCCTCTGGAAGGCGTTTGCGGATGCTGTACCGCTGGAGGTCATTCCGACCGTCCTCGGCGGCTTTCGCCGGCATGGTGCAAATCGTTCGGTAGCCGGCATGGATGATTATATGGACGAAGTCAAAAACGCTGGCGCAACCTTTTTACCAGGGCCGCTCGCGGCCATGGCGCGCGCGCTGCATGTTCGGCTGTCGGTCCGCATGACACGTCGCGCTATAACCGCTGAAGATGTACATGAATTGTGAGTCGAACAACCCCTTTTTTAGGTGGTGAGATTCGTTCCAACAAACCGTTTGGTGTCAGCCTAAATGTTGGCAACCTTCGCAGCCTTCAACGGTTGTCCGATCAGGTAGCTGCTGTCGCAACCGTGCGCTTTCCGCGAATATTTCGAGAGCATTCCGATGGCTAACATTGTACGTCTCATTATGATTGAAACCTGACTCGTCTATGCAGCATTTTGTGACATATCCACTGGCAAGTATGTGCAGATCGAACCATTGTGCGCAGGTAAAATGTTGTGCTTTTTGGGATGTCGTTGTTAAGCCTTTGGATGCAGCGCGGTGTTCTTCTCCTTTGCCGCTGCCGCCAACCCATTTGAAAAAAGGACGAATGCCAGGCGTGAATAATGGCCAACGCTCTATGCAAGTTGACTCGATCCGATCTGCCTGCTGGTCGCTTTTGTAGGGTGCAACCAAGAACACCCGGAGCGGAAATTCCCCAGCTTCAGCAAGCTTGTGGACATAATCGAGATTTGTCAAAACTCGTTTTAGGCCGAATCCCATTAACTCCTTGTGTTCTTCTTCATCCATCGAGTTGAGTGAAATCGTTAGTGTGGCGCCTGAATGGTAGGCCATCCACTCAAACAGACCCTCACGAAGCATTGTGCCGTTGCTCCAGAACTGTGGCGTCGCCGAAGGCAGCTTGTCGGCAATAACTTCATGGAAATAACGCAAGCGTCTGTCCAACAGTGGCTCGTTAATTCGAGACAGCGTGATTCGAAAAGCGTGCGAAACAGGAATTGCTGTTAAGTCATCAATGATTTTGAGAAACAACTCCTCGGTCATTTCTTGTCCCTGGCGCGGTGATTCAGGGTAGGGACAAAAACTGCATTTTGCATTGCACTTAACTTGCGTTTCAATGCTCACCACGCGCGGGAACCGTAGATGCGAGTCTTGCAACTTTCGTACAGATTCAGGGTAGGAATCATAATTCGCCTGAACTAACCGGCGCTGATTCTCATCTGTTTTCTCTAACAGTTCGCTCACAGTATTTCCAATTAGATGTAGGCAGCTTCAATACTACATAATTTGCCGCGAAAATGCCAATACGACCTTCGACCGCGGGCCTAATCGAGCGGTTCCGATCTGCAGAAACCGCTTGTTAGGAGCCCCGCTCAAACAAAACATCATCATGGGTCTTTTCCGGCTCCCACCGGGGAACGAATCCTCTTGACGCAAGGTGATCGCGCAGCGCGGGCCACAACACGCCATTATCATAAACGGCTTCCTGGCTGATTTCAGTGATGAGGGAAGTGCACGCAGGCAATGTTTTTTCGGCGCCGGCGAGCGCCAACAGCTCAGCTCCCTGCAAATCAATCACCCAGTGATCATATTGGTTCATATCGATCTCTGCGCGTTGCATCAGTGCGTCGATCGTTGTCATTGTAAGATCGATCGTGTCGATCATCTTTAAATTCAGTTCCGGCCACAGCGAATTTTCTCCGGCAGCATAGGGGCCGAATTCGAAAATCGACGACGATACGCCTTCCCAATTGTTCGAGACGTGAAATTTGATTGGATTGCCATCCTCGTCGCCAAGCACGGCGCAATAGGCTTGCTGGTCTGGGAAAACGCGTAGCTTTTCTTCGAGCTGCGCATATATATGCGGAAGCGCCTCGACCCATATCACCGGCTTGCCCGCTTCAGCGTATTGAGACGCCTCTTCAGCGAGATGGGCGCCGAGGTGAAGCACGCCTTTTGAGCGCTTGAGGGCGCCTGTAAGCGCCTCAAGACGGTGTTGTTTTGACGCCCCGCTTAGGCCGGTAAGGTTCATCTTTTTTCTCCAGAATTGGCGGCGCCTGATTCCTCATCCTTTAATACTGGCAGCGCAACATTTGATACAACATTGACTGTATTCATGGTTGCGGCATTGTGGCCGAACGATTTGACGTCCAACCGTTGCCGCGCATTGGCAAATGCGCCATAAACACTGCTTGAGCGTGCGCTGTCTACGAAACAACTTCCTGTCTTCAAAGCATGAAAAACCGTTTTGTTCTATTTACCGTCCACAAAGCGGGCTCTCTCGGAGTGCACGAAGTATTACGCCGCATTGCCCGCAAGCAAGGATGGGATTTTTATTCACCAAATCTGAAAAGGCCCAATCTAATTGAAGCGGCCAAGACGGGCGATCCCGATTTCTACCGCCAGCTGCTGGGCGTCTCCGGCATAATTGGTCCGGTGCGGTTGCCTGTAGCCGTGCCGGCCGCCGCCAAAGAGACTGATCGGTTCATTGTGCATTTGCGCGACCCGCGCGATGTGTTGGTGAGCATGTATTATTCATGGAGTTACAGCCATCCTGGCGTCGATCCGGCCGTTAGGGAACGTTATAGGGACATGGGCGTTGATCGGTGCGCTCTCTTTGAAAGTGCTCAGCTGCTTGAAAAATATCAGTACTATATGCGGGAGATTTTGCCGATCTCTTCGACAACGTTGCTCCGCTATGAGGATTTTGTGCTAGATCGCGAGCGTTGGCTTGGCGGACTTCTTACGGCTTTGGGGATCGCAGATCAGGCGCGGCGCTTTCGACGCCTTTCGCTGGACAATCCCGCTGCGGCGATCAAGACCGAAGATAAAACGCGCCATATCCGCAAAGCGGCCCCCGGCGATTACCGCGAAAAACTCGCCGCGGACACGCTCGATCAACTCAATATGCAATGGCGAGAGGTTCTCAAGGCATTGGATTATGCTGAATAGGCGAGGCGCCTACGCTGAACGTCTTGGCGCTATGCGCCATAACCGCGGCCAATGAGCGTTGAATCATCAACTGAGGGCGAGCGGACGGGCCCAACAATTTCAATCGTTGTCCCGTGCCTTGGCGCCGCAGCGACCTTGGCGCGCGCGCTCCAGTCCCTGGTTGATCAGCAGTATTCCAATCTGCAAATCATTGTTATTGACGGTGGCTCTGATGACGGCTCAGTTGAGGTCATCAAACGTTATGAGCGCCACATAGACAGCTGGGCAAGCGAACCGGATCGCTCACAAGCTGATGCACTCAATAAAGGATTTGCGCGGGCAAATGGTGAGATTCATGGCTGGCTTTGCGCTGACGACGAACTTCTTCCGGACACGCTCCATCGCGTCTCGGAGTTTTTCAAAGCAAACCCGCAAGTCGACGTTGTATCCGGCGGCTGTATTCGGGATTTCGGTGAAGGAGGGTGGATAGAGACAACCCCGAACCCGGGATTTGATGCACGCCTTGACTATGTAAATTCGATTGAACAACCGTCTACATTCTGGCGGGCCGAAGCACACGCCCGCGCGGGCGAGCTCGATCTCTCTTACAGATATGCGTTTGACTGGGACTGGTGGCGCCGGCTGAAGCGAGCTGGCGCAAGGTTTGGGCGTCTTGAGGAACTGCTTTCTGTTTACCACTTTTCGGCCGATAATCTTACTTCGACAGGCGGGGCCAAGATCGTCGAGGAAATGTATCGCGTCATGAAAGCCGATGGGCGCTCTTCTGCGCGTCTTGCCGGGGCCTACCGGTTTTTATACAGAAATTTCGATCTCCACGGGTTCTATGACGCTGACGCCGCGGAGAAAATCCCCTACTGGCGCCGCAAGCTCTTTCATCTGACTCTGCGGGCGCTATATCTTCGCTTTGGCCGTGAACGGATTAACGCTTATAACTGGACCTTCGCGGCGCGCCAGGAACGAGGCCTCGACTGGCATTAGGCCGCAAGGCGGCGTTAGCAAAATAGCTGTTATGAAAACCGCGCGGGAGGTTAGGCCGGCGCTTCTTTATTGAATGCGTGCGCCTCCGCGACGTCGCCGAAAAATGCGATCTTACCGTTGCGCAAAACCAGGCCTTTGTTGCACATTCGTTGCTGCAAACTTTCATTGTGGCTTGCGAAAGCAAAAATGCCGGTTTGGTCTATCAGCTTTGTCAGTCTGCCGCGCGCTTTCTTTTGAAAGTATTCGTCGCCTGCGGACAACCATTCATCAAGGATCAAAATCTCCGGACTGAAGGCGGTGGCGATGGAAAAGGCGAGGCGCAGCCGCATTCCCGCAGAATAAGCGCGGATAGGAAGATCGAGATAGTTGCCAAGTTCGCAAAAGGTCGCGATGTCGTCAAACTTCTCGTCGATCTCCTCTTCGGTCAGGCCCATGAAACGCGCCCGCCCGCGAATATTTTCTCTGCCAGTAGAAAAGGTTTCCAGACCAAGATGAATAGACATCAGCGCTGATACGCGCCCTTCAACCCTGATACGTCCGCTTGTCGGCGGTAAGATACCCGCAAGCACCCGCAGTAATGTGGATTTCCCGGCGCCGTTGTGGCCAATCAGGCCGAGTCGATCGCCGTCTTGAAGCGACAGAGATATGTTGTCGAGGGCGGTGATGCCGAGCCGCCCGTGATTGCGTTTGATGACGCCGCCCATGGTCAGGGACTTTACGGAACCGAGGAGACTGACGGACTTCGCTTGCGGAATGAGATAGTGAACGCCGATATGCTCGGCGACAATCGAGGCCATTGATCCGGTTTAACTCCAATAGCAAAGTCGGCGGGCGAAAATACCGAACATCAAAGCGCCGGCTACAGTTATCGCCAGCGAGCTGCACGTCGCCCACAAAAAGCTCTCTGCAACGCCGGGAAGGCCAAGTAGTGGTCCGCGGACGGTGTTCAAAAAGTGGGCAAGCGGATTATACTGTACAATGAACTGGTACTCGCCGAGCCGAGACGCCTGCCAGAAGACCGGCGTAACGAAGAACGCAAATGTGAGAAAAGCTGCTGTCAGCTGACCAACATCGCGAAAGCGCGCTCCAAGGGTTCCCAATCCAAGCGCAAACCAGAATCCGGTCCAGTAGATCAACGCCAAGCCTAGCAGCGCAACGCCCAGATCAGTGAGGCTTGGCCGCAGTCCGACCGCATAGATCACAACCGCAACTACAATCAGCTTGAAACACATGCCAATTGCAGCAACGCCAATCGCCCGCACGACAAAAAGGCTCTTTGCGATAGGGGATTGCGTAAAAAATCCGGAAGAGACAAGAAAGACCGACGCGCCGTCGTTGATCATGGTGGAAATCAATCCCCAGACAACGATTCCGACGGCCACATAGGGGAAATATTCGGTCATGGATGCGCCGAAAATTTGTCCGTATAACAACGCAAGACCGCTCACAGTCATCGCAGTTGTAACCGTGATCCAAAATCCACCCAGCAATGTGCCGTGATAGCGCGCCAAAAAACCAGTTCTCACCAGCGACCCGATAAGTTTCAGGTTGGAAAAAGCGCTCTTCAGGTCATCTACCGCATAGTCGAACCGGCTGCTCGACGCGTCAAAATAATAAGTCGTCGATTTTGCTCTTGGTGGCGCGATATCGGCGGATGTGGAAGGGGAGTGCGTCATGAAATTTACAAGGGCCGCGGGGCCGAAGTCCAAATAACTGCGCGGACCATATCGTTGGGCTAGCGGTACAGCAACCGTTAAATCGTGATGGGTTGGCGATGCGCGGAGGGCCCGACAAGCGCTTGCGCCGGTAGTGCTGTAGAAACCTATCTTGGGCTCGCATAGGTCGTATTACCTTGCGGGTGTGAACAACAATGGAGGTTTTTGCAAGGGATTCTTGCCGACCAGAATAACCTACAGGGCGGGTTCGAAAATCCGGTGCATGATCTTGCCAGCCGCTTGTTCGGCATTTGAAACGTTGATGTGAAGGTCACTGCCTAGATGGCAGTTGTAACGCCCATTGAAAGAACGTTGCGCTCACTCGATCAGACTGCGACAGACAAGCTTTCCGAATCGTCGGTTGTTTTTTCGTCTTTCAAGCTTGCTTGATAGACGTCGAGTAAATCACCCCGGCTGAATTGGTGAAAACGGACCGGCCCCTCATAAGGAACGTCACGCAGTACGCGGCTTAATCGCGTGAAGGCGATCAAATTCCAGCCTATTTTTTTAACAATTGCAAAACGAGGCGGTCTGTATTCGGCGTGCTCTATCGGCCCTTCGGCGATCCGCAATCCTGCGCGAACGGCGCGCAAGACAATCTCGGCGTCGAATTGTCCGCGGTCGCAAACGCATTTGTTGATGATCGAATTGAGCCGCTGCAAATTTAGTAATTTCGGCCCATGGGTATCGGTGCCCATGTAGGAAAAAAATAGTTGGATAAGTGCGTTAAGCCCCCAGCTCAATATGCGGCGCACGAAGGGAGGTTTTGATATGGTCGGGTCAGAACGTCGCGAACCGATAAAGTAATCGTGATCCTCGCGAAGGCTCCATGCCCAACTTAGGAACGGTATGTCCCACTGCTCAATATCGCACAGATGAATATAGGGCGCACGCGCCGCTTTCAATCCAGCACGCAGGGCGCGTCCATAATTTGGTTGTTCTTCGAATATGTAAACCCCATCGCCAAGTTCGGCCACAAGCTCTTCAATGATAGCTCGCGTCCTATCTTCGCTTCCGTTATCGACAAGTATAAAGCGCCATTTGCCAACGCCGATCACTCGGTTGAGGTAGCCGGCAAGCTTGAGAGCGTTCTCCCGTAAAATCGCCTCTTCATTGTAGAGCGGAATAACGACTTCCAGCTCAATCGGTTCAGTCGTCGGGTTAATTGAATCCATGAAAAATCCCCGAAAAAGAAAGCACAATGCATTTGCTCAGCGAATCGTTTGGTGTTCCGGCGCATTATTATACAGTCTGCTGCATCCCGTGGAGCAAGCTTGTCTGGCCGATCAGCCGAGCCGTTTCGTCTATTCTCTGCGTCATTGTTGCACGGCTTGTAAAGGAAAGCACGGCTGCGCTCAAGTCGCATAGACCGCGTGGGCTGAAGAGCCAAAATCGTGTGTTTGCGAAGCGATTCCGTCACACTGGGTAATGCTTGCGTTGGTTCGCGGATTGGCGCAATGATTCGGCCGAGGAGCTAAGCCAGCCGGACGCTTTTTGCTTGCGGGTTGGTTGCGGTGGACGATAATACGCCGCTTCGGCGTGAAGCCAAATTCGTCTTGAAAACGCGCCTTCGGGAGGATCAATCATGTGTGAAGGACGCCGCTAAAATGGCCGGCTTGCTCAACCAAGCAGTTAGCAGCATGCGCGGAATCGGATCAGCTATTGTCACGGCGGGCCCGGTCGCGACGATGCGGGCGTTCTTTTCGAAGCGAGAGAGTCTTGCTGCGGCGGCCATTCTGGCCGCGCTGGCGTTTGTCGCATGCTATTTGAGATTTCTTGAGTTTGGTCTTTATGAGGACGACTTAAACCAAACTCGCTTCTGGACGTACACGCCCGGTCGTATGTGGGAATATGTCCTGGACTTGTTTGCTCGAGGCGCGGGTGGCCGGCCAGTTGGGCTGACATTTCTACGCGCCGGCTTTTGGGCCGGATACAGTATTGGTGGCATCCCAATACTGTACTTGATGGGGTTTGCTGTTTTTGCTGCTAACGCCTTTCTAACTTTCAAGATTGTAAAGGCCATTGCGCCTGCATCGATCGCGCTTCTGGCGGCGATGATGTTTGTATTTTACCCAGCGGATGCATTGAAGTTTACGATTGTTCGCGGACTGGCGGTTCAGCCAAGTCTCACCTTCGGGCTCGGCGCGATCCTCTGCTTTATTTATGGGCGCAATATCATCGCCTACATCCTCTCGGTTTTGGCGCTTGCGGTCTATGAGTTCGGCTTTTTGCCGTTTCTATTAGCGCCGTTTTTCATTCTCGAAGGATGGCGAGCCAAGATCTGGACTGTGGCGCGTCATGCGGTTCTTGCGGGCGCTGTGCTCGGCGGTGTGATACTTGTGAGGCTTCAGTTTGCGACGGGCCACCTTGACGACTTAACCCCGCTTTCCAAAGCCGAGCTCATCAATCGGTTTTTTGTCGCCTGGACGACAGGTCCATGGACCAGCCTCAACGCCTTTATAACGATGCCGCGCGCCTTTTTTCGTGATTTCGAACAGTGGCATTTGATTATTGTGTTATTCGTTCTGGTATTGTCGTGGGCGAGCTTGCGCGCCTTCTGGACGGAACCTGATCAGATCGCCAAACCGGTTGAAGCGACGCCCAAGAAAACCTGGAGCGAACGCTTTGATGCCTTATTCGGCGAAAAGAATGCGACTCTTCTCATTCTAATTGGGATTGCGGCATGGATTGTCGGTTACAGCATGGCGGTTTCGGAATCCCGTTTTCCACCGGACAAAGTATTTGGACGAACGACATCGGTTCACACCGGGGCGACATTTGGCGTTGCGCTCACTTTCGCCGGGCTTGTCTGGCTGGTTTCTGACGGCGTCAGACGTCTTGGTTTAAACCCCCGCAATGTCGTTGTTCCTGTGGTCGCTGCATATCTGGCCGTGCTTGGCGGTTTTCAGGGAGTGGTTCAGTCAAAAGTTATTCAGTCCTGGGAATTGCAGCAGACGGTGTGGCGGCAAATCATGGCGCAGGTAGAAGACTGGCGTGACGGCACTGTGGTTATCGTCGGTTATGACCGGGCGCCGAACACTCGGTATGTGTACACTCAGTCTTGGGCGACCCAAGTCATCGCGGAAAACAGCTTCTATTTTCCCAAAGAATGGAAACAACCGCCAACAATCGTCTTTTACCCGCAGCTACGTTATTATTCGGAAGTCAGAAACGGCGAGCTTTGGTTACGTTACCGCCCGTGGTTTGAAAAACAGCCCGTTGACCCGGAAAAGCTAATTTATCTAAGCGTAAGTGGAAAGCACAATTTGAAGCGCGAGCAAGACAAGTTCGAATTCCGCGAGTTTTCAACGAAGTTAAGTCCGCCCGGGCCGGTTGTGGAGATCGAGCGTAAGCCGCTCTATGACGTATTGGTCGGAGACGGTAAGTGATCGCGAGCCACGCTCTGGATAATGCTGCTGGCGGCGAACAAGGGAAGTGTGAACGTCTGTGAAGAAAGTTCTGATCACTGGTGGTTGCGGTTTTATCGGCGTCAATCTTGTGCGGGCGCTGAACGCCGTCGGCGGCTACGAGATTTCTATCTTGGATAATGAAAGTCTCGGCGTGCGAGCAGATCTAGGGAATTTCGACGGCAAATTTGTCCATGGCGATGTCACGGATCTCGCATTGGTGCGCAAGCTGGCGAAGGGCGTTGATGTCGTTGTGCACCTAGCCGCGCATACGCGCGTGATTGAGTCCATCGAGAACCCGGCACAAAACTTTACAGACAACGTCATTGGGACGTTCCACTTGCTTGAGGCTTGCCGCGAAGCGAATGTGATACGCTTTATCAGTGCATCAACGGGTGGTGCGATCCTTGGCGATGCGCCTGCGCCGGTTCATGAAGAACTTGTTCCGCAACCATTGTCGGCCTACGGCGCGTCGAAACTCGCAGCGGAAGG
Source organism: Hyphococcus sp. (assembly GCA_028285645.1). Lineage (GTDB taxonomy): Bacteria > Pseudomonadota > Alphaproteobacteria > Caulobacterales > Parvularculaceae > Hyphococcus. Next base: position 13,273 of record JANQOV010000131.1, read on the forward strand.
GTATTGTTCCGCCTACACCGCGAGCTATGGGTTGCCTTGTGCGTCGCTGCGTTTTTCAAATATTTACGGACCGCGTTCCTACCACAAGGACAGCGTCGTTGCACGATTTTTAAAACGCATTCTCGCGGGTCAGGAGCTGGTGATCTACGGTGACGGTTCGCAAATCCGCGACTATCTTTACATCGATGACCTTGCCGCAGGAATTGTCAAAGCGATTGAATCTGACTGCGTTGGAACGTATCAACTCGGGGCCGGTCGGCCAACGACGCTGAATGAGCTGCTCGATATTATGAAAGAAGTCGTTCCCGCAGAAAAAATGCCCCCCATTCAGTACAAATCAGCACGAAAGGGCGAAGTGCATACGACCTGGTGCAACATTAGCAAAGCCAAAGACGCATTTGGTTTTGATCCGACAACGGAGCTTGCGGACGGCGTGCGTAATACTTGGAATTGGTTCGTTGATCGGCAGGGAGCGTGACCGTTTGAGCTTCAAGCGACGGCGCGGACAAGGCATCGCACCCCAAACGGCATTGGCAAGTAAGGCCGCAATGAGGTTTCAAGCGAAAACACGATCTGCTGCGCAGTGCTGCGCCGGCCAACTTTGATGCGTGATTTCAAGACTTCGGTGTTTTTTTCCGAACCACCTTGCGCTCTTAGCTTCTTAAGCTGGACGAGACTCCAAAAAGCGGGAAATACGAAGAATCCAAGATGCGATTTCTTTTCGATCGTAAAACCCGCACGCTCAATCTTGGCGGCAAGGTCGCCCATAGTGTAGCGGCGGAAATGCCCGACCAAACGGTCGAATTCATCATAGAGGCTCGGGCTTGACGGGACTTCAATGACGAGAAGGCCGCCGGGCTTCAACATTCGCTTGATATGGTTCAAAGCAGTTTCGTCGTCTTCAATATGTTCGAGGACATTCAATATGACGATAGCGTCACAAAACGAATCCGGCAGTGACGCATTGGTCAGGTCGAGCTGGACGAGCGGAATGGCGGGAAGCCGCTTGGATAAAGCTTCAAGCGGCGGCAGCGCATAATCCGAACCGATGATTGCTGTTCCTGGAAATGCGGAGGCGATGTCTTCCAGCATGAAACCGTGCGCGCAGCCGATCTCCATCACCGTTCTCCCTGGGCCCGCGGCGTTGCTGCGCCGCAGGGCGTCAATTGCGTGTCGCCGCGACGCAATACCGAGGGGGCGATCCGGCGCCACCTCCATGTTCAAGAGTTCGGCAAGTTCATCGCTCCAGCCGGAATCGCCAATGTCGCCCGCGAGCACAGGAGCGCGTTGTCCGTCGATTTCAAAGCCGGCGCCGGTCCAAATCGGCGTTGAAGCGGCATTTGGCGGAGAAGGCCATCGGATGGTCTTGTAAAGGTCTGCTTCCATGACGCGCCTTAAAATTTCAGTTAGGTAATGTGGATTGACTCTTTTGGCGCGCCTTGCGACGGCGTTTGCAACATGTTCAACCGCAGCGCGCCGCGCCTTTACGTCGGTTTTCCCCTTCGCTACGGTGCCGCAAAGCGATCTACGCGAAAGACTTCTTATGAAGATTGGCGCTTCTGTTCAAGCGATAAGACTGAAGTTTGCAACGCTCAAGGGTTCGGTGATTCGCAGGGGGGTCGGTCTCCTTGCTTTGACGCTGCCGGCGGCGCTTTTTAATCTTGGTCTTTCCTACCTGGCGTCGCGGTGGTTGGGGGCTGAAGATTTCGGTATTTATTATGCGGCCATCACAGCGATCAATATCGCGTTTGCGCCAGCGACCATCTTAAATCTCTTTTTCACGCGCGCTGTCGCGACGGTGGGTGCTGAATTCGACGCGCAACACGCCGCCCGGGCCTCCAGCCAAGTCTTTAGACTGATTGTTTCCTGGGGCGCCGTCCTTACCGCCTTGGCCGTGGTCGGCGCTGCGGCTATATGGGGAATAGCCGGCTCTTTCGCCTTACCGGTGGCGATATTCGTCGCGGTTGTGGTCTACCTTTCCTATTGCTCGGAGGTCGGGCGGATTGCGCTCCAGGGCGCCGGGCGGTTTTTGCCGCTGGGTGTCTATACGATCGCCTGGATGTCGTTGCGATTTGCCGGCGGCGCGATCGGCATTTATTTTTTTCAATCAGTCTGGGCGGGGCTTGCGGGGATCGCGATTGCAACTCTGATCCCAATGTCGGTGCTGTTTCGGCCTTGGACGATGTTCAGGGAACGCTATTTTCGGCCGTGGTCTGAGCATGACGATGCAGGGCGGCGACTGGTTAGTCTTATTAAGTTGCGCGATTTTGCAAAACTTAGCGTCGGCTTTCTTCTATTTATGCTTATTGCGCACGCGGATATTCTCGCAGCTTATGTTTTGCTCGAAGCCACGCAACTGTCGGTCTATTCAGCTTCATCCGTTCTGCCGAAAGGCATGCTGGTGGCGACATTACCGCTCATACAACTCGTTTTTCCGCTGATAGTAGGTGAAAAAGCAAGCGCGCGACCGACGATAACGTTGGTAGTGCGTGGAGCGGTTTTAACTCTTGCAGTCGCCGGCGCCGGCGCCCTAGTAATCACCGCTTTGTCAGAACCGCTGTGTTCCGGACCACATGGGATTGCCTCATGTGATAGTATGGTAATGCGCTACGGTCTGATCTCGATCATCGCAATGTGTCTATTGCGCCTTGCGATTTCTGTTGACTATGCAGCGCGCAACGATTGGGTTCCATTCCTGCTCATGGCGCCGATTGTAATTGCGGGACCGGCGCTTTCTGCGTCGGCAACATCATCGCCTTTGGCGCTTGGGCAATCCTATGCGTTGTTCAGCGCCGCAACACTGGCTGCCTATAGCGCTGTATCGATAGCCTTGCGCGTATACCGAATTTTTGTAGCGCGCGTTCAAGCGAGCGAACGCAACGCAGCTTAGCACGATTGTTGGTGTTCGGCTGCGTAAGCCAAGCGCGCTATTGTCGTTTGAAAGTTTGTCGGCGGACGCCTGTCATTTTTTCACGTGAATGCCGCATTCCGTTTTTTCCTGGCCTGCCCATCTTCCCGAACGAGCGTCGTCCTTGTCTATGACTTTTGATGTGCAAGGCATGCAGCCAATTGAAAGATAGCCGTCTTTCACAAGGGGATGAACCGGTAAATTGTGGCGTGCCGCATAATCAGCAAGTTCTTTGGGCGTCCATTTAGCCAGAGGATTAATCTTGAATCGGTGGCCGTCCTGTTCGAGCACTTGCATCTCTTTACGGAAACTTGTCTGGTACCGTTTGCGCCCGCTCGCCCAACACTCAAACCCTTTAAGCGCTCGATCAAGCGGTTCGGCTTTACGAATCCGACAACAGGCGTCCGGGTCGTGCATCGACAAGGTTCCTTGTGGGTCGCGGGTTTCAACATCTCGTTTTCGCGGTCCAATGACGCGGACGTCTTCTAGGCCGAGAAGATGTTGCAGACGCGATCGATAGCGCAGGGTTTCGCCAAACAATTTGTGCGTGTCTAGGAACAGAACCGGGATACTTGGATCGACGCTCGCCATAATATGAAGCAGTACGGCCGAATCCGCGCCAAAGGAGGATACAAAGGCCATCTTTCCCGGAAAGATCTCGTGCGCCGCAAGCTCAATGATGCGCTTTGTCGATACGCATTCAAAGCGTGCATTCAGCTCCGGGATTACGTCTGCGATATCGGTCAAATACTAAGCTCCGCCAATGGCCCGGTTTCGGCAATTGTCAACGAATCCAACTAAATGGGGCGCGGCGTCCCCGTCAAGCTCGTCGCAGGATCCAAAGGTATACCCAAACAACTTGCGCGACGCCCCATTTGCCTTCTATTACAATGACAAAGGCGCATCGCATCCAGAATGAAGGCGGTTCGCAACAGTGAATTTGGAGTTGGTGATGAAAATCCTTGTTGTTGGCGGTGACGGTTTTTGCGGCTGGCCCACTTCGTTACACCTGTCTAGACTCGGCCACGATATCATGATCGTGGACAACCTGTCTCGGCGCAAAATTGATATTGAACTCGAAGTTGAGTCACTAACGCCAATACAACCCATCTCCGTTCGTCTTGCTGCTTGGGAAGAGGCCTCCGGCCGGCGAGTCGTTTTCGAGCATATTGACGTTTCTAAAAACTACGCCCGGCTTATGAACGTTATACAGGACTTCGAACCGGATGCGATTGTACATTTCGCGGAGCAACGCGCTGCGCCATATTCAATGAAATCGTCCTATCACAAACGGTATACGGTCGATAACAATATCAATGCGACGAATAACATTCTCGCCGCGATCGTCGAATCGGGCGTCGACGCCCATCTCGTCCATCTCGGCACAATGGGTGTTTACGGTTACGGCACTGCCGGCATGAAAATTCCGGAAGGATACTTACCGGTAAAAATCGAAACTGAAGACGGTTGCGAGATCAAACAAGAGATTCTCTATCCGGCCAATCCCGGGTCTATCTATCATATGACAAAAACCCAGGATCAATTATTGTTCGCGTTCTACAATAAAAACGACGGTCTAAAGATCACCGACCTTCACCAGGGCATTGTTTGGGGAACGCAAACCGAAGAGACCAAACTTGACGAACGTCTCATCAACCGTTTCGACTATGACGGAGATTACGGCACGGTGCTCAATCGCTTTTTAATGCAGACAGCGATCGGGTATCCGATGACAGTTCACGGCACCGGTGGTCAGACTCGCGCCTTCATCCATATTCAGGACACGGTAAAGTGTATTGAATTGGCGATCGAAACACCGCCGCAGCACGGCGAGCGCGTTCGTATTCTCAACCAAATGACAGAAACACATAGGGTTCGCGATCTTGCAAAATTGATCGCCGACAAGACAGGCGGCTCGATCGAACATGTGAACAATCCGCGCAAAGAAGCTGCGGAGAACGATTTGAATGTTGAAAATCAGCGATTGCTCGGACTTGGCCTCGATCCAATTACTCTGGAGCATGGGCTCCTGGATGAAGTAACGCAGATTGCTAAAAAGTACGCGCATCGCTGCGACAAGAGCAAAATTCCATGTGTCTCTTACTGGACGCCAGAGCAAAGGGGCGCTCATCCCGAGTCGGCGGAGGCCCAACGGGAAACAGTGTCCTAAATGTTGTGAAACTCTTCTGCTATTCCAAAGGAAATCGTTTTGTGATTCTGGTTTGCCCTTGCGAGCTATCAATCGTTGAGACGGTGTAGAGCCGCTTCTGTTATTGATGAGCTGTCGGCATCTTCAAGCTGGTGGGGCTTCAACAGGTCTGGCGGAGGTTTTCAGAATGGATGATTACACCGCTTCGCATGACCCGTAACTGCTAAGTTATGCGCCTTTCGAAAAGCGCACCATTCCTGGCAAGATTGTTTGAGCGCCAAGGCAGCATCTGTTCTTTCACAGCTCACTCGTCTCGAGATTTGCGAGTCAGCACATACGCGGTTTGATAGGCGGCAAATCCATCAACAACTTTCTTCAAATCAAACCACCTGCTTAGCAGTTTTTTCAAGTATTCCTGATCGTACCACACACTTTGTTGCCATGGGGATCGATTGATAATGATCTTAGAGAATGCCGGATTGCCGCGAGACGATAACTCCTGAAGCAACATTTTGGGGTTCTTGAAACGCATATCCTCAACGTTTTCAAATTTCTGCTTCAGCCAGTTAATTGATGCAGTGTCATTGAAGGTAAAAACGGCAACTCCGTCTTTCGATAGCACCCGCCGCATCTCAATGAGCCAGGCCGTGGAAAGTTCTCCAATATGGGTGAACAGAGAATTCCCATATAAGAAATCAAAATATCGGTCCTCGAATGGGAGATGAGGGTGAGTGGTGTTTACCATGAAGTGAATGTTGGAACCGATGTGCTGTTCAGCCCACTTAACTGAGTCAGAATCAATATCGATACCCCAAACCTCTACACCATTTTTCGCGTCCCCATCGAACCAACGAACTACTCTACCGGATGAGCAGCCAACTTCAGCGAGGCGCGTCCCCGCCGAAACTGCTTTGATCTCTTCGAACAGCTTTCTGAATTCACCTGCATTGTATTTGCCTGATGACAAGTAGGCCCCATCATCGCCAATCGAATACCAATGGCGCAGATCATCTGGCGGCACAATTTCATTGTTGGAGAAATCTTGTACTGGGCCGAGAAAGTTCGCGTTGCCCTCCCATTTGCTTGGATAAAACAGCGAAGAAATGTTTCTCGATTCAATGACAGCTTTGTCAAAAGCTATTTGGAATGAATCATCAGGGCTGATTGCGCCGAATTGCTTTGGTGGCGTGTTTGACGTCATCAATATTACCTTTTTGTGTTAAAACACTCGAGTATCTATGTCTCGATCCAGGCCGACGAAGTCGCGATCCTTGTTTCTCGAAATAATAGAAAAGCACCCATGATCGTGGAGGTAACTTGTCCTTGTGAGCGTCCAGTTGTTTTCTGATAACGCCATTTTTTCGATACAGTTCTCGCGAATATAGGTGTCATATTTTTCTGCCCAGGCAGTGCGGCAAATATAGCATTTATTCGCGCAAGCAAGCACCATGCGGAATTTGAATGGATTCTTGAACAGGAACTCATAAACTGAAGCAGTCAGTTGCGGATACTTAAAACTGAAAAAGTCATCGACGCATATCAATCCGTTTTTTGAGAGCAAGGCGGCGGCGGTGTCGAGATCGGCGCGGGTCGCATAACCCGTGTGTTCGCCATCAATGTGCACCCAGCGCAATTGCCCGCGCATCGCCTCAAGGCGCTGGTCATCGAGAGCGTCAATCGAGTTCATCTTTAAGAATGTAACATTATTAGGCTTCACGGATTGAATAGCGTCGCGCGCAGCAGGAACATCATGAAGGTCTAGAAGAAAGGCGGGCTCGTGATCGCGCATGTGCATCGCTGCAAGAACCGCGGATTTTCCTTTAAACACGCCGATTTCGAGCATGCCGCCTTTAATGTTCAAAGCGTTTTGGGCGCAGAACAGGAAATCCCATGCAGCCATCGCCATGGGAAGGAAAAAACCCTCAAGGTCTTTGAATTCGTTGTTGTAGCGGTCCAAAACTGGCGAGGGCATCTTATGTTCTTTCCATGCAAATTCGGTTCAATATGCGGCAATTCAATCTCAAAAATGATGCCCAATCAGAAACCTTCTTAACCCGGATTATAAGCGGCCCACTTTTTGATGTCGAACCCATCCTTGTAGATGCCCAAATTATGGTCCTTGATTGTTTTTAAATTCAGGAAAACCATATCAGCTAGTGCAAACCTATCGTCATAATAGCTGATATCGACAATATCGAACACCTGGAACCCGGCGTCTCGCACAACCTTGCCGAGCCTATTGTAGCGGAATTCTCTGGTGCTGAGCAAGGAATTCTCATGGGCTTTTAAATTCATACAGGACAAATGTGCCTTGTCGGGCCAACAGTCTTGCCTCACCACTTTGTATTGAATTTTGAAGGAAGACTTTAGTATCGGGCGACGCATGGGCTTCTGATAAGAATGCCAAAATTCGGTCCCGACCCTTGAGATGCCTTCCGATGCACCCGTTAGTGATTTGATGGCAGAAGCCTACTTTGTCTCCTATCGACGGCAAATATTGAGCAGGCTTGTAATGCGTAACTAGATGTCCATATTTCATTATTTTCTGCTTGTGGTGAAGCAGCGCCTTGTTGACACTCGGCCTACCCAGTTCTTGTGCTATTTGTGCATTGTGTCGCTCGGTAATTTTTTCGCGCGGCCATTCAATGTTCATTATTAACAGCCCGACTGCCGCCGCCATGAAAATTGTGAGTATTGTAATTGCGCCGTTCCTCAAAGAAGCCAATGACACTAATGGAGGTGGCGTAGCGCCCTTACTTACAATCTGCTGGACGCAGAGAAATACGCCGATCCAGGCGCTCATTGTCCAAAAGGAGAATAATGGCACACCGTTGCGCCATCCATAGCTGCAGCAATGCGCGTAGGCAATAAAACCAAGCAATCCAATGGCGAAACACAGGATGCCAAACACAGCGGTGCGACTTTTATAAAATACGAAGTTCAGCGCTATTCCTATAGCGACAGCTATAGAAATTGGCGGCGGGATTCTGTCGTACAATATTTTGAATGCATACTCATAGGTTCCAACATCACCACGTCGTGTTTTCGCCAAGTCGGTTAAATGATCTAGATTCCCAACAACGGAGGGCTGTTTTGGCAGGTATATAGAAAGATACCCAAGTGTGGGAATGATCAGTATCGCCAAGAAAAGTGCAAAATTCTGCAAAGTAATCTCTTTCTTTAACAATAAGAATATACTCACCGTCAAAAATGCTATGGCGAACAACATCCCCGGTTGTTTCGTCAACATTGCCAGACTGATCGTAATCGCGGCGATCAACAATCGCTCCACACGGGCCGACTGATCAACATCTTCAGCGATTGCTTCTCGGATCATCAGCAGGCCACCAAATCCAAGTACTGCGACTGGGTAATCCATGTATCCAGACGTGAGCTGATCGGCAGAGAAAAATAAAGAATACGATATGACGCCAAGGAAGGCGCCGGACAAGTAGCGTCCGGATTGCACTTGATCAGCTACATAAAAGCTCAAAAATATGACCGGAAGAATAAGAGAAGCTTTTGCTATATACCAAACTTCTTTTGTCCCCTGTGCTTCGTAAATCAGTGACCAGATTGCCGGCCATAGAACGGGGTATGCAGATTTTGCGGGCTGATACACGTTCTCGGATAGCTCCATCGCCCAGCGGTTCCAGGAAACTACGGCGTCCCATCGAGTAAAAATTGAGCCTAAGTCACCGAGCGCCGGCAACGACAAGACAATGGAAACGAGAGCAAAAACAGCAAAGTGTCTGCTCGAGTGCTTGGAGGCGACACTAATATAAATTGGCGCTGTACCCGAGGTGAATCTAACCAACGCGATGGCGGATAAACTGATCACCAGAATGGGAGCGATGGCGCCCAACTCAGTGTAATATGAAAGCAAAAACCAGAACCAGCTAATGAAAAGTGCTTTAACCATGTAGCCCCAAAGACTGATGGAAAAAGTGTGCGCTTGGCGGTGTGGCCAGAACCCGCCAGCGAGGAAGAGGTGCAGTAACAAAGCCAATCCGCCAAAGAAAATCATCTAGCGCGTCCAATCAAACAATGGTTGGCTGATCAGAAGCGATGAGATTTGGCAACGGCGTTGAGTATTTGGCGTAGTCATCAGATAACTCTATATCTGCTTGCTGCTGAACTTCGATCTGCGAAAAATAATGAATCGTTGGATAATGAAGTTGAGAAGATAAAAGGCCAACATTCCCAGAAGCATTGCGCCGATCGGGTGGGTGTTGAACTGAGTTTGCAACCACTCGATAAAACGCCACAGGAACGCTATGTGTGCCGTCATCAGCGCGATAACTTGTAAGGCTTGTAAAGAAATTCGTCCTGTTGACTTAAACACTATATTCCGCATGCCGAGGAAATAGATAGGCGCAGTTATAAATCGAGTAACTATGAGTGCTGTTAGAGTCGGCAAATTAAATATCGTGAGACCAGAGAATATCAGGAATTCTAAGAGGCCGCTGATTGCGGAGACGGAGACATAACGGAGAAAGACGAGGTATATGCGAAATGAGTCTAACACAGGACTGAAATGCGATGATGGGTTCCCTGGCTCATAAATTGTTTCTATTGGGTATTGCTCCAGTGGGGCGGTGCTTTCTTTCGCCACAATGAACAAGCAATGAAATTCGAATTCATATCTGTTTGCTTCTATCGATAGTAGTTTCGGGACATGTCGTCTTAGATAAGTTCTCAAACCAGATTGGGTGTCTCGAATTTTTCTACCCGTTGCCAATCGAAACAGCGCAGCCGTTAAGATATTCCCAAAACGGCTGCGTAGTGGGATGTCGCTCGAAAACTCACGATAGCCGATATTTGGTCGTTCGGAATCCAGCGCTTTCCTCGCCAAACAGACTATGTCTGAGGGCTTGTGTTGTCCGTCTGCATCAGCGGTCACGATATAATTCACTGATGGCATGCGGTCGTAAATCTGCCGAAAGCCAGTCTTTAGAGCGCCCCCTTTGCCAGTATTACGCGCATGCCTGATAACTTCCACTTTGTTGTGATCTTGCAATTTGCCAAAAACGTCTTGTGCAACTTCTGATTCGGACCCGTCATCGATAATGTACAGACCAGCAAAAGACATATCGTTGATCGTTAGCTGCAAAATGTCGTGAATTACGTTGCTGAGAGCTTCGTTTGGCTCGTAGGCCGGAACCAAAACAGCATATTGCTGCGCTTTATTTTGCGCCTTGCTCGGGTGTTGGCTGGCTAGCGAAGCAATTCTTTCTTGACTCATGTAAGGTCCGATACGCGTGCAGTTTCCGTATCACAGATAGTTAAACAATTCAAAATTATAGAAGCGGCTTGGAAGGCCCCTCCAGTTCGAATACACCACACTATTCGGGATGTGTTTGCCGGTTCGTTGTACAATAGACACAAAGTGATCCTTAAAACGGGCGGAACGGTTTCCGATTACGAACTCTGTAGAGTCGTTCACTGGATCATAAAAGTCCAATCGATAGAAGAGTTTCAAGGGATCGGTCTTGTTGCACTCAACATGGAATAGCGATTTTCCGTTCACAGAAGCCGACGTCAATATTCCGAAAGCGGTATCGGCTTCTTGCGCAGTTTCGAATGAAATGTGCGCGTCGTGAGTCATCAATGGTTCAACGCGAATTGGCGCCAGGCCAATATCCGATAAAAACTGGGTTGGATTTTTTTGCCGGTGGAGCACCCATGGGGGTTCGTCGTATGTGCATTTTTGCGATAAACCATTTGTAACGGCAACACGGTCTCCACAAACAGTATCCGGTGCGCGAGCGAGGATTTTTGATACGATTTCGTTTGCAGCGTCAGCGGCGTAATTCAGCTCCGGACAATTTTCTCCGTCCGGGTTTCTCCAATAATGGTGCTGCACATGTGCAAGCATATTGATGAATAGAATCGCCTTGTCCGGGTTTCGCTTCTCTATTGTCCGCAAAAACGCCATTGCTGACAAATATTCAAAGAAGACGATGAAAACGACATGCTTTGGACCAAATTTCGAGAACCCTTCTATGAAATGCGAAAACCCGTCTGCGAAATCGTCGGCGCGCGTCTGGCGTATCAAAGTCGAGAAAAGGCTAAATGCTTGGCGAATACATCTTGATTTCGAAACGTCAAGGTAGTTTTTAGCTAAATACCTTGGTAACCTTATTAGCCCTGCAAAATCTTCAGGAAAAGCTGATTCACTAAACGTCCAAGGGTCCGGTATGAAAACTTCGCAATTCTTCGCTGAGCGACGGTCGCCATTCATTACGCCCCAAACCACCGACCGCTGGCCTTGATGGGACCAACGCTCCCAAATTTGTTCCGCTTCAAGCGCCGGCACATCACCAAGGTTTTTAATGTTGTGTACAGACGATGGCTTGCCCGTATGGATCGATACCCACTGCACCCAAGGTTCTAAATACCCTGATTCATACTTATCATCTGTATACGTTTCAGAAGCATTCCAACCTTGGATTTGCTTAATGGCTTTGAGGGAACGCCGATCTGCTATTTTTTGGAAAAGTTGTGGATTAAACTCGTTGATTTCTAGTAATATCATTTTCCACCTCTCAGTTTAGGTGAGAGCAGGCCCCAAGAGTTTGCCCTTTTTCAGCCCGGATTATAAGCGGCCCACTTTTTGATGTCGAACCCGTCCTTGTAGATGCCCAAATTATGGTCCTTGATTGTTTTTAAATTCAGGAAAACCATATCAGCTTGTGCAAACCTATCGTCATAATAGCTGATATCGACAACATCGAACACCTGGAATCCGGCGTCCCGCACGGCTTTGGCGCGTTCCACCAAATTATCGATGCCGGTCTCGATGACCACGACGCTGCAATCGGCGAGCGTCTTTTGCGCGCCTGAAAGAACCAGAAGTTCTGCGCCATCGACGTCGACTTTGAGGAGATAGGGTTTTTTGAGGTCGCGTGCCGCTACAACGCTGTCGAGAGTTTGGGTCGGGACAGTTCTGAAGTTCGGTCCTTCGCCATCCTGATCTGTGATGCGGGCGTGACTAATCGCTTTATCTTCGTAGACTGTATTTGTTTTGAGGGTGACATCTCCGTCCCTATCGGAAACAGCAATGTTTAAGAGTTCATAGGAAATTCCGGCGTTTCCATAGTTCTTTTTTATCCCGTCATTCCACTCGACTATTGGCTCCATGAGAATGTGATGATGACCAGGAAAGTTGCGACGGAGTTCATAGGTGCAGGTTTTTACGCCGACATCGAGAATTGTTCCGATCGGCGTTCCCATTGCTTTCAGCTTTTTGAAACAATCATCCTTTGTAGGATGGCGCATGGATGACGGGCTCCTTAGTAGCTGTTTTAGCCTTTGAATATGTGGTCTCATTGAATGTCTCCGCTCTGACTGGATTTAGCGCAGCTCGGCCAGGCAAGCTCCGCCAGCGCAGACAAGAGGGCCATAGGCCAGTTTTGATCGCCAATCCACTAGATATTTTGACGCCGGTCCCATGCTGGACGCGTTCAGCGCTTTCGAATATGACTTGCGTCGGTCAGAAATGCTTTGTCTTTTTGCCGGAGCAGCGGTGTTATGCGCGCTGTTTGGCTGCAGAGATGCTGGGATAACAAGATGCGCTTGATTGTTGCGGTCGCAGGGCGAGGAGTCCTGCCAAACACGATGAAGTTTGGTGCGCCGTCTTCACACGAGAGAATTCTTGATGTTCATGATCTTGCGCCACAGGGGTTGCCCTTGAGTTCGCCCTCGCTTGACCCGGCGACCGTCGCTCGCGCCAGCGAGATTTTTGAGAAGGCGGGCGAGGACGCAGTAGTGGAGCTCGGAGAGCCCGGATCATGGCCCCTCGTCGGTGCGCTGCTGGAGAGGTTGCCGAAAACACGCGCGTTGTTCATTTACCCGAGGCCGCTATGGACGCTCGCCCGCCTGCTTGAATCCGGTATTGAGACCAGTGACGTGATTGATCGCTGGCAAGAGGCGGTGGACGAAATGCTCTCTGTTTACAGGCGCCATCGCAGCGCGGCTGTGCTTCTTGATGATGTTTCGATCAGCAACGCGCCAACGGCGTTGAAGAAATTCTGTAATGAGCGGTACGACTTTCCCCTTACGTTGACAATGCCGACCGCCCAACAACCGGAGCCATTGTTCCTTGTCATGGCGGACCGGCTAGTTGACGAGGCGCCCGACATTGCCGCACGCGAGGCGGAACTCAGGGCGGCTTCAACGCCGTTTGAAGCTCCTGTCGAAGGGGGCCGGGCAGTCGCCGTCGAGGCGCTCAGTCGCTTGCGTGACCTGATTGAGCAAAGCAATGAGACGAAGAGGTTCGGCGACGAAAACGCGCTATTGCGATCGCAGTTGCATCTGGTTCAAAGCAAGGTTGAGATCAACCTGAAGCGAGCGCAAGATGCAATCAAATCCGCCTCGAGCCGAGCTTTGGAAGCCGAAATAGCGAAACTGCAGGCGGAAAATCAACAACTTGTTAAAAGCATAGCGCAGTTGCGAGCAAGCATGTCTTGGAAGGTCACGGCTCCGGTTCGCGCTGCGTCAAGGTTGTTACGCCGCCCCCTAGTCCGTCTTTGCAATTTTGCGGTCTAGATCGCCTCTCTCGACGAGCGCTCCGA
>JANQOV010000136.1 GCA_028285645.1 Hyphococcus sp.
AAATTATACCCGCGCGCTCCTCCATCACATGGGGCTTGAAGATCAGCGCCAGGTCGGCAGAGCAGGGCAATGAGTGTGCGCCCCGACCATATCAAGGAAACGCTTCCTATTGAGCGCGGCGCTGTTGCCGCCGCGCGCCGGGCGTCGATGCTCAAAACCGCGTTCGGTCCGGCGATTGGCGCGGCATTGCAAGACGAGCGGGTCATCGAGATCATGGTCAATGCCGACGGCGCCCTCTGGATTGAGCGTCATGGGGAGGGCCGTGTTGCCGCCGACAAAATCATCAAACCGGGCGATGTCGAACGCATCATCCGGCTGGTGGCGAGCCATGTGAGTTTCGACTGCAACAAGGAACACCCGATTGTCTCCGCTGAACTCCCGGAATCCGGCGAACGCTTCGAAGGATTGTTGCCGCCGGTCTCGCTTGCGCCGGTCTTTGCGATCCGAAAGCCTACTCCCCATGTGATTTCACTATGCGATTATGTGGCGCAAGGGGTGATGACTGGCGGCGAGCGCCTGATCCTAAAAGCTGCTGTCGCGCGCCGCCAAAACATTTTGATCGCTGGCGGCGCGTCCTCCGGTAAGACCACACTCGCCAATGCGCTTCTTGCCGAGATCGCCGAGTTGCAGGACCGGCTGGTAATCCTTGAAGACACCCGCGAGCTCAAATGCGACGCCGCCGATAAAGTAGCGCTTCGAACATCGCCGAGCGTTGGGCTCGAAACCCTGGTGCGCTCCACCATGCGATTGCGTCCTGACAGGATCATTGTCGGCGAAGTCAGGGGCGGAGAAGCGCTCGATTTGTTGAAAGCATGGAACACCGGTCATCCGGGCGGGATCGCCACGGTTCACGCGAACTCTGCTGCGGCCGCGTTGACGCGCATCGAACAATTGATCGGTGAGCGGACCAGCGGCGTTCCTTATACACTCATCGCCGACGCCATTGATCTTGTCGTGTTCATTGCCCGCCGCAGCGATGGCAGGCGTGTCGAAGACATCATCCGCGTTACCGGGCTCGACGCCCATGAGAATTACCTGATCACGCCCGCCGCGGCGGAAGAACTCTCACTTGTCAATGAAGGGGTTTAAAAATGGTCGCTAACAACATTGTCCGTCAGTTGATACTGCCAGCGCTGATTGTCGCTGCGTTCATGGCCTTGTCAGGCCCCGCCCAAGCCGCCGGTTCCGGCATGCCCTGGGAAGCGCCTTTAACGCAAATCCTTGCGTCCATTGAAGGGCCGGTTGCGCGTATTGTCGCCGTTATTATCATCATCATCACCGGCCTGTCGCTTGCCTTCGGCGATACATCCGGCGGGTTTCGCCGGCTTATTCAAATTGTATTTGGGCTTTCGATCGCTTTCGCGGCGACAAGTTTTTTCCTTGCGTTTTTCTCATTTGGCGGCGGCACGGTTATCTGACCATGCAAGGCTATTCCATTCCCATTCACCGCAGCCTGACAGAACCGATTTTCATGGCGGGCGCGCCCCGCGGCGTTGCGATCCTCAACGGCACAATTGCGGCGGCCGTGGGCCTGGGCCTGCAGATGTGGGCGGCGGGGATTGTTCTGTGGATAGCGGGGCACGGCGCTGCAGTCTATGCCGCCAAAAAAGATCCAAAGTTTCTGGAAGCAGGCCTGCGGCATCTAAAGCATGGGAGTTATCTTTCATGTTGAACCTACGCGAATACCAAAAGCGTCCTAAGCGCATTGCGGACTATTTACCGTGGGCCGCGCTAGTCGCGCCGGGCGTCGTCTTGAACAAAGACGGCAGCTTTCAGCGCACCATCCGTTATCGCGGGCCGGATCTGGAAAGCGCGAGTCCCGAAGAACTCCTTAGCGTCACCGCGCGCATCAATAATGTGCTTAAACGCTTTCGTTCTGGATGGGTTCTTCATTTTGAAGCGCAGCGCATCCTCGCGAGCAACTATCCGACAAGCGACTGGCGTGACAAGTCGGCGTGGCTGATCGACAAAGAACGCCGCGCTGACTTCGAAAACGCCGGTCGGCATTTTGAAAGCGCTTACTATCTTACCTTCGCCTATCTGCCGCCGTCAGATCGAACACGGAAAACAGAAGGATTGTTTATTGATCGCGACAAGACTCAAGAAGCGGTCAATTACAAGGATCACCTATCTGCATTCATCCGAGAGACCGATCAGGCGTTCGATCTCTTGTCGGCGCTGATGCCGGAATGTCGCACGCTCGATGATGATGAGACCCTGACTTACTTGCATTCCACGATTTCGCCAAAGCGCCATTTTGTGCGAGCACCGGAACCGCCGATGTTTCTTGATGCGTTTCTGGCGGATGCGCCGCTTACCGGCGGGCTCGAGCCTATGTTGGGCGAAGAACATCTGCGCTGCATCACCGTGCAAGGCTTGCCGCCGGCAAGCGAGCCTGGATTCTTGGATTGCCTCAACATGCTTGGGTTTCCCTATCGCTGGACAACGCGCTTTATCGCCCTCGACAAACGCCAAGCGACAAAGGAGATCACAAAATACCGTCGGCAATGGTTTGCAAAGCGTAAGTCAATTGCCGCCCTCATTAAGGAAACGCTCTTTAATGAAGAAAGCGTCCTCGTCGATTCTGATGCTGACAACAAAACTGCCGATGCGGATGTAGCGTTGCAGGAACTTGGCGCTGATGATGTAGCGTTCGGATTTATCACGACAACAGTGGTCGTCAGCGACACCGATCATGTTGCCGCAGAAGCAAAAGCTCAGGAAATCGAACGGGTCTTCAATGAACGCGGCTTTACGACCATCCGCGAAAGCGTCAACGCGGTCGATGCGTGGCTTGGAAGTCTGCCGGGCCATCTTTATGCGAATATTCGCGCACCCTTGCTACATACATTGAACCTGGCGCATCTGGCGCCGCTTTCGGCGGTCTGGGCCGGCCAGTGTCACAACGATCACTTGAAGGCGCCGCCATTGTTTGCGGCGACAACGCAAGAGACCACGCCCTTTCGGTTGTCCACTCATATTGGCGACGTCGGGCATACGCTTATCGTCGGGCCGACCGGCGCCGGCAAGTCTGTGCTTTTAGCGCTGATGGCGCTGCAGTTCCGGCGCTACGAAGGCGCTCAAGTCTTTGCGTTCGACAAAGGCAAGTCCATGCGGGCCGCGATCTTGTCACTCGGCGGCGCCTTCCATGATCTCGGCGCCGAAGTGAGCTTAAGCTTCCAACCGCTCGCTGCGATTGATTGTGACGAGGGAAGGGCGCGCGCTCAAAGCTGGCTCCTCGGACTCATGGCCCAAGAGGGCGTTGCGGTCGACCCGTCCGTGAAGGACGCCCTTTGGTCGGCACTTTCAAACCTCGCCGAAGCGCCCCGCGCCGAACGCACGCTCACGGGACTGTCATTACTATTGCAGTGCGCCGATCTCCGCGAAGCTTTGTCGTCCTTTACTATCGACGGCGCTTTTGGCGGTCTGTTTGATGCTGAAGCCGATACGCTCGACCTTAGCGACGCCGTCGGTTTCGAGATGGAATCGCTCATGCGCAAGGCGGGCGCCGTTGCGCCAACGCTTGGCTATCTATTCGACCGTCTTGAAGAACGCTTTGACGGCAGGCCGACGCTTCTCCTGCTTGATGAGGCATGGGTCTTTCTCGATCATCCGCTATTCGCGGAACGTCTGCGCGATTGGCTCAAAACCCTGCGCAAGAAAAACGTCTCTGTCATCTTCGCAACGCAATCTTTGAGCGACATTCAATCGTCAAGCATCGCGCCGGCGATTATCGAAAGCTGCCCGTCGCGGATCTTCCTGCCCAACCCAACCGCATTCGAATCGAATATGCGAGAGGCTTATGAAAGTTTTGGGTTAAATGCGCGGCAGATTGAAATCATCGCGACCGCAACGCCGAAGCGCGACTATTACTATCAGTCTCCCATAGGTAACCGGATTTTTGACCTCGAACTCGGACCCGTAGCGCTCGCGTTTTGCGGCAGTTCTTCGCCGGATGATCAGCAGACCATTGATCGCGTTTTAAGAGAGGACGATCCCGATGCGTTCGCTGGCGCCTTTCTGCACGCGAAAGGTCTTTCCTGGGCGGCAGATCTCATCTCCGAAATTCCGCTAAACGAAAGGAGCGTGTTATGCGCCGCCGAATGAAATCTAACCTATTGGCATGGGTCGCCGCTGTCAGCATGACGCTTGCGCCAATCTCAAATGCAAACGCTTTTCTACTCGGCGGCATCGTCTACGATCCTACCAACCACACCCAAAACCTTTTAACCGCCGCGCGCACGCTGCAAATGATCAACAATCAGATCAAGCAGCTCGCCAATGAAGCGCAGATGATCGCCTATCAGGTAAAAGACTTAACGCAACTGCCCTATACGGCGCGCGCTGCCTTGCAAGCGCGCCTCAATGAAATCGACAAACTGATTAAGACGGCAAATTCGATAGCTTATGACGTCGCGACGGTCGATGCAGCGTTCAAGAACTTGTTCCCGGAAGATTACTCTACATTTTCCAACGCCGCCATGGGCGCCGCCGCCCGCGCCCATTGGGAAGAGGCTTCCCGCGCGCTCCATGACGCTATGCTCATGCAATCGGAAATCGCTGAGACCATTCGCGACGACGTCGTAACGCTCGGTGAGCTCATAACAGAAAGCCAAGCGGCCATTGGCGATTTACAGGCTGCACAAGCCGGCAACCAGTTAATCGCCCTTCAGACCAAACAATCTATGCAAACAGCTGAGCTTCTCGCCGTTCAATACCGCGCAGAAGCTTTGGAGCGGGCGCGGCGCCTCCAAACCGAAGAACGCGCCCGCATCCATCGCTTGCGATTTAATGGCGATGGCGCCGCCTACACACGCCTCTAAGAACCTTCCAGCACATGAACAACCTCAATGTCATAGATCAGTTTCTGGCGACCTTTATCGCCTATATCGACAGCGGTTTTGGGCTGCTTGCTGGCGATGTCGGGTTCTTAACCGCTATTCTAATCGGCATTGATGTTGTCTTGGCGGGGCTCTTTTGGGCGTTTGCTGGCGAACAAAACGTACTTGGACAATTTGTGAAGAAGGTGCTCTTTGTGGGCGCCTTCGCGTTTATCATCAACAATTTCGCATTGCTGGCGAATATCATCTTTGCGAGTTTTGCAGGGCTTGGATTAGTTGCGACAGGGGCGACGCTTACTCCTGCTGACCTTTTAAGACCCGGTTTTATCGCCGCGACAGGATACACCGCCGCCTATCCGCTTCTCGAAGAAGCAAACTCGCTCCTTGGATTCCCGAGTTTTTTCTCGAACTTCGTTACCATCATGATCATCCTGCTTGCATGGGTGATCGTGCTCTTTGCCTTTTTCATTCTGGCGATCCAGCTTTTTGTCACCATCATCGAATTCAAGCTGACAACGCTTGCGGGGTTCGTGCTGGTTCCCTTCGCGCTTTGGAACAAAACATCGTTCCTGGCGGAGCGCGTTCTTGGCAATGTCGTCGCATCGGGCGTCAAGCTCATGGTGCTGGCGATCATCATCGGCGTCGGTTCAACAATTTTTGGTTCCATAACCAGCGCCTTTACGCCCGGCGCCGTAACGCTTGAAGAAGCGGCGGCGACCATTTTGGGATCGCTTTCCTTGCTTGCACTCGGCATTTTCGGTCCTGGCATTGCGACGGGCCTCGTCGCCGGCGCGCCGCAGCTTGGCGCGGGCGCTGCTGTTGCGACCGCTGCTGGAACCGGCGCTGCTGTCCTTGGCGCCGGGGCCCTCGCTGGAGCAGGAGCGAGGGCCGCCGCAAGCGCAGGACAAACTGCGGTTCGCGCCGGCGCTTCTATGGCCGGCGGCGCTAATGCAGCGTGGACTCTTGGTCAGGCCGCGTCAGGTCATTCCGGTTGGCGTGGCGCCGCAGCAGGCGCGGGCGGTGTCGCACAAGGCGCTGTCGCCTCAGCGTTCCAGTCGGCGCGGTCCTCCGCCTCAAGAGCATTCGGCGATCCCGGTGAAGCATTTAATTTAGGGTCCCGCGCAGCGTTCACTGCAACCGGCGGCAAGGTCGCTGGTTCCTCCACTGTTAAATCCATGGCGCCGGCGAATGTGGCGCCAGATTGGGCGCAAAAGCTTCGCCGTGAGCAAGGCATCCGCGACGCGGGGCTAACGGCAACCCATGTGATTTCAAGCGGCGATCGGCCTGGCAGCGCTGACGCGCCCCGTCTCAAACAGGATGACGAATGATGTTCAAACGCTCTTCAATCCACTATGGCGAATCGCCGCCGCCGGAAACGCCATACTCAAAAGCGCAAGCAGTGTGGGATGAGCGCATGGGTTCAGCGTTGGCGCAAGCCGCGAACTGGCGGCTTGCTGCATTTGTTTCGCTCTTGATTGCGAGCGCTTCCACTGCCGGTCTCATCTGGCAATCGAGCCGGTCGATAATCACGCCCTATGTGGTTGAAGTGGAAACGTCCGGCGCAGCGCGCGCTGTCGGTCCCGCCTTGGAATCTTACGACCCAACCGATGCCCAGATCGCCCATTCGCTGGCGAATTTCATACGAAATGTGAGGTCGGTTTCAATTGATCCTGTGGTGGTGCGCGAGAACTGGCTCAAGGCTTACGATTACGCCACAGACCGGGGCGCTATCACGCTTAACGACTACGCCCGCGAGAATGATCCTTTCGCCGAGATCGGCCGGCGCAGCGTCAATGTCGATGTAACAAGCGTCGTGCGCGCTTCCGACAACTCATTTGAACTCCGTTGGACCGAAAAAACCTATGCAAACGGACAATTTGAAAAACTCGAGCGCTTCACAGCGCATCTCACCGTCATTTTATCACCGCCTCGAACTGCAGAGGCGCTCCATAAAAACCCCCTTGGCCTCTACGTCCATGGGCTCAACTGGTCAAAAGATCTGGGAGAACCTTCATGAGAGTTGCGTATTTTGTTTTATTATTACCGCTACTGGCAGCATGCGAGACGGCGTATCCTGACATCAAGCTCGACAACGCGCCGGCGCGTCCTGCAAAAATTGTCAGCTTCGACGAAGCAGCCCCCGCTGAAATTATCGAAACGGCAACGCCCTATCCCTTGCCGGGCCAACTAAAGCCAATTGAAGAAGCGCCGCCGAAGCCAAGCCTCAAACCCCATCAACGGATCGACGCCGCAAACAGGCGCGCAAAGATCGAACCTGACCTCGACCGTTTTTTAAATGCAGTGCAAGTTTATCCCTTTATGGATGGCGCACTTTACCGGCTTTATGCGGCGCCGGAGCAGGTCACGGATATAGCGCTTGAACCAGGCGAGCGGTTGAACTCTGTTTCCGCCGGCGACACGGTGCGCTGGATTGTCGGCGATACGACCAGCGGCGCTGTGAACGGCGAACAGGTACACATTCTTGTAAAGCCAATCGCCGCTGGTCTTAAAACTAATCTGGTGATCGCCACGGATCGCCGCGCTTATCATCTTGAGATGCGCTCGTTCAATGAGACCTATATGGCGGCGATCTCCTGGACCTATCCCCGGGATCAGTTGCGGCGCCGGCGGCAAGATTCAGCAAGCGAGGCATTAAGTTCAAACGCCGTCGTTTCCGCGAATGTTGCGCCTGACGATTTGCAATTCCGATATAAGATCGAAGGCGACAAACCTCACTGGCGGCCTGTGCGCGCTTTTGACGACGGCAAACAAGTTTTCATTCAGTTCCCGGAAAATATCGCGCAAGGGGAAGCGCCGCCGCTCTTTATCTTAGGACGCTCTGGCAAGCCCGAACTCGTCAATTACCGAATGCGCGGCAACTACTATGTCGTTGACCGCCTATTCGCTGCGGCCGAACTTCGTCTCGGCGAAAAGAGGCAGGATATCGTCCGCATCGTTCGCACAGATTTGAAAGTGCGTGGGCAATGAATGCGGAGAAACAAGATCCGGCCGACCTTGAGCTTCGCGGCCATCCAAGGGCCGTCACACGGCTCAACAAGAAAGCGTTCATGGTCGCTGCCGGCGGCGCCGCGCTCCTGGTGTTCGGCGCCATGAGCATCGCCTTGAAGCCGCCGCGTGCGATCGGCGACGCAAAAGCAAAAGAGCTTTACAATGTGGAGACCAAGCCAACGGCGGAAGGGCTCGACGCATTGCCTTCGTCTTACGAGGACGTCGCCCCGAAACTTGGCGGTCCCTTGCCCGGGGATCTCGGCAAGGCTTTGCTTCTCGCACAGCACGGCGACGATAATCCCAATTCGAAAGGCGCTCTGCCTGATAGGACGCTGTCGTCGGCGCCGTTTCGAAACTCGCCAGAGGCGGACGCCGCACGGGAGGCGGCGCTGAAACAAGCGCAAATTAAAGAACAAGCGCGGGAGGCAGGCGTGTTTTTTTCATTGGCGATGAATGCGCGAATGAATGAGACGCCCACAAGGAACGCTGTTGAGCCGGTCTCGCCATTCGAGTTTCCTTTCCCGGATCAAATTCACACGCAAACGCCCTTTGGCGCCGAGCGTGATCAGGACCCCGGCCGCCAAATCCGGAAGCTGGATTTTCTGGGGAAGGACGATGGTGGTGAGACTGACAACCCATACGCGATCGAAGATCCGATTACCCCGTTCGAAGTGATGGCGGGGACTGTGATCCCTGCGAGCCTTGTCACCGGCGTGAACTCCAATCTGCCGGGGACGGTGATCGCGCAGGTAACGCAAAATGTTTATGACACAGTGACTGGTTATTATGTGTTGATTCCGCAAGGCGCCAAGCTGATCGGTCGCTATGACAGCGTCATTGCATTCGGCCAGTCGAGAGCGCTCCTCGTTTGGTCGCGCATTATCTATCCTGACGGCGCGTCGGTCCGAATCGAAAACATGCCGGCGAGTGATGTTGCCGGTTATGCCGGTCTTAGGGACCAAGTTGATTTCCACACATTCCGATTGCTGAAAGGCATTATCTTATCGACGCTGCTCGGTGTCGGCACAGAATTGTCGTTCGATCAAAGCGAGAGCGACATCGTCGAAGCGCTCCGCGAGTCAGCGCAAAGTTCGGCCAACCAGGCTGGCCAGAAAATCGTTCAACGAAATCTGGACATCCCTCCCACCATAAAAATCCGGCCTGGTTGGTCGTTCCGCATCATCGTTCACAAGGACCTTGTCTTAAGGCCCTATGCTGAGGGGAGGGCGGCAAGATGAATCTCAAGCTTGGTCCAATTCCCGATCACAAGCCGGTGAAAATAACGATATCACTATGTCCTGACATTCACGCAGCACTTTCCGACTACGCGGAGATTCATGCGCGCGAATACGGAAAGCAATCTTCTGCCTCCGAAATTGCTGCACTTATGATCGAAAAGTTCTTGACGAGCGATCGGGAATTCAAGCGCAAGAGAAGGACACTGATTTCCTCAGGCGATGATGATCGAACGCTGTGATACTTGGATCGACTTATTTTGTTTATGACTGGAACAGTTGACTCGCTACCTAGGCTATTGACCGAAAAGGAGGCGGCTGACACACTCGGCGTCTCTCTTGCAACAATGCATCGCATGCGCGATCGCGCCGCCATAGCTTATCTGAAGATCGGTCGAAAAATTAGATACACTGAAGAAATTTTGGCGGAGTATTTGGAGTCGAATGTATGTCCGGCAAAATCGATCGATGGGAATATGGGGGCTACTGGCTTAGCAAAAAGTCGAACAGCGAAAATTGGAATCGCACCTGGTTCGATCCAAAATCAAGACAGACCCGCCGCGCAAGCCTCGGCGTTAGCGACGTTGAAGAAGCTAAAGCGCGTTTAATCGACTTTGTGAATCGGAGCTGCGATGCTGAGAAACATTCGGCGGAGCAAATTCTTCTTGCAACAGTATTTCAACGCTACGCGCTGCAGCACGCGAAGCATCTTTCAACGAATAGCCGAATAACGCAGGTGACATGTTTGGAACGCATAGCTGAGCTTGCAGGCGGCATTTCCGTCGCTGAGTTCAAATTGGCAAAGCAGGAAGAGATTGTTCGTCAGCTAAAAAATAAGGGTTATAGCGCTGGGTATATCAAGCGCATCTACACTGCTGCACGATCTGCGCTCAACTGGGCGTACAAAAACGAAGAGATTGACCGGTTGCCGCCGCCGCTGACGCTTCCAGACAGTCCGCCTCGCGATGTAGTGGCTTCGACGGATGAGCTCGCAGCGCTCTGGGACGCGATGCGCACCAATCACTTGCGGATGTTCTTCATCCTTGCGCTCTCCACAGGCGCGCGGCACTCGGCAGTATTGCAACTCACGCGGTTTCAGTGTGATTTCACTCATCGACTGATAGACCTTAATCCTCCCGGCCGAGAACGTACAAAGAAGAGACGGGCTATCGTCCCGATGACACAGCTTGCCGAGGAATGGATCGAAAGCGTCGGCGACGGACCGCTGGTTTCGCATTTTGGCAAGCCAGTAAAAAGCGTTCGCAAGGGTTGGAATGTAGCCCGAGACGAGGCAGGACTGCGCTCCGAACTCACACCGCACGTGTTGCGCCACACAGTTGCGACATGGCTTCGAATGAAAGGCGTTCCGCAAAGTGTTGGTGAGGCGTTCGGAGCGTGGAGCGAAGCCAAAAGATCGACCTACAACCACTACGCCAAATATGATCCGACATACTTCGCGCCGGTGGTAGCGGCTCTTGATCAGTTGTTCGAAGAAATCGATCAAAAAGCGAATACGAGTCTAAAACCAGACGATTTGCGTGTCAGTTGCGTGTCAGTTGATCGAAAAAGTGGTGGGCGCACGTGGTTTCGAACCACGGACCTCTACCATGTCAAGGTAGCGCTCTACCCCTGAGCTATGCGCCCGTCGGACGATTATGACCGCCCTGCTGGAGAGCCCCGCTCTCTAGCGGCAAAAAAAGGGAAGAGCAAGGCGGGCCTAAAGGTGCGGCATCATAGCCGGCGTGATCAGCGCCCCGTTTGAAAGGCGGGCGCGCCGCCTAAGCGATAGTTGCGAGTACGTGTGGGATCATGCAGCGATCACCCGATCGACCTCCTGGACGAGGTCTTTGAGGTGGAAAGGCTTGGACAGCACTTTAGCGTCTTCGGGCGCCTGGTTGGCTGCGTTAAGGGCCACCGCGGCAAAGCCGGTGATGAACATGATTTTCATTTCGGGATCGATTTCCGCGGCGCGGCGCGCCAGTTCGATGCCGTCCATGATCGGCATCACAATATCGGTGAGCAAAAGGTCGAATTCGCGCAATTGCAGCTCGGTCAGCGCCTCGTCCCCCTGGGCGGCGTCGACCACTGAATGGCCCGCCCGCTCCAGCGCCTTTTTGAGGAAGCGCCGCATCGAATCATCGTCTTCCGCCAGTAATATTGCCGCCATCTTGTCTCTAGCCTTCTTTACGCCTGCCGCCTTCGAAAATGGCGGATTTACCTTAAGAACCGCCTTGATCGCCTAGTCTGTCCTGCTTCAGGCCACAGAATTAATCGTCGCCCAAGCCGTTTGCTGTTCCGATGCAAAAAACACTCCGTTTCGCCCCAAAATACCAGCTTAAAATCACTTCGCGTTTGCCTGCGGATCACGCTAGCATGGCATGAAGCGCCTCGGATCGAAATTGCGTTGGTCAAATTCCCGCGTTGCAGTAGAAAAGCCGGTAATGTCTGACGAAAAGATTAAAGCAAGCGGTGGAAAGAGCCACGCCGACGTCGAAATCCTGGCGCCGCCAGAGGTGACATCGCCGGTCGTGTTCGCCTCACCCCATTCGGGCCGGGATTATCCGCCGGACCTCTTGCGAAATAGTCGCCTTGATCGCCATGCGCTGCGCCAGTCAGAAGACAGCTATGTGGATTTGTTATTCGACCGCGCCCCGCGCTATGGCTCGCCGCTTTTGCGGGCGCTTTTCCCGCGCGCTTATGTGGACGTGAACCGAGCTCGCGACGAACTTGATCCTAGAATGTTCGCTGATGATTTGCCCCGCGGCGCAGATACCCGTTCAAGCCGGGTGATTGCCGGGCTTGGGGTTATCCCGCGGATTGTCGCTGACGGGCATGATATTTATGCGCGAAAGCTGTTTTACATGGACGCGCAAAGGCGGCTGAAATCCTGCTACGATCCTTATCACGCCGCCCTTTCGGGGCTTATCGAAGACGCTAAAACCCGGTTCGGCTGCGCGATTGTCATCGACTGCCACTCCATGCCGTCCGCCGGCGGCGCGCCCTTTGGCGATAATGACCGGCGCATCGACTTTGTTCTTGGCGACCGTTTCGGTTCCTCCTGCGCGCCTTCCGTCACTGCGCTGGTCGAGCAAACCCTAGCTGATCTCGGATATGAAGTTGCGCGCAACGCGCCTTATGCGGGGGGCTATGTGGCCGCAAGTTACGGGCGTCCCAAAAAAGGCGTTCACGTCCTGCAGATTGAGATCAACAGAGCGCTCTACTTGACCGAGGCTAAAATCGCTCGCAATGAGGGGTTTGACGGTTTGCGCGATGCGATGACAAGGCTAATTGCCGAGGCGACACAATTTGCGCCGGAAAATCTTTGGCCGGCGCAAGCGGCCGAGTAAAAAATCCAAGAGGACGAGACGGTCAAAAAAAAGGCCGCGGGCGGACCCGCGGCCAAGTTTAAGGGAGGAAACGCCCAGCGAACTGGGCATTTGGCGGCAGGGGCCGCCGCACAAGAGTCTAAGCAAGGATATTGTGCGGCGCAAGATAAATTGCTGCATTGCGGCATTTTCACCTTTGCGCTGTGGGTTAGACGAAATCAGTGCGCATTCGTGCAGGTTTTTTAGCGCTGTATCGGATATCCGAGACCGCAGAGCGGACGAAACACAAAATGAAACTGACAAAGCAATCGATGGATAAGTCGGCCAGAAATGAAAAGAAACAAGGACCGCTGAGTCGCATCGGTTCGGGGGTAGGTCGTCTTACACGTCCAAAACAGAAGTTCTCGATGCCTGCCGGCCGCGAGGGCAGATTAAAAATAGTGATTGCGACGGACGCCTGGAAACCACAGCTGAACGGCGTTGTCAGAACGCTCGATACGCTTGGCCAAATCCTGACACAGTTTGGGAATGAGGTTCTTTATATCACGCCGAACGAATTTCGTTCCGTTCCGCTGCCGTCCTATCCGGAGATTCGTCTGTCGCTGATGCCGAACCGCAAAGTCGCGAAGATGATTAACGAGTTCAAGCCGGACGCTATTCACATCGCAACAGAAGGCCCCATCGGCCGTGCGACGCGCCGCTTTTGCAAGCGCCGGCGCTATCCGTTTACGACGAGCTTTCACACGCGCTTTCCCGAATACGCCAATGAACGTTGGGGCGCGCCAACATCTTGGGGCTATGCCATCCTCAAGGACTTTCACAAAGACGGCGAGACCATGATGGTGGCGACGCCAGGGCTCGTCGATGAGTTGAAGGAGCGTGGTTTCGGGGACATGAAGCTCTGGGCGCGCGGCGTTGATCTTGAACAGTTCCGCCCTGGCGACCGATCTTTCCTCGATCATATGAAGCGGCCGATCTTTTTATATGTCGGCCGACTCGCCGTCGAAAAAAGCATCGAGGATTTTCTTGAGGCTGATTTGCCGGGAACCAAGCTGCTGGTGGGAGACGGGCCTCAGTATGAGGAACTCGTGGCGAAATACCCGGACGCCGTCTTTACTGGTCCCAAATATGGCGATGAGCTGACGCAGTATTATCAGGCTGCGGATGTCTTCGTATTTCCTTCCCGCACTGATACGTTCGGACTTGTCAATGTTGAAGCGCTTGCTTGCGGCGTTCCTGTCGCCGCTTATCCGGTGCGCGGACCGCTCGAAATTCTTGACGGCGCGCCGCACGGGTGCGGTTCACTGGATGAAGATCTCACTAAGGCGTGTCTTGCAGCCTATGAAAACCGAAACCCTGAGGAATGTCGTCAATGGGCGGAACGGTTTTCCTGGGAGGCGGCGTCCAGGCAGTTTGTAGCCAATCTCGAAACGCCGGGTTTTGATGAAGAATTCTGGCTGCGGTCAGCCAAAATGATTGATTAGGCGCCTGCGCCCACTGCTTTTTCGCCTTCCTCGAAGGTCCAGGCGATAAGGTCGGTGAAAATCTTTTCGAAGGCCGTATCGAAAGCGGCGATGAGCGCATCGGCATTTGAAGCCGCAGCGGTTTCTTGAGCGCTGAATAATTCGGCTGCGTAGAACTTGCCTTTGCCGTCTGTCAAGCGCGCATACACCGTCACCGTTGGCGTTTCAGCGCCGCCCTGAACATTGATCTGCATTTTACGAATGTCCATTTGCAGAACAATATCGCCGATCGGCGCTGCGCCGCGGTCGCCGACGCTTAAAATGCGGCCCGAATCTTCGAAGGATTGCACGAGCGCTGTCTGAAACAGCCTTGGCGCGCGGTCAGCCCATTCGGCGTTGGCGAAATATTCGATCTTGCCGCGGGCCGGACTGACGGCGATTTTGACCGTGTCGTATACGCGTGTTGCCCGTGGATCATCGACGACCAGCGCCCAATCAACGCGATTGCCGGCGAGGCTGCCTGCTTCGACGGCTTCGATATGATAACGCGGCCGCGGCGCATCCGCCTCCGGCAACAAAGAAACGCATCCGGAGGAAAGCGCCGCGAGGCTCATCGCCAGCGTTTTTGTAAGTGCTTTCATCATTGCTCTTCAGCTCCCCCATATTCTGGCGCTCGCTCGCCAAGGAAATAGGCCTGCGGATCGCGGTCGATTTCTCGCAGCATGTAGTCAAGCGAGCGCATGAGGCGCCTTGCTTCCGAAAGCGCCGGCGCAACTTGCCCAAGTCCCTGATCGGCGAACACGCGGATCGAAGAGCGGTTTTCATCCATGATGACCCGAAGATCAGTCACGAGCGCCTTTGCTTCCGTCACCAGCGCTTCGACTTCGGCGAACGTATCGGCGGCGTCGCC
This sequence comes from Hyphococcus sp., assembly GCA_028285645.1. Classification (GTDB taxonomy): domain Bacteria; phylum Pseudomonadota; class Alphaproteobacteria; order Caulobacterales; family Parvularculaceae; genus Hyphococcus. The sequence continues at coordinate 14,785 of JANQOV010000136.1, forward strand.
ATCGAGAATGCGTTGCAGGCTTTCCGCTGCTTCGTCCAGCTTTTCGGTGGTGTTGGCGAGATCGGCGGTTAACTTATCGGCGTTTTCGATAATCGCCGCCAGCTCTTCATCCTTATCGGCAAGCGCGCCGGTCATGGTTTCGACGTTGGAAATGATGTCGCTGACGCCTTTGATGTTTTCATCCGATAAAAGTTTTTGCGCCTGCGCCACGAGATCGCCGGAGCCTTCCAGAAAAGCGCCGAGGCCGCCAGGATCAGCAACGATTTGCGGTACGCGATCTTCACTTGCGTCTTTTAACAAATCTGCAGCAGCCGTGCCGCCGACGAGCTGGATGATCAGTAGACCCGTAAAACCAACCGGCTCTAGCTCGGCGGTCGTGTCGGTCTTCACGGGCGTATCTTTATCGACGCGAACGCGTGCAATCACTGTGGAAGGATCGTTGGGATCAATGGTAAGCGTATCGACCTCGCCTTTTTGAATGCCGTTGAAACGCACCTGCGCGCCGACCGAAAGGCCCGAAACGCGCTGATCCTTGAAAATGATGTCATACTCGTCGAATTCGCGCTGCGCCTGCCCGATCCAGAGGATGAACAAAAACGCAGCCGCCACGACGCTTAAAACAAAAGCGCCAATCACAACATAATGAGCTCGCGTTTCCATCGCACTCTACTGCCGAACCGGGTAATGCTCCCCCTTATCGACCCCCTCATGGCGCGCCCGCGCCGTTTCCTCCGTGACGCCGCCATGTAACGGCGTTAATCAAGCAACCCCTGCCGCAAGCGCCGCCCGTCCCCGCGGTCCTGCAAAATACTCCTGGATCCAGGGATGGTCAGTCTTTCTTACATCTCCAAGGGCGCCGCAAGCGATCACCTTTTTTTCCGCCAACACAGCGACCCGATCGCACGCCGCGTGCAGCGTATCGAGATCATGGGTTACCATAAACACTGTTAACCCTAAGGATTCCTTGAGATTAACGATTAATTCGTCGAATTTGGCGGCCCCGATCGGGTCAAGCCCGGCAGTTGGTTCGTCAAGAAAAACCAATTCCGGGTCGAGCGCCAGGGCGCGTGCAAGTCCTGCGCGTTTTCGCATGCCGCCAGACAACTCTGACGGGTATTTCGCCCCGGCTTCGGCGGCGAGCCCAACCATGGAAATCTTAAGGGCGGCCATGTCCTTGGCGAGTTCTTCATCCACGTCGAGATGTTCGCGGATCGGCGCCATGATGTTTTGCGCGACCGTGAGCGATGAAAAAAGCGCGCCGCCTTGAAACAGAACACCCCAGCGGCGCTCAACTGCGAGGCGTTCTGCTTCATTGGCTTCGTAAAAATTTTGGCCGAATACATGAACAGTCCCGGCGCCTGGGGGTTTTAACCCGATGATGGCCCGCATCAGAACGGACTTGCCGGTGCCCGATCCGCCGACCACGCCCAGGATTTCGCCTTCGCGAACACCAAGGTCGAGGCCGAAATGCACGACAAAATCGCCAAACTGGGTTTTTAACCCGTTGACAACAATGACTTCATTTGTGTGATCGTTTGCAACGGTCAAAAGTCGATCTCCAAAAAGAACATGGCGAAGAATGCGTCAATGACGATCACCAGAAAGAGGGCCTGCACGACGGAAAGCGTCGTACGCTGACCAAGGCTTTCTGCGCTGCCTTCGACTTCCATGCCCTGGAAGCAACCAATCACCGCGATCACGAAGGCGAAGAACGGCGCCTTGATGAGACCCGCCCAGAAGTGATTCATCATTTTGATTTCTTCAAAGCGCGACATGAAAAGTGCCGGCGAGATGTCCATGGCGCCCCAGGCGACGAGAAGACCGCCGACAAGCCCAAGGAGATCAGCGATAAAAGCGATCGGGGGCAGCATCAAAACCAGCGCAAACACGCGGGGTAGGACCAGCACTTCCATCGGGTCGAGACCAAGGACGCGCATGGCGTCGATTTCTTCTCTGATCTTCATGGAGCCGATTTGCGCAGTGAACGCGCTTCCCGACCGCCCGGCGATCAATATGGCGGAAAGGAGGACGCCGAATTCACGCAAGACAGATATGCCGACCAGTTCGATGGTGAAAATATCTGCATTGAAAAGCCGCAAAATCTTTGCGCCCATAAACGCAACGACCGCGCCGATGAGGAACGACATCAGGCCGATAATCGGGATTGCGTTAAGGCCTGCTTCTTCCATGTGATGGAAGGTCGACGTCCAGCGAATGCGGCTTGGCCTCAGGATAACGCGCACGGTGGTCGACAGCGTTTCGCCGATGAAGCTCATGAGCTCCATCGACGCGTTGAGCGCGTCATGGGCGCCCTGGCCAAGACGGTCGAGTACGGCGAGAAATGGGTTGGGGTGGAACGGCGCCACATGGCAGGGAGCAAGATGATCGCGCACCTGGGCCAGGAGCGCTGCTTGCGCAGGATCGGCGCTGATGATTTCCGAATCACTGGTTCGCGAATCACAAGCGTATAATGTCCGCTGCAGCATCATGGCGCCGGTGGTGTCGAGGCGAGTTACGCCTGACATGTCGATCACCAGTTCGCGGCCAACCGAATCATCGGAGAAATCTCTTAGTCGCGAATCAATCGGACCAAGATGACGCGCGCGCCAGTCGCCCTTTGGCAACAACCGAAGAACGCCGTCGACAACATCAATATCGAAATGGACAGCCGAATCCGTCATTGTTAACGCCTTCTTAACGAACGCCGCCTGTCGGCGCGGCGCTTGCAGTGTAAGTTTGTATCGTAGGATGTTAAAATGATCCTGAAACGACGCGATGGCTACTGATTTGAAACGTTTTTCGCGGGCGCTGGGACCATAAAGTATCAATCTGGGAGAGGCCTTGGTGCCCAGAAATCTGTTTTTGTCGCAATTTCGTTGGCTTTCAGCGGCGCCGCTGCTTCTGGTCGTTGGGGCGCTGGCGATTATCGCCTTAACGGCGCTGGCCGGCGCGCAATCAAACGAATCAGGCTCGCGTGAAGCGCTGTTTGACTTTTATCAGCGGCTTTCGCCTTCGGCGTCGGACCCGTCCGATGCGTTCCAGCTGGTGAAGATCGACGAAGAAAGCGTCGAAGCGGTCGGTCCCTGGCCTTGGCCGCGCACGGTGCTGGCCGAGCTTGTTGAGAAAGCGGCGGAAGCGGGCGCAAAAAGCGTCGTGCTCACAGAGCGCGTAGACGCTCCCGACCCCCTGTCCCCGGAGACCATTGGCGAGTTCTGGCTGAGCGGCGCACGGGACGAAGCGCTGGCTCAACAATTGTCACTGCTGCCGAGCACTGATGCGGCGCTTGCGGCCGCGTTTGCACAAACCAAAGGCGCCGTAGCTGTTTCAGAAACGGCGCCGGCCGATCCCAACCGCGATAGCGCTCTCGAGCGCACTGATATTCAAGCGGCAAACTGGCTGCGTTTCGAAGGGGGCGAGGCGGAATTCGTTGCTTTGCCGGCGGCGAAATATTTTTATGCGGTGAGCGAAGATCTTGCTGGCGCGGCGACGCCTTCTGTTGCAGCGCTGGCGCCGGACCGTGACGGGATTGTGCGGCGCGTTCCCTTATTGTGGTCGCTGGCCGGCGCGCCGGCGCCGTCGCTCGCGCTGGAAGCGGCGCGGCTTGCGCTTCCCGATAGTGACCATGGCGCCGTTGTCGCGATCAACAGCAGTTCCGCATCGGCGAGTGCGCAAGGCAGGCTGATTAACAAGATCGGCGTTGGCGAAAATGTGTTGTCGTCGCCTTCGAGTACAGCGCTGCGGCTCGACTGGCCAAAACGGCTTGCCATGCCGACCGTTTCCGCATCGAAGTTGTTAAGCGGCGCCGGGTCTTTCAGTCAGCTTGAAGGCAAAGTGGTGTTCATCGGACTGGATGAATATTTGGCGCCGCCCTTAAGGACGTCGCGCGGCGCCCTGACGCCCGTCGAAATTCATGCCCTGGCGGCGTCGCAGATTCTTGCCGGCGCGGCGCCTAAACGGCCGATCTGGACTGGGTATCTGGAAGCGATCAGCGTCATGCTCCTGGGCGCAGCGGCGATCATGATGGCGCAGCGGCTGGAGTTCTGGCAGGCGGTTGGTTTTGCCGCGGTGGTTTCGGCCATATTGCTTTTTGGCGCATTCCTCACA
>JANQOV010000147.1 GCA_028285645.1 Hyphococcus sp.
GCCGGTCACGCGCCACCAATTCGCTGGCGACGGTCTTCTCACTGGGTTTGTACCTGATGACATCGAGCCCTACCAGATCCATCATCCGAAAGGGCCCCATGGCGAACCCATAGTCATAAATTACCCGGTCGATTTCGGCAGGGCTTACCCCTTGCAAGACCATGGCGTTTGCTTGCGCGCCGCGCACGGTCATCACCCGGTTGGCGATAAAGCCATGACCGACATTCGAAACCACCGGCGTTTTGCCGATCTTTTTTGCCAGCTTCAAACTTGTGGTGATGAGTTCCTTATCGGTATTTTTGCCGCGAACAATCTCAAGCAGCGGCATCACATTGGCGGGCGAAAAGAAATGCAGACCGATCACATCCTTGGGCCGCGATGTTGCGGCGGCGATTTCGTCAAGATTAAGATAAGACGTGTTCGACGCGAGGATCGCGCCTTGCTTTGCAATTTTGTCCAGCTTGCCGAAGACCTCTTTCTTGATCTCCATGGTCTCAAACACCGCTTCGATCACGAGATCAGCATCGCTTAACGCTTCAACTTCCGTTGTCGGCGTAATCAGCGCCATGCGCTTTTCAACATCAGCCTCACTCATACGGCCTTTGCGGGCTGTGGCCTCGTAGTTTTTTTGGATGACGCCAAGGCCGCGATCAAGCGCTTCTTGTGTTTGTTCTACGAGCGTTACCGGCAGGCCGACATTGAGAAAGTTCATGGTAATCCCGCCGCCCATGGTGCCGGCGCCGATGACGCCGACGGACCTGATGTTGCGGGTATTCGTGTCTTTTGGAATGTCTGGAACCTTCGCGGCCTGCCGTTCGGCGAAAAAGGCGTATCGTTGCGCCGCCGATTCAGGACTGGCGACCAGTTCCGCAAAGAGCTTTCCTTCGCGTTTCATGCCTTCGTCAAAGGGAAGTTCAACGGCGGCCTCGACTGCCTTGATAATCGCTTCCGGCGCTTTGAAGCCGCGAAACTTGCGGGCGTTCTTCTTGCGGAAGATTTCGAAAATTTCCGGCTTGCCGCGGGCTTCCGCAATTTTGTCCTCGCGGTCGCGAACGCGGGCAAGCGGCATCTTGTCGTTGATCACTTTTCGCGCAAAGGCGATCGCGTCAGTGCGCAGGTTGCCTTCTTCTGCGAGCGCATCGAGAACGCCAAGGTCGTGCGCTTTATTCGCGCCGATCGGTTTCCCGCTGGTCATTAGGTCAAGCGCGGTCTCGACGCCGACAATGCGCGGCAGCCTTTGCGTGCCGCCGGCGCCCGGCAAAATGCCGAGGTGAACTTCCGGCAGCCCGAGCTTCGCAGACGGAACAGCGACGCGGTAATGGCAGGCAAGCGCTACTTCGTGGCCGCCGCCGAGCGCTGTGCCATGGATCGCGGCGATCACAGGTTTGGGCGCGGCCTCAAGCTGATCGAGCACTTCGCCAAGATGGGGCGACTGCATCGGCTTGCCGAACTCGGTGATGTCGGCGCCGGCGAAGAACGTCCTGCCGTCGCAGATCAGGACAATCGCTTCGACGCCGTCATGTTCCGACGCATGGGCGACATTTTCGCAGATGGCGCGGCGGACATTGATCCCGAGCGCATTCACCGGCGGCGAGTTGAGGGTGACGACGCCAACGCCGTCCTGCACTTCAAAGGTTGCTATGTCCGCCATAGTTCCGAGCCCCATTGTGTTTGATTAGAGGTGTGTATGCTCAATTCATACACTGGCGGAGAGTCGGGGAGATATTGCGAACCCCGACTACACCGCGTTGTTCGATATCTTAGCGGACTGGGAGGAGCAGCTTCAAGCGCAGAATATTGATTTTGAACAGTTTTCGGATATCGGAGAAGAAATCGGCGCCAGGTCGGGCCGATGAGTACGAAAACCAGCACCACGGAAGCATTTGAGAGGGCCGCCACTCAGCTTGTACCTTCCAAGAATACTAAGAAGAAAAAGCGGCCAGCTCCGCTGTCGATCCGGGTAAGTGATGAGGAACGGGCGCGGCTGAAACGCGAAGCGGCTGGCGGCTCTGTCCATGGCTATGTCCGAGATAGGCTATTCGGTCCGGCGGCGTCGAAATCCATTCGGGTCCGGCGAGCCAGAATTGCAGATGATGAAGCTCTGGGCCGGGTGCTTGGAGCGCTTGGGCGAGCCCGCCTGTCCTCCAATCTCAACCAGATCGCAAAGGCTGCCCATATCGGCGCTCTCCCTGTGACACCAGAATTGCTTGCAGAAATTCAAGCAGCTTGCGCTGAACTTCGTGCCATGCGGCAGGACCTCATGACGGCGTTAGGTAAAAGGTTGTGATTCTAGTCGGAAACAGTCGCGGCTCAGCCGGGAATCTGGCGGCGCATCTTCTCTCCCCAGAAAACGAGATTGCGCAGGTGCATTCGATCTTGGGCTTTGCTACCGACGATTTAAGAGAGGCGCTGCTGGAGTCAGAGTGCTTGGCTAAAGGCACGCGCTGTAGAGCACACCTTTATTCACTCTCGCTGAATCCGCCACCACGTGAAAATGTCGAGATTGATGTTTTCGAGAATGCGATAGACCGGGTTGAGAAGACTCTGGGTTTGTCCGGTCAGCCCCGCGCCATAATATTTCATGAGAAGGCCGGGACTGATGGCGAAAGCCGCCGCCATGCGCATGCCGTGTGGAGTCGCATAAAAACCGATGAAATGAAAGCGGTGCAATTGTCGTGGGACCGGAAAAAACTGGTGTCCCTGTCACGCGAGCTTTTCATCGAAAGGGGGTGGTCGATTCCGCGCGGACTCTTAAACTCGAAAGAACGTTCAATGACGAATTACACTCTGGCCGAGTATCAACAAGCCAAACGCGCAGGCAAGAATGCAAGAGAGATAAAAGAAGCCTTTCAGGATGCCTGGGCGATATCAGACTCGGGACCAGCGTTTACGCAAGCCTTGGCCGAGCGCGGCTATCACGTAGCCCGAGGCGACAAATGCGGGTTTACGGCCGTGGATGAACAGGGAGAGGTGTACTCCATACCAAGGCAAGCAGGCGTAAAAACCAAGCTGGCGCGTGAACGCCTTGGTGATGAAACCAAACTTCCAAGCATTGCACTTGTTAAAGATAAAATCGCCAAAGACATGCTTCCAACCCTTGAACGGCATCGGCGCGAACTATCAGTTCAAGAAAAACAACACGCGGTTGAACTCAAACAGCGCAAAACCGAATTAATCGAAACGCAGAAAGCAGAAAGGCTAGCGCTACAAAAACATCACGAAACCCGCGCGGCACAGGAAGCCGTAAAGCGGCAAGCCCGGTTCAGGAGTGGAATAATGGGCCTCTGGGACCGCGTCCGGCGAGAACATAAACGCCTCACGCAATTGAACATCAGCGAGGCCGCGGCGGCGCAGGTCCGCGACCGTAAGGAACAGAATGCACTTATCTTTAGGCAGGTGGACCAGCGCCGGGAATTCAACGCGCAACGGCTGGAGCTCAAACAGCACTACATCGACCAAAGGCGCGATCTTGCCCGCGATGTCGAAACCTATCAGCAAATGCGCTTGGCACCGGAACCTGAACCGCAGCACATACAGCCGCAAGCACCCGCTCCGCCGGACGATCCGAAACAAGCCTATATCGAGCGACGCCAGCAAAGACCGGGGGCGTTGCGGCAGAAATGGCGCCAGGCGCAGGAACAACGACCTGCCTCCCAATCCGGCCCGGCGCCTAAGCCGTAGGCTTCGCCTTCCGGCTTCTCAGCCAACGCCGATCTTAGGTTTGCTGCTTCGGATGGGATGAACTCGGCCCTCGCTCAAACCGGGGCCGCTGTTCATCACAGCCGCCAGCAAACCGGGTGGCACACACACCGCCGCCCACCACTTACACCAACCCCTTGCTGCTTTGGAGGGTTTGAAACGGACCTACAAAAAAGCCCGCCTGACTTGGGCGGGCTTTCTAAAATTCCGCGAGGGCCTAGTGCTCGTGGAGGACAATCTCGGCGGGGCGTTCTTCAACATTATGATCCTTCGCGTGCCCGATTTCAACGTAGTGCATTAAAGCAAGCGAGAATATGCTTGTAACAATTGCCCAGCGTGCGATTGAGCGAACGACCGATCTATATGATTGAATCTCAAATGCGCCTTCTTCAAACACCAGAATCGACTCGGCAAATCCATAGATGAGGTATGCAACGCAGATACCCAACTCAATCATTTTTTTCTCCTGCGTTTCTCCGGTGGATACCGGCGCAAAGAGCCCAAGCCAACAAACGGAGTTGACTACTTTAGCCATAAGACTTACCTAGAACGTTTGTGAGCGCAGGTGGGTCTTTTATGGGCCCATTGCGAAATGAAGAGGATGGGCTAAAGCTCATCCTCTTTTCCATATGTTAGAGCACATGTGGAAAAAATGATTGGTTCCGCCGGTTACAGGGATTTTGGGGATTTTCAGAGTTTTTCTGAACATCGGGAAGCTACAAGAAAAGTATAGAGGTCGATTGCATTTCAAAAGTTTTTGAGGTTTTTTAGGTTTTGCAGCCAGTGCGCGTACCTTGTCCAAGTTCAAGCCCAATAGGTTGGAAATAAAGATGGCTCGAATTGAAATGCCGCTTGTCGGAGGTAGCGTCGATCAAAGGGCGTTTATCGCTCAGCAACACCCGCGTTTAGACATTATATTGGCACATGACTTAACCCCGGAGCAGATTGAGGCGCTAGGCGAGCCAGACGATGACCTCAAGTATTTCTATGTATCTTTACCGCCGACTATCAAATCTCGTTATAAAGCAGCCAAGATAAACTCGTTGCATGAACAATTGGAGGCAGCGCTGGCGGCTAACCGTGGCACCTGCCCGAGCAAACCTGAATTGTACGGGCTCCGTAATAATGATGCGTTTACCTTGTTTCAGATCGCAAGAGTTGATGCTGTTCTTGCATCAGATCAGGCACGTTCAATAGGTGACTATCATTGGATTTTTGACGCGGGTTTGGATGGAGGTCTGCCTGCATCATCTGTAGTCCCTTGTTTACACCTGTTTGATTCTATTCGGTTTGACAAAACATTGAGCACACTCGGAATCACGAGAGTTGGAGTAGCATCGGAAATTAGTCACACCTTCAAAGGTGGCCGCTCCGGCGAAAAAATGATTGAGCTTTTGAGAGACGGAATTGATAATACTCGGGGCCCGAAAACTCAGTATCGAATTTCCAGAAGAATGGCTAAGCTGTTTATCGATGCAATGATAAAGGCTGCGGGAATGTCAGTAGTTGTGCTTCTGGAGGATGTGTTTCCAAGCGATCCTGCGGTGTCAGAATTTGGGTATCGGCGGCGCACTCGGCCGCTACCACCGAACGACGGAAACTATCTCTAGGGGTTTCCTTTAATTCCGATGCCGTTCTTAGCGAATTAAGGTTTTCTTGAATTTGTTCGAGAAGCGGCGATTGTATTGGTTCGGCAAAATCGTAGCCGTGCTCATTGAGGCACTTGCGAAGTTCTGACATTCGCTTTGGGCCAAAGCCAGGAAGGGCCTCAATAAAATAGTCGTGAACTGTTGCCAGATCAGACAAGGTTTCGAACCCCAACCGCCGAATTAAGTTAGCAAATTTAGGGCCAATTACCTGAGGCAAAACTTCCGTTACATAAATATTTTCATCCGTACCCATACTATCTACATAAACCTCGTACGGAAATTTTCAACTACATTTGATGCATTTGGTAGGGTTATTCGCAACCCGCCGAAAGCTGGTTCAGCAAAATTTTTCCGCTTGAATGTTTGCACGAACCAATCCAAGCTGAAAGCTTTACTCGGTTCTGGTTGATGTTGCCTTAATCTACGTTTCGACTATGAAACGTGGAAAGAAACACCAAAAAACAATCCAAAAATTATATAGTTACTGATTTGTTGAATTCAATGCTTTCGCATTCGCGAAGGTTGCGAATCAGCAACACCCACCATGATTTACTAAGGAGTTGTTGAAAAAGGGGAGAGCGACAAGCGTGCTCGTCGTCACGATTTTGGTTTGGCAGGTCTTCGACAGCCGGGGATGCAACGGGGGCGGAGCCCCCTTGCCAAGCGCGTGGGTATTACCCACGCACAGCTTGCGATTTCCAATGAATAACCAATTTCATTCATTTCAATTCATCATGATCTTATTTTCTAAAATCATGAAACTTCAAAACAGGATCATTTTTGATTCATTCCGAATTCACGAAGAATAAAAAATGGTACTACCAACAACCATAATACTCTCGGTACTACCAAATTATCGATGAACTTAAACAGGCTTTATTTCGATTTCTGGTTTCTCCCGAATATCAATGTCACCTTCCTCAACATCGATATCTGGAATCTCCAATCTGGCCTTATCAAATTTTGACGCTATCTCTTGTTGTTCGAACCCAGGTTTTTCAATGCCATATGTTGAATCGGCTTCGATGGATATTTCAGAAAATTCTCTTTCTTCAAATTCACGCTGTAACCGCTCCGGCCTCTTACGTTCTATGGCATCAGGCAGGTTTTTTAATTCTTCCAGTTGATAGGGATTTTCCTGACTATCAAGTCGCTTCAATGCAGGATCGATAAAATCCTCCTCGTAACTGTCCACTTCATGAATTTGACGCCGCAGGCCCTTCGCCGTTTCTTGAGTCTCGCGATAGTCTTTCCATTGCGGCATCGCCTTGGAGATAAGAACTTCAGAACGCTCGCTTTCGCTTAAGGTACTACCAAGCTCATCAATAAGCTCGCCATTATCACCTGCAAACACCAATCTTCCATCCGGCAGGCTTGAAGCACTAGCCCGTAATTCCGCAAGGGCGGATTCAGCCTCGCTTAACTCCTCAATCAACTTCTGCCGCGCCCGTTCAATTGCTTCTTTTTCGTTATTGAGGAAATTGCTGACGTCGGCATGGACCCGCGCATAAGTCGGATTGAGAAGCAGTATTTGCAGCGCTGTCATGAGCCGTTCGGTTTCACGGCGCTTTTTCTGTTCAATTTCGGTAGATTTCTGATCCGGCAGGAAGCGGCGTATTCGGCCAGCATCCAACCCGGCGAACTCTCTCTGGAGATCATCGTGATCCAGTTGCCTGCGTAATGCGGCCCTATCAAAGTCGTCTTTAGAGGTCACACACCACCCCACATTGTTGTCGTCGTTGCTCGGTGTTTTGCGGCGGGTGGCCGGACGTTAGAAACTGCCAAACAACAGCACCGCATATTCAGGCCGGAAAGACCCTTATTTTGCGGTCATCCGGCCCTAAGCCGAATGTTTGGACGAGTTTCTAAGCTCGACGGGCGATTTTGCGCCCGTATTGATATTGCTTATTATTATACCGTAATCGGAGTATTTATTGCAAATTTCCGGTAGTTCTCGGAAGCTTGCCACACGCCTTATCAAGGTGCCCGATCACAACTGCTGTTGGACTGCTTTCAGGGAATTTCGCCATACTCTTCAAAATAACGGCTTTCTTCTTCTCCAGATCATTAAAGTACCATTCCCAAATGCAATAGCCCTGTTTTTCGTTTTGCAAGCTGACGGCATGACCGATGGAATCAAATGCACCTAATAAAAACCAATGCTGCTGGCCCTCTGACAGCTTCAGAAATTGCGTGTTTGTCGGCTGTGATGGATCGACGTCATCTGCACAAGCTGTGGATAAGCTTGATAAAACCATTGCGGCGATGACGCCGGGAATGGTCTGCTTAATCGAACGTTTTTGTTAAGTAGGCTTTCGTATTCGATATGGAAAAGAACGATAAATCAAGACTGAGGAATTCCGGGCATTTTGCCTCACTATCGCAGGATCAGCAGTATGATTTTGAAGATTCGACAAAAACGTTGGGTTTTGTCGAATGGAAAAAGGCGGCCTTGTGAGTTGGATGTCAGATAATGCCGCTGGTAAACGGGTGGGCTATGCACGTGTTTCAACGATTGAGCAAAAGCTCGATATGCAAACCGATGCATTAGAAAAAGCTGGTTGTGATTGGATTTTCAAGGATGAAGGTATTTCGGGAGGCCCTGACGCCGTAAGGCCGGGACTTTTTAGAGCAATAAAGGCACTACAAGCGGGTGACGTATTCGTTGTATTTAAGCTCGATAGGCTTGGAAGGTCGGTTATGGCGCTGTCGGACCTACTTATGCGGTTTCAAAAAGAGGGTATTCACTTTCACTCGATTACGGAGGGGATAAATACAGAGACTTCGGGAGGGCGAATGGTGTTTCACTTTTTTAGTGCCATTGCTGAATTTGAAAGAGATCTTATCCATGAGCGCACTGTCCATGGTCTCACAGCGGCGCGTGCTAGAGGGAAGCGGCTTGGGCGACCGTACGCATTGGAAAACACGACCATTGTCGACGCCCACCAAGCAATCAAACTGGAAGGCATAACTATAGGCGAAGCCGCGCGGCGTCTTGGCGTCGCACATGTGACATTAACGAGAGCTTTCAAACGACTGGGATTGAACGATTGATCCAGATGCTATCGCAATAACATTCACAATTGGTTCCTCTGGTTTCATTGCCAAGAGTGTGCAGCCTGGCCCGAATAGGCCAATTTCCGAAAAAGTTTCTGCTACAGGCGGGCGCATCGCGATAGCTTAATGCGGACGGATGCAGTTGTGTTGGGACAATTATCTACCAATCACTGTTTTCGCTAGATCAAAGGTAGCAGACCATTAAGGGTTCCGCACCTCTCGTCGCGGCGCTCTGTTGCCTGCATTGGTAGCTAAAGTACAATCGTGCTCTAGTTGCTCGGTGCTCTTAGACCTCGTCATCCTTCAGGCGGAAGGTCTGGATTGGGCGCATCTGAAGCATCGTGCCCCTCGGCTTGTTCCCAGGCAGCGGCGATAGGCAACCAGTCGGGCTCAGCGCCTTCTTTGCGTAGCCATGTATCCCAGAATTTCGGGTCATCCGATCGCGGACGTTGCGCTTTTTCAAGGTCTCGTATACGCACAAGAACAGGAGTTGGCACCGCCCATCCAAGAAGAATAGCTTGCTGCGAAGGCAATGTCGGCAGTTCCCCCAGCAAACCGCCTAGTGCATCGGGGACCAGCCTACGCACTAGATTTTGGTCAACGTCGTTGACAATGCGATGAAGCAGGAATGAGTTGCACTGAGCGAGTACAGTTGGCGAAAGCTCCGATGGCCTTTGGGAAGCCAATACGAGTCCAAGACCGAACTTTCGACCTTCTCGCGCAATCCGTTCAAAAGTCTGGCGGCATATATCTGCCGCTTGAGCGCTAGCCCCAGCGTCTGCGTCCTTGCGCACAAAACTATGAGCTTCTTCAAGTACAAGTACCGTCGGTAACGAGTGATCAGTTGCCTTGATATGACGCTGTAAGGCCTCAAAGACTAATCGGGAAATAACGGCGACTGCGATATGCACCACATCTGAAGGCACAAGCGACAGATCGAGGATCACAAGCGGTTCAGGTTTTCCGCCACTAGGGCCAAGTAGGTTTTTTAGCCAGTCGCTCAGCGAATCTGCTCCGCCTGTATCTATTACCGGGCGAAGGCCCGCATCGCCGAGCATAACCTGAATGCGGTTGATAAGTGGCTCGACATTGTTGAGCGCCTGCCCGCCCGTGGCCATGGCAACATCGTAAATGCGCTCCGGTAACTCATCAACATCAAAACGGATGGGAGCATCCTCACTGATTTCGCCGTGCGTGGTCTCTACGGGAAAAGCATCAGTGATAGTTCGCAGCGCCGTCAGAACGGTTGTAAGATCGACTGGTTGGAAATCGTTGTAGCGCTGTGTTCCTTGCCAAGAATACTGCCTGTTATCATGCACTTGCTGAATGCTAGGACGAATAGCTACTATGGCGGCAACTAATCCAGCTGTGTCATCGCCGAACGTTGCTAGAAAGTCCTCGTCGGATTGAGTTAAGCCGACAAGCCCTTCTAACAACGAACCGAAATCGCGGTTCTGGGGAAACCCTGAAATGCTCTGCGGTACATCTGCAAAAAGCTGTTCGATCTGTCTGATGTATGCAATGTATCGCCTTACAGCCTGTGCTTTCGCTGCCGTAGCTGAAGTTCCCGCATTGCGCAGTTGTCGCAGTGCTCTGAGCAGTATGGGTCTCTGTACGCCTGGTTGTGCAGAAGTAAATGCGGCCCACTCCTGTCCGTTCCACAGCCAGCCGGGAACGGTGAGCGGTATTGCTCCTTCTTTACCTCCTACAGCAAACCGTCTTACCGGTAGATTGCTGCCGCTAAACGCCTGAGAATACTCGCCGTTCGGATCGAGAATTATAAAACGAGCGTTAGAAAGTTTGGCCGGCTGGTCGCCTTCCGTTTCTTTATTGACAACGCCGTGCGCACTTTCGAGCGACCACCGCACAATACCAGCAACAGAACACGACTTTCCGCTGCCCGTATTTCCAAGCACGGCAAGATGCCGACCGAACAGTTTATCGGGATGGACCCAAACACGGGCATTCCCCGCAAACGGCGCGGTCCCGACCTGGACGAGCCTGTCATCCGTCCTCGCTTCAACGATAGACCGGAGCTGCGTGGCCGTGGGAAGAAGAACAGGATCGCCAACTGAAGGCAGAACCGGCACACCACGTTCCAAACTAAATATCGGCTGGCTATCATCATCGTTCCCCTCACGCAAAAGCGTGCCAAAAGGAATGGCTATGACTGTCCGCGCAGGAAATGGAAGATCGACAAGTGCTTCGTCGTATTTGCCGGATAGAGGCTTTGCACGAACGATAAAGATTTCTTTGATTACAGCAACAACTGCGCCGGTCTCATTGGGAATCAATAGATAGGCATTGATACGGGGAAACCCGGTGGGCGTGCCTGTGTTCAAGGCAGTTGCCTGAGGAGTTTCGTTGTAGAGCATCACGCGAATCTCATCGGCTGTGACAGTTTCGACACGGCCGACCGAAAGACTTCCTATACGCTCGACAAGTGAAGTCATGGAGTAGCCCCGCCGCTATCGGAATCTTTACCCCCCAGCTTACCACGGCGTTCGACTAGCTCGCTCATGCGGATAGTCAACGGATCGATCGCAGGTTTAGGCAAATAGTGCTCGACTAAGGACTGTATGTCCCCGAAGTGTTTGCCGATCATCAATGTGAGTTGCTGCGGCCTCCCAACCCGCTCTATAAAAGACGCGATTCGTTCATGCGGCTTTTCACTCCACGCAAGTATGACTAGATGCGTTGAGGGTATGGTCAGCATATCGGCAATAACTCTGTTAATATGATCGTCGCCGAAACCGAAGCCATAGCAGACCAAAACATTGTTGGGCTGACAGATAGCCGAAGAAAAATCACGAAATAGATCCGCATAAGGATAAGAAGAAGTTTCTACGTCTTTGACCGCATTTGGATAAATCACCACTGAGTTACGGGGGGTTTCCGGTACGGCAGGGTGGTCTGCGTCAGCGCCAAACGGCAATCCCGTCCTGTACAGGCTGCGTTGTGCATATCGCCAATCCAGCGATCCATGAAGCTTCGTGAGGTGAATAACGCCTTCAAGATGTCGCGGCTCGCCACGAATACCTGGTGGCTTGTAGTGCAGATCAATTAATAGGCGCGATGCTCTAAACTCGGGCTCGATTGCGCCAACAAAGCGATCGATTATGCGTAAACCCGCGTAATCGCAGCCGCGTTCAATAAGGCGGTCGTAGTTAGTTGTGAAAATATGCAGTCGCTCGCGCGAAGCCGCACGACTGGCAAAACTCATCAGGAAAGAAACCAGAATTTCGCGTGTAAGGGGATCATCAGCATCTGGCTGTTTGTCGATTCCTGCGTCGATACTTTTTTCCGTAGCAAGTACGTCTTTGATAAATGCGCCGAGGGTTTTATCGATTGCAGTTTCCCAAGTTGCGGCATCTGCGTGTTCAAGAATCTGCAATCCAGACAAAAGAGCGATTGCTGCCGAAAGCTGATCCTCTATGTTCGAACTGCCGCGCCCCATACTTTTAGCAATCTTCTTCGCATGAGCTTCAACCTTACTTTCGTTGGGACAGCCGTCGAACCCGGAACCTGCCATGCTGACGGGCGCGCCCCCTGCATAGTTTGCGATACTAGTCGTAAAACCATTTCCTAACAGCAACGAAAGGTGTTCGGCCTGAAAAACGGCGGAAAGCCAAGGCTCAATTCTTTTGCGCCATGCAATAGCGTCGTTGGCTGGGTCCACAGGATTTTCGGTCTCCCCGCCTAAATGGATGATGTGATCGTGATCCCACTGCATTACAGCTCCTTAAATTGCTTACCTCCGACAATTTCCGAACTAGCGATGGTCCATTGTCGCGCCATTGAATTCTTACAGTTTTGGACGAGTGCTTTGGGCCATTATAATGTTTTTGCTTTGAGTTTCACAGTAATTGAATTCGTTTTTTTCTTAACTACAAGCGCTAGGGATGGAAGAGAAGTCGTGTTCGAAGTAATCCAGACAAACCCACACCAGTGTGCTTTGTTGGAATCAACTCTAAAGACCCGGCAACAAGCAGGAGCGAATACGAGACACGTAGGGCTGAGTTGGACTTGCCCTAGCCAACAAGTAGGTGATCTTTGGCACGAGTTACCAAGCGCGAAACGCTTAAATTTTGGTCGCGGCTATCCTCCAATTGCGATTGTAGCGATGTCAGTTAATTGGAAATAAGCTTCATGTCGGGCGCCATTCAAATGACTCAGAAAAGACCTTGCCTGTTCCTGTTTGATAGTGGGGCGGAGAACGTTGCCCAGCCTGCATTGAGTTCATTTGCCGGTTTGCTTTTGCGAGCGTTATCAAAGGCTGACCCTACTGGTTCAATAAAAGCAGAGCTGCGGGGCGGTTTGCCCTTACTAACAGGTTTTGCCGCAAAAACTAGCGGAGTATCGTCCGAACCAAAACGATCTAGCCACACTAAAACACATGACATGGGTGTCTACAAATTATTGTTATGGGATATGGCAACAGCGTTGAGCGAAGAGGCCAGTGCGCCGTCATCAGAGAAAATTTTAAACCTATTACTTCAGCGCAAAGAGGAATGTCTCGCATTCTCCGATGTGCCAGGCAGCATTGTTAAAAAAATAAACCATTCTCTAGAAAGGTGCCCCGGGTATGTTGGAGCTTGCCGAATCGATAAAGGCAATCCGATACTCCGCTACGCTTTCTACGACGGATTATTGCATCTTGCTCTGATTGATGATGGCTGTGTGATTCAACAACGCACGTTAGAGGGAGATGAGTGGTACGAACTGAAAGGTGCGCGTGGCTTTCGTCCAAACGGATTAAAATGGGTGGAGTATAGTTATGGTCCGCCGCCCAAACAGTATCAGCTTGAACGTACGGAGGTCTCCGAACGTGGAGCACTCTCAGTGGACCGTCTTAAGCGAAAGACCCATGTAACCGTTGAGGGGCGGGTACTTCAGGCGCTAACAAATGCATCATGGACCGAGAGAGGTGGGAAGTCATATCAGTTTTCCGCAATTCATGGTGAACACGACGTACTTCAGGCCGTTATGTCAGAAAATAAGTTTACTGATTATTTATTTAACATAGAGCATCCTGAAGGTGGCCCCAAAGCCAGGTTCATTATCGATGAATTGGGCTTTGATCCGGACGACTGGCGATTTCTTGCAGCACAATTTTACGATGGCTTGCTGCTGTCGGAGCCACGTGAAGTTTCATTAAAACAATGGAATGGAAGGTATGATGCCCGGTTCAACACTGTCATTGAAGTCCAGTCGCGGTCTGGCAGGCATGGAGTATTGAAAACAGTATGGACGCTGGAACCTAATCAACCTCCACGGCTCGTAACAGCTGTACCTGACCGCTCTGATGGTGGAATTGTAAAGCCGCCGACGCCCCCCGTACTCAGACCATCGCCTCGTGATGAGAATTGGTGGCAGGAATTGTTCAACCTAGCGAATAAGTATGGCTGCACTGCGCATCGAACAACGATTCCTGCGCCGATGTTTGTAAAGGAATTTGGAGTAGTTGAGGAAGGTGAATGTGGTTCTGCCGAAATCTACGTTGGAGATGCACGTCGCGGATTCGCGCGTTGGTTGATAAGGTCTGAAAACGGATATCGTGGACCAAGAGGCGGCGCTGTCATTCCATGTCGTCTAGCGTCTCAGTCGATGGAGCGAGCCAAAGCTTATGCTCTTGCTTTTGCAAGGGTCCTGATGCTGAACGGGATAAACTCGCGTGTTGAAACTAGTCCCATGTGATGAATAAGTCTTATGTATGCAATAAGGAATTGTAGCGATTATTGCTAGTTGGCGTTACGCTGATTTACGTTCTGAAGTCGTGCAGGAATTTTGATTTGCGGCTTGACGTTCTTAGGACCAAACACTTACAGCGGGAACTTGAGAAGAAACCTTTTCAACCCATCAAAGATAAGATCATTAGCGTAGTGATGTTCTGTTGATTTGTCGCGCAGCGCCATAAGCTGCTCTGTCTCAACAATGGCTTTGAGACCGGGCGCCGCCTTGACGAACCTGTCGCTCAATTCAGGAAAGCGTTCGATAACCGTAGGGTGTTGACCGTATTCCAGCAGGAATTCGCCTACGTTTTGAAAATTTGTAAGCGCTTCTATCAGGTCATCTGGATAAAGAGTATCCATGTCTTTGATCAGATGAATGTGTGAAAACATGCGAATGGCGACTTCAAGCGCGAAATAAGAAGTTTCACCATCTTTCACGCCGCGCGGTCTGTGCCGCTTTATGTGGGACTTGACGGTCCCTTCTCTGATTAGCTCTTGAACAAAAAGCTTGCCGCGCTGCGAGTATCCAGACCTATCGAATAGGAAAAATCCTGCGCCGCCAAAGTCCATAGGACGCCTTAGCGCCGCCAGAACAAGCGCTTGCCTTAACTGCGCAAACCGGTCCCGGTTTGTTGATGCCGAAAAGCCCGTTAGTTTTTTAGCCTCAAAAGCCGGAACATCGTCAGCAAAAGCTCTTAGTATTTTGAGAAACCTGTATTCAGACATTGAAGTGCGGCGCACATAGCGATTATGCGGGCGCGAGGATTTTGTCCGCCTTTTTGAAACGGATTTTCGTTTTCTTGATTTCTTTTCAGCCACTTAAAAAGAAACCACCGTTCTCTGCTTCCCTAAGATGTTTGCCCAACTGTTGCGCCCTGGCTAGGCTCTAAAAACCCTTCCAGTTCATCGATTTTTTATTGATGAATGGTGGGGTTTCATGAGCGAAAAGCGCAGCAGAAAGCAGGCTGACCGCACTGCCGAGCAAGTCGCCGCGCTTAAGTTCTATAACGAGCATCCCGACCAGGCCATTGATAATCTTCGTATACCGGGGCGAATAACCAATCTTAGAAAAGCGCTGCGCGGCTATATGACGGTGCGCGATATCGGCTCGAAGGAAATGGCTGCGAGCATTCGAAAGCGCCCCAGGCAATGGGCGCGGAAAGAATATCGCGGGCACGTATCCAAGACTTTTAATGACGCCAATATTCGCGACTTTCTTTCAAGCCGGTCAAACCTGCGCATGAGTTCAAGGTTGCTGGTACATATTTTTCTCTGGACCAGCCTTGAATCCTACCGCCAAAGCTGGGGCGAGTTTTCAAAAAGCGAGCCAATAGAAAAATAACGCTCCACGCCGTCTCTCATGGTTGTCTTGGGAAACTCCACAGGCGCTCATGCCTCTCATCGTTACACTGCTCTTCATGCTGAGTGAAAGAACTGAAAGACAATAGGAGAGACTTTGTGACATCAAATAGTGGAGCAATGGGGCCGCCGGGCGCGGGAACGGATGAGCTTGGACTTGAATCAGCGATCGGTGATACCGCCGAAAAGAAAAGCAAACTGGTTGAAGATATTAAGCACGGCGCAAGGTTGATTTTGGTCTTTGCCCTCCTGATGACGTTTTCAGCATTCGTGCAGATTTGGACAATGCAGACGCTGGAGGAAGCCGTTTGGGGCGCGGGGTTTTCCATTATCGTGTTGGGGCCTTTGATTGGAGCGCTTTATTTCCAGCAGCGCGTCTGGGCCCCGGCTGCAATTTTTGTGTTTCAGCTGTGCGGCATTGTCTTGCTGCTCATGGAAGGTTCTGTCTCGGGTGTCCGCTATAGCGTGACAGGCATGTTATTCGATGCAGCCTTTGTGTTCGTGACGCTGCGTACATTCAAACACTGCATAGAACTCAATGCGCTGCGCCGCCGCGCAGTAGGTCGATAATCGTAATCAAAATTGGAGAAACGATATGAGCAAACCTCCGGCTCCATTAGGCGGCGGACATAACCAGCCTCCACCGACAATATTGTCCTGGCTGGGCGGCGCGGTCGGGCTTTTGATGGCGATCCTGTTCTGGCCGATTGTCATGCGTATCACGGGGCCGACATTCCGGGCGTATGCCGATGCGCAATATGGTCTTGGCGCAGGTGATTTCTTGGGACCAGTCTTTGGTCTCATCGTGTTTATCGCCATCGCCAGCCTGCTGCACGTCCTTACCAAAGTCGCTGTGGCAAAGCTTGCCACATTATTCGCGTGAGCGGACGATGAGCTATCACGATTACAACGAATTTTACCGGCTGGGCAGCGGCGGCCTTGCAGATACGGCCATTCGCCGCCGCGCAGGTCTTTATGCAGGGCGCGGTCTTTTCACTGGCTATGACGAGCGGGGCCGCGCGTGTTTTTCAAACCAGCAAGCCGCCACGTTGCTGGTGGGCGGCGCAAGGTGCGGCAAAGGCAATCTTATTTTGCCGTGGCTGATTGATGGTCATTTTACGGACCACATCATCTCGATGGACTGGAAAGCCCAAAACGGCAGTATTGCGCAATTGCAAGCGCTTCAGAGGCGCGCAGTCTACAATTGGGACCCGCGCGGACGATGCGAATATGCGCGTTAGAATCTCACCCACTTCCCACCTTAAAGCGGCATCGCCGACGCTAACTGTTGATAGCGGCGAATTTGCCAAGAACTGGCATCCGGAAACAGGACATGGACAAGCGAAGTTCTTTGAGCAAATGGCGCAGCTCTTTATCACGGCGGTGATCGTCACCCATGTGCGTACCCATGGCGAAATTACATTGCCGGAATTGGCGGATCACTGTGTCAGCGTTGGCTCGCTTTCTGATGAGTGGTTATCACTCGAATATGAGATGAGCCAGTCCAGTGATCGGGAGATCGCAGAACTTGCAAAAGAGCTCGACCGCCAGCGCGACAATATCTCTGATACTGGCGGCTGGGACGGCATCAAGAATGAACTCAAACGCTCATTTGCCTGCATGCGCGATGAGCAATTACGGGCTTCGGTCTCAAATCCCAATTGGGATTTTTCTGAACTTGTAAAACCCGGCGCTCCGCCTGCGCTCGTCAATCTCATGGAGGACCACCGTTACAGCGAAGTCTCCCAGCCTGTCATCCGCGCCCTTTATAACAGCACAGCCCACTATAAGATGGGCGCATTGGACGCGCGGCCCCAGGCATGGCTCCTCGATGAGGTCGGCAATATCAAGGGCGGCTGGCCCATGGTGGAGCAATTAGCCTCCTACGCGGCGGGCTATAATATCCGTGCTCTGATAATCGTCCAATCATTGAACATGCTCGACCGCCTAATCAAGGACGGATCGAAGGTGATCCCGCAAAGTTGCGGAACCCAATTGTTCATGGGTATTCGCTATCTGCCGGACGCTGAAGTCGTAAGCCGCCTTCTGGGTCAAGAAACCCGACCCTTTGATGATTTTACGATCCAGCAAAATGCACGCTATGCGCAGCAACAAGCGGTGATGAGTGTCGCCGCTGGCATGATGGATGAAATGCAGGCCGCCGCGCAAATCCGTCACAACAAGGCGATGGCGTCTTATCGCTCGGTGATCAAACGCCCAGTGCGCACGCCTGACGAAGTGATCAACACGCCAAAGGGCGGCGTCTTTGTATTCATGCCCGGTGAGATGGAACGCGGCGCTTTGAATTATGCGCCGCCTTACTGGCTTAGACCTGACCTTGCCGGAAGGTTCTTACGCGATCCATACCATTCGCCAAAAGGCGCTGTTGAACTCAAGACCCGCTTTCGGGGCAAACAGCGCCGAATAATCATCAACGACCCCGTACCCGACAAGTACGCGCACCTGCCGCAATATGCAGATGGGCGCTGGGACTATGTGGACGGGTATATACCATCATGAGGTTTGTTATGAAGATAGATAGAGGAAAGATACATGAAGCGCCGCAGATGGCGGCGCAAACTCAACGCGAAAGCGCAGCGCAGGCGCAAAAGCCCTCGCGCCTTTCTTATTCCTATTCGCACCGGGACAAGACGCCGGGATCGCAACCGCAGATGTATTCGGTGCGCCCCAATGTTGCGATGGCTTTTCAGCGAAACCGCGACCCGCTCATCGCCGCCCAGATCGATGCGGGCAAGAAATCCGAATTGGAGCGCCGGGGCTCGCATATGATCGCGCAGCAAAAACCTGCGCCGAAACTCAAGCCCTCGCCGCAACTTTCCCATGGAGCTGATCGCGCTGCCTTTTATGCGGGGATGTCGCTCGATCATTTACAAGCCAAGAAAACGCAGCGTGAGCTGGGCCGCCGCAAGGCCAAGGAACAATACATCCTGGAGCGGCAAATGGCGGTGAAACAAACTTCAAAGCGTCAGTTCAATCTTGCAAGGGGAAGATAATTGTCAAAACAGGATTTCGAACAACGAGAGGCCTTGCCCAAACTCACCCTTGGGGCGTTTCACTATGGTCTTGGTCGGAGCATCACGCGCGTCGGCGCATATCGCCGCGATGTGGCTGAGTGCGATTGGGAACGAAATACCAATCGCTCCGCACATCCGCACCTAACACGCCAACCAAAAAGGCGCATTGTGCGCTCTCCCTAATCATCCACCCACCAAAAAAAGGACTGCCATGAACGATCAAACACAAATTGCAAACAATACACGGAAGCAAACCAATGGCGCGCCAGACGCAAGTCACAGGCCAGCGCAATCCGGTCCCAACGCCGAAACGCCTGCGAACGAACGCACAGCAGGCGAGCGGCCCATTCGGACCGTCAGTGACGGCGCAATCTCGGCTAAAGTCTGGGAAAGGCAAAATGAGGATGGCGAAGGTCCCAACTACTCAACTAAAATCGTGCGTACATGGCGAGATGAGAAGGGCCAGTTTCATGAATCCAATAACTACTCTGAGTTTGATTTGAAGCGGCTTGCCAATGTCGCGCAGAATACAAGCGATGTGATAGCGGGCCTGCGCCAGTCTCATGATCCTTCACAATCGCAGGTGCCGCAAAACTCGCAAGAAGTTTCCAATCCAGCGCCAGAGAATACTCAAAATCGTGATCAATATATAGAAGAGCGTCAGGGCCAAGCGCCCAAACAAAGCCTTGAGAATACGCGCGTCAGAAACGACTGGTGACGATAGTATTCAGTATAGGAACATTTTCCTAGACATTTTGGGAATTATCGCGCAGACTATCTTCACTGTTGATTGCCGGGCCCCGAACGTAGGCGGCAAGGCAAGGAACAGTATTTTCCACCCATAGCCAAAAAAGGAGATATCAGCCTATGGAAAAAAACAAACCTGCAGACGTCATAAGAGACGGAAACCTTAAGGCCACCATCTGGGCCAATCAGGGCGAAAACGGCCTTTATTTTACAAGCCAGCTCGCCAAGACCTTCACCGACCGACAGGGCGCAGTGCGCGACACATCAAGCTTTAATTCAGGCGAGTTATTGCGCGTGGCTGAGCTTTCCCGGCGCGCCTATAATCGCTCCGGCGAATTGCGTGAGGCCTATAAGCGCAACTTTAATCCAACGGCGACAGGTCAGCCGATTTATCAGAGTGATCCTTCGCGACCGGCGCAAAACCCTCAAGGCAATTTGCCTTACGGACAGGCGCAGACAGAAACCCAAGCCGCGCCTGCTCAAACAGCGCAGGCCGCACCGCTTCCTTCGCAAGCTCCCCAAAACGGCTAATCGCCGTAGCCGTCCATCCCCGTTTCCCGGCGCTATGCCGGGAGCGGGGCGGCGTTCTTTTATAAATTCCAACCCTAACGACAAGGAGACGGACTATTGAAGCCACAACCGCCCCCGCCACAAAACCATGAAAGGACAAACATCAACACAACGCCGAGCACTGGCGGCGATACTCCAATGGCGCTTAACCTCGATATTGAAACTTATCTTTCACAGCTTGAGGATTGGGATGCGCCGGACGAAAAGAAAAAAGAATTCATTCAGACGCTTTGGGCTTTGCTTTTGACATTTGCAGAGATCGGCTTTGAAATTCACCCCAGCCAACAGGCCGCAAAAGAGGGACGGAAACCCTCAATAAAATCGCCCAAAACACCAGAAAACCCAAGCGTTTTGCCGCCTGATGTGGTATACTCAAGGCCATATTTTCGTACACAGATTATCCAAAATACCGATGCGAAAACCGCAACGGATATTGAAGAATTAAATATTGAGGAAAGACCGTCATGAGTAATACTGCATTGCAAACCGAGACCAAAACCAAAGCGGTCATTTACGGCCGCATTTCAACCGCAGCGCAGGTCAATAAAGGTCACGGACTTGCCTCTCAGGAAACGCGCTGCCGCGAATTTGCCCGGATGAAAGGCTATGAGGTTGAAAAGGTCTTTACCGATGAGGCCGTTTCGGGCGGCGTGATTGACCGTCCCGGTATTCAGGCCGCGCTTTCCTTCCTGAGGAGCAAAAGGCATGCGGGCGAATATGTCCTGGTGATTGACGATATTAGCCGCATGGCTCGCGATATTCGCGCTCACCTCGATTTGCGCGACGCGATCAAAAATGTCGGCGCTCGGCTTGAAAGCCCGTCGATTGAATTCGGCGAGGATTCGGACTCCATTCTCGTTGAAAACTTGTTGGCGTCGGTCTCTCAACATCAGCGTCAAAAAGGGGCCGAGCAGACCAAGAACCGCATGCGGGCGCGAAAGCTCAACGGGTATTATTCATTCTCTCCCCCGATTGGTTACAAGTCTGAGACTATGCGCGGGCGCGGCAAAATCCTGCGCCGTGATGAGCCGCTTGCTTCGATTATTCAGGAGGCTTTGGAGGGTTTCGCTTCCGGGCGGCTCCAGACGCAAGCGGAGGTGGCGCGTTTCCTCAAGAGCAAGCCCGATTTCCCCAAAAACCGCCATGGCGAGGTAACCATTGAAACCGCGCACCGCATCCTTACGCGGCTTTTATATGCCGGGATGATCGAGAGGCCTGAATGGGGTGTTTCCATCCGCGAGGCGCAGCATGACGGGCTGATTTCCTACGAGACCTATTTGAAGATCCAAACGCGCCTCAATGAGAAACCAACGGCTCCAGCGCGAGCGGATGTTTCAAACGATTTCATCCTGCGCGGGGCCGTTGCTTGCGCCTCATGCGGCAATCCGTTGACCGGGTATTACGCAACCTCAAAAACAGGCGCGAAGCACGCCTATTACATGTGCTACAAGAAGGGCTGCGCAAATCACCGCAAATCGATCCGCCGGGATCAGCTTGAAAACGATTTCGCTGCGCTTCTGACAAGCCTGCAGCCAACACGGAAATTGATTACTTTCGCGCGCGGCATGTTTCGCGATATCTGGAGCCAGCTTTCGGCGCAGGGCGAAACGGTTAAGGCAGCGCTCAAGCGCGATATTGCAAATGCTGAAAGCCAGATAGAAAAGCTCGTTAAGCGCATTGTTGATTCGGACTCATCAGCGGTTGTCAGCGCTTACGAAAAGCGGATCGCCGATACCGAAAAGGATATCGCGCTGTGGCGTGAAAAAATGGCAACGCAGGACCAAAAGCAAAAGCCCTTCGAGGAGGCGTTCGAACTCGCCATGGTGTTCATTGCAAGCCCCATTTCCTTGTGGAATAGCAACGACTTGGCGACACGTCAGGCTGTCATCAGACTCGCATTCGATGACCGCCCCCGATATTGCAAGAAAGAGGGGTTTCGAACCCCCGCAATCGCTTATCCCTTCAGGCTTTTACGGGAGTGGAGTCACTTCGACTCCCAAATGGCGGAGACGAAGGGATTCGAACCCTCGAAGCAGCTCTTAACCACTTACTCCCTTAGCAGGGGAGCGCCTTCGACCACTCGGCCACGTCTCCGCCGCCGGTAATGCCGAAAATCTGGGGTCTTGGCAAGGCTGCGGGAAGGGAGAGGGCGCGATGCGAACGCGGCGCGCTCCTACTTGCAGATCAAGCCGCCGTCATCGCCTTCTTGGAGGAGTTCGGATAGCATTTCGTCTGCGGTTCCTTCCTCGGCGGCAATTTCAGCGAGGAATTCCCGGTAGGTCATGCAGCCATCGAGCGGCGCCGCTGTCGGCGCTTCGTCCAGCGCGCCCGGTTGTTGAACGACGTCGCTTACCGGGGTTTCCGGCGCCGTGATCACCGGTTCGGCGGCTTCGCTGTCAAACCAATCCTGGCCGAGCTGCTGCGCGTTAAGATCCTCTGCTTCGTTGTCGTTCGGCGCCACTTCGCCGGGCAGGTAGATCCTTGGCGCAGGCGCTGACGGCGTGGCTGCTGGTTTTGGCTGTAAGGTAACGTCCGAGGCGCTGGTGATCGCCACGGGCGCCGCGACAGGTTTATCATCAGACGCGACAATGTTTGTTTCCTTGGCTGCGGGCGCTGTCTCAGCCGTTGTTGACGAAATTGCAGGCGCTGTTTCTTCCGGCGCCGGATCTGCAGCAGTGGTTTCGCTCGTTTCTTCTGTCATCGATATGGGCGAAACGGATTGCGCTGGTTGCGGCGCATCGGGCGCGGCCGGCACGACGACATTCGGAAGTTTTGCAGACGCTTCATCGTTTGTCGGCGCTGCTGCTTCCAGCGCTTGCGCAGCAAGTTGCGCTTCCGCCGCTTTCGCTGCGAGCCGCTCCCGCGTGATCTTATTCGCAAAGGCGTCAGCGCGCGCTTTTGTTTTGGCCGGCAAGGCGGAAAGGTTTTGCGGGCCAAGCTCTTTCGCCAGCGCAACCAATGTCGGCGAAGGATGCACCGCATGGGCTGCGCGTTTTGAAAAACCGCCGCGCCCAAGATCGGCGGAGAGCCGGCCCGGTATCGGCGCAACATTAAGACGCGCCCGGTAAACTTGCGTGTTTTCAAGAACCCGCTGCACATAGTTTCGCGTTTCCGCAAACGGGATCAACTCCACCCAATCGATCGGGTCGATCTCGGGCCCGCGCGGATCGCCATAGGTCGCGACCCATTGGGTAACGCGTCCAGCACCTGCATTATAAGCAGCGAATGTCATCACCAGCGAGCCTTCGTAACGCTCCAGCAAATGCGAAAGATGCGCTGAGCCGATAGTCATGTTGTAAACCGGATCATCCAGCAGCGCCGAGCGTGAATACCGCATGCCCGCCTTGCGCGCGGTGATCTGCGCCGTGCTCGGAATAAGCTGCATGACGCCGCGGGCCCCGGCGCGCGAGAACGCCCTTGGGTTAAACTCGCTTTCCTGCCGCGACAGGCCAAGAATAATCGCGGGTTCCACATAGCGTTTTGCTTCGTCGGGAACGAAGATCAGGGGATAAGCGACTTCCGGTGTAAACGCTTCCTTGCGCACCGCCACCTTGCCGGCGCGAACCGTCAGATGGGGCGCGCCTTCGCCGGTTAGGATCTTGGCAAGTTCGAGATATTCTCCCGGCGATTCAAGTTGATCATCAATATGGTACGCGAACACCATGAACTCGTGATCAAGATCGAGATCAGAGAGCATGCGCAGCGCAGCGACGGTCGGTCTTGATGTGAAGATTGAATATTCATGGGGCGTGACTTTGCTTGGCGGGGAGAACTTTGTCTCCAGCGCCGGACCGCCGACTTTTTCCGCCGCCAGTTGTCCGTAATAGGAATAAATGTGTTCGGCCGCCGTTTCGTAATGGGTTTTTGCGAGCTCCGGCATGTTGCGGGCTTCTGCGGCGCGTCCCAACCAATAATAAGACCGCGAAAGCGAGATCGGCGTGCCGACCGCTGAAGCCAGCGCAAGGAAGTGCGTTTCCGCCCGCGCGGGTTCATCAAGGAAACGAAGCGCAATCCAGCCGGCGTTGAACTCCGCTTCCGCGAAGGCGCCGCCACGATCAAGCCCATGGTTAGAAGCGGCGGTGTAGGCTTCCGCAAAGCGTCCGTTTTTGAGCGCCCAGCGCATCAGCAATTGGCGCTCATACCACCAGCGCGCAGAATTGCGGAGTTCTTCAGGGTCTTTGGGCGACTGCGCGGCTAACGAGATGGCGTATTGCTGATCGCCACGCCGTCTGAAATAGCGAACCGCCGCAAGCAAGACGCCAGAGTCGAGCCGTTCTTCCTCGCGCAGATTGCCAAAGGTTGTCGCGGCGCGGGACGCGCCAAGGATTAGTTCTGCGCGCGCCTCCGCCATCCGGCGATCTTTGGCTTTAAGGCGGGAGAAAATCCGACGCGCATTGGTGACCTGCCGCGCCCATAACAACCGGTCGACCCGCGCCGCATGATCTTCTTGCGTCAGCCGGCGACCATATTTCGACAAGACAGCGCGCTCTTCTGCGATCGTGAATCGGCTGTCGACCCATGCGTCGCGCAGATAGATTTTGCCGGCGTCTTCGTCGCCAGATTTGAAGAGCGCGCCGGCGAGCGCCACTTTCCCTGATCCCGTTATGGGATCGCGCGAATCGAACAGTTCAAGAATAGTTTTCGTCGAGGCGTTTTTCGGGATGCGAGATTCCACATGGGATTGGATGCGGCTGACCGCAGGCCAATCGCTATGGGAATCGAGAAAACGGTCTGCAGCCTGAATGTCGACCAGCGGATCTTCGGCGCTGAAATAGAGCCACTCCCCAAGGCTCTTGGCGATTGGGTCTTCGATTGCGGCGATTGTCGTTTTTGCCTGGCTGAACCGCTTTTTCTTGGCGGATTGCGCCACAATCTGAAGGCGAGCGTGGTCATTGGAGGAAAGATAGGCCGGCCCCGGGGCTGGCGGCTTTATCCGCGGCGTCACATAAGCGCTCGCGGGCGCCAGGTGCCCCATTGCGAAGATCGCCACACAAATTCCGCTGATCAGTCGCAAAAGCGCTGACTTTGACATTTACCCCTCCAAGCGCGCAAAACACCGGCTCGGCTATAATACCCCATTCCGTTCGAGTTCAAAACGGGTTTAGACGCCCCTAATAGCTTGCTCCCCCAAAGGGGGGAGCGTATCGACAGGTTAAAATTCGGAAAATACCCGTTATGGAAAGATTTAAAGGGTCAATTACGGCGTTGGTGACGCCCTTTCGCAACGGCGTCGTCGATAACGACGCCTTTGTGGCGCTGGTCGAACGGCAGATCGATGAGGGAACCCACGGCCTGGTGCCGACGGGCACCACCGGCGAAGCAGCGACCTTAAGCGACGATGAGCATGAGCATGTGGTGCGGCTCTGCGTTGAGACGGTAGCCGGGCGCGCGCCGGTGATCGCAGGCGCTGGGTCCAACGCGACCGCAAGCGCAGTCGAGCTATCGAAACGGCTTGCCGGCGCCGGCGCAGACGCGCTTTTGCATGTCACAGGGTATTACAACCGGCCCAATCAGGATGGCTTAATCACACATTATTCAGAAGTCGCAAAAGCCATCGATCTGCCGATTGTCATCTACAATATTCCCGCCCGCACGGTTGTCGGGCTCGACGTCAAGACATTGGCGCAACTCTCTGAAATTCCTAACATCATCGGCGTCAAAGATGCGACGGGGGATCTCGCCCGCGTGCCGTTGCAAACGAGAGAATGCGCAAAGGGCTTCATTCAGCTTTCCGGCGAAGACATGACCGCGGTGGGATTTAACGCCATGGGCGGCGAGGGCTGCATTTCCGTCGCGTCCAACGTTGCGCCGGCGCTTTGTGCAAAAATGCAGGAAGCATCGATTGCCGGCGACTACGCAAAAGCCCGCGCGCTGCAGGATCGCCTCGCGCCGCTCCATGACGCCCTCTTTTGCGACGCAAGCCCGGGACCGGCGAAATACGCACTGTCGTTGATGGGGCTTTGCGAACTTGAATTGCGTGCGCCCATGACCCCGCCTTCTGAAGCGGCCAAAGCGCAAATCCGCGCGGCTCTGGAAGAGCTGGATCTCATCGGCTGATGTCCGCAAAAAAAAGCGACGCGTCCAAGAAAACAATCGCAGTCAATCGCCGGGCGCGCCACGACTATTTCATCGAAGACACGGTCGAGGCCGGGATCATGTTGCTTGGCACGGAGGTCAAAGCCCTGCGCGAAGGCAAAGCGACCATCGCTGAAAGCTACGCCTCGCCGGAAGATGGCGATATCTATCTCATCAACGCCAATATCCCCGAATATTCAGCCGGCAACCGGCAAAATCACGAACCAAAACGTCGCCGCAAATTGTTGTTGCACAAGCGCGAGATAGCGCGACTGGCGCAAGCGGTTGAGCGCAAAGGCTATACGCTGACGCCGCTCAGGCTTTACTTTAACGACCGCGGGATCGCCAAACTGGAACTGGGTCTTGGCAAGGGTAAACAGTTGCACGACAAGCGCGAGACGAAAAAGGATCGAGACTGGTCGCGGCAGAAGCAACGCCTATTGCGTGATCGAGGATGAGCCCATGAGTGATCGCCTTGAAGACCGGCCCGATGTCGGCCTGCATCCCCCGACAATATTCTTCGCCGCCTTGTTGTTGGGGTATGTGCTCCGCGTGTTCCTAGGCGGCTGGCTTGGCTTCCTGCCGCGTGTCGCCGCTGAAGGGTTGGGCGGTCTATTGGTGTTGGCGGGGCTTGGGCTTGCTATTGCAGCCACGTCTGCGTTTGCGGAAGGCGGAGAGACATTGCGGCCGTCGACGCCGTCAAATCAGTTGTTTACGAGCGGTCCCTTTCGGTATTCGCGCAATCCCATCTATCTTGCGATGGTGGTGTTCGGCGTCGGCTTTGGCGTTGCGACGCTCAACTTGTGGACGATCCTATTGTCCATCGGGGCAGGCATTTTGTTCAACTTTTTGGTTATTCCGCGGGAAGAAGAATATCTGGCGCGTCGGTTTGGCGATGAATTTGCGACCTATAAGGCAAGCGTTCGCCGTTGGCTTTAAACAGCGGGCCCGTTCGGGCCGTCTTCAGCATAGTTTGGCACGAAAGCAACGACCGTTTGAAATGCAGCAGCCGCGGCTGCCCCGCCGGACACGCATAACAACATGACGCTGACGAAGTTGGCGGCGACGAGGCCGGCCCCGCGCGCGATGATCAGTACAAGGAAGAGAGCAATGGCGGCGCGGACATAAAAGCGTAAGAGGTCCGAAAAGGCGTCGCCTGCGCCGGAAAACTGCGCCGCAAAGCGCGGTCGCGCCAGCCAGACATATCCCCAGCATCCAAAACCAGCAGCGACAATAGCGGCGATCAACGTGCCGCCGTGAAAGAGGCCGACAAGCAGCGTGCGCGCATCGCTAAAGCTGATGGCTGCGATCGCTGCGCCAATGACGCCAAAAATCGCTGTTACAAAAAGCGTCAGCAGGGGCTTTTCGTTCTTGGCGTCGCGAAAGGCCGCCCGCTCGCCTTTTGTCGGTAAGCCCCAATTCCGTTTCATCACGTGCTCCGGGTCAGGCCGACTTGAAAATCCGTATTACGATTAAGCGTTAATCCAAGTCGGCGGTGATTACTAGCTTTGCGTTTCTCCCAATTCTTGCCGGATCATGCCGAAAACCGCTTCGAACATCTCATCCGTCAAGCGGCCCGTATTGGTGTTGTATCGGGAGCAGTGATAGCTGTCGAAAATGGCGATTTCACGGTGATCGCAAAAATGCCGGGCGCCGTGACCGAACGGCGCGTCTTTTTGGCGGATTTCAAGGGCTGCAAGAGTCGATTGATGGGCGATGCGGCCAAGGCAAAGGATGGCGCGCAGGGATTTGAGCGCATCGATCTGTCTGATCAGGAACGGCCGGCATTGTTTGATTTCAGCGCCTGTGGGCTTGTTTTGAGGCGGCACGCAGCGCACCGCGTTGGTGATCATTGCGTCCTGAAGCTTGAGCCCATCATCGGGTCTTGCCTGATATTTGCCGTTTGAGAAGCCAAATTTTTTGAGCGTCCCGTAAAGCAGGTCGCCCGCGTAATCGCCGGTGAAAGGCCGGCCAGTCCGGTTCGCCCCTTGAAGTCCGGGTGCGAGACCGACGATCAACAGCTTTGCATTGCTTGGCCCAAAAGACGGGGCGGGCGCGTTGAACCAGTCGGGATATTTTTCGATATTCTCCTGGCGGAACTCAGCCAGGCGCGGACACAAGGGGCAATTAGGCAGCGGATTAGTTTCAGAGGCTGAAACGGGCTTTGCCTTTTTAATCAACGTCTTCGAAGTCATCTTCAAAGTCGTCGTCGAAATCGTCCCCGTCGTAATCTTCCGCATCCTCGCGGGCCTTGCGGGTCGGACCGCCAGAACGGCCGATGATGTTTTCAAGGTCTGCAAGATCGATAAAACTATCGGCCTGGCGGCGAAGTTCGTCCGACGCCATCGGCGGTGATGACTTGACCGTGGACACGACGGTGACCTTGACGCCCTTTGCCTGGATCGCTTCGATCGCCCGGCGGAAGTCTCCATTGCCGCTGAAAATCACAATGTGATCGACACGCTCGGCAAGCAGCATGGCGTCGACCACAAGCTCGACATCGGTTGAGCCCTTGTAGCGCTTGCGTCCCTGTTGGTCCGTAAACTCCCGGGTCGGCTTGGTGACCATCCGGTAGCCATTGTAGTCGAGCCAATCGACAAGCGGCCTGAGCGGCGAATAATCCTGGTCTTTGTCTTCCTGGATGGCCGTATAGTACGAAGCGCGCACAAGCTGGCTTTCGTCCTGCGCTTTTGCAAGCAGGCTTTTGTAATCTATATCGAAACCAAGATTTCTGGCGGACTTGTATAAGTTTGCGCCGTCAATGAAGAGCGCTGTTTTTTCCGCTTCGCGGAGGTTAAGGAACCGGTTCATTCTTGAGCCTTGTGGATATAGAGCTGGCTCGCTTTAGAAACACGCTGCAAGCCTGCTGAAAATAGAGAAAATCAATGATTTTGATCGCCGCGGGGTCGAGTTTGCCTGTTAGTGGGATTGATTCGCAACAGATTGTTTTATCCGCATTTTTCTCTATCGGTCGTTTGGTGGATATATATGCGGTTTCGTCGCTTTACAAAACACCTGCGGAGCCGAATCCCGCTGATCCCGAATTTGTGAACGCCGTGGCCTCGGTGGGCGATGGCTTGTCGCCAGCAGCGCTTTTGGCGGCGCTGCATGCGGTGGAGGATGGCTTTGGGCGCAAGCGCAGCGCCCGCAACGCCCCGAGGACCCTCGATCTCGACATCATTGCCTATCACAATGTGATTAGCGACGGAGCGCCGCCGACCCCGATTTTACCGC
Organism: Hyphococcus sp.; assembly: GCA_028285645.1. GTDB lineage: Bacteria > Pseudomonadota > Alphaproteobacteria > Caulobacterales > Parvularculaceae > Hyphococcus. The sequence goes on from JANQOV010000147.1 coordinate 29,158, forward strand.
ATCCGAGCCTCGAATCCCGTGAATTTGTGCTCGCCCCGCTGGCTGAAATCGCGCCAGATTGGCGGCATCCGGTGTCTGGCAAGACGGCAAAATCCCTGCTGGCGGCGATTGACCCGCGCAAGGCGCAGCGGATTTCCTGAATTTCAGGTGATTTTTTGCGTTGCAGCGCTTGTTTCGGCTGAAAAGGGGGGATATCTCCAACAATCCGCTATATTTCGAAGCGATTAGCCTTGAGGAGATGTAGAATGGCGCGCGTCACGGTTGAAGATTGCGTTGAAAAAGTGCCGAACCGGTTCGATCTGGTGCTGCTCGCCGCTCATCGCGCGCGGGTTTTGGCCTCCGGCGCGCCGCTCCTGGTCGATCGCGACAAGGACAAAAACCCGGTTGTATCGCTGCGTGAGATCGCTGACGGGCATCTTGTTCCCGACGAGGTTGAAGAGGACCTCATCAGCTCCTTGCAGAAACAGGTTGAAACCGAGGAAGCCGAGGATGCGGAAGCAGCATCCGAGAAGGCCGATACGCCTGAATTCGACAAAGTCAGCGAAGAAGAATATCTCAAAGCCATTCAAGCTTCGGGTATGACAACGCCGCAGACCCTGCCCAAAGGCTAAGGGCCTATTGCGGTTTCACGAATCACATGAGGTTTGGCCGCGCCGGCGAAGACGGCCGGTAGCTTATGGCTGATAAACTGACAGCCGATTCGGAAAGAACAAACGCTCATGCGGAAAAACCGCATTCGATTGCTGCGTCGCGGTCAGCGCCAGAGGGCGTCATCGCGTCGGATGTTGACGATGCTCGATCGCAAGCGACGGTCAGCGGCGGTGCGGCTGTTGAGGGCGGTGAAAAAAAGACGTCTGCGGCGCACCCGGTAGGGTTCATTCGGCAATACGAACTTGTCGATCTCGTTAAAGCTTACGATCCGGACGCGGATGAGGACCTCCTTAACCGCGCTTACATCTTTGCCATGCGCGCCCATGGCGATCAAAAGCGCAAATCCGGCGATCCCTATTTCACCCATCCGCTCGCCGTCGCCGCCATTCTAACGGAACTGCGCGCGGACCCCGCAAGCGTTGCAACGGCGCTTTTGCACGATACGGTCGAAGACACGGATGCAACGCTGAAAGATATCCGCGAGCTTTTTGGCGATGAAACCGCGCGGCTCGTCGATGGCGTCACCAAGCTGACGCAGATCGAATTACGCGATGAATCGAGCAAACAGGCTGAGAATTTTCGCAAGCTCGTTGTTGCGATGGCCGACGACGTGCGCGTGTTACTTGTTAAACTCGCTGACCGTCTCCACAACATGCGTACGTTGCACCACATCGACAATATGGAAAAGCGCCGCCGCATTGCGCTTGAGACCATGGAGATTTTTGCGCCGCTGGCGGGCCGCATCGGCGTGCATCGTATTCGTGAGGAACTTGAAGACATTGCATTTCGGGAATTAAGCCCTGAAGCGCATGAGACCATTTCCGCCCGTTTGCAGGACCTGCAGCACGGATCGGTGCATACGGTTGTCGAAGTCGCCAACCTCTTGCGGCAAAAACTGTCTGAAGCCGATATTCCCGCGCAAGTACACAGCCGCGAAAAACGCGCTTATTCGATCTGGCGCAAAATGGGTCAGAAAAATGTTTCCTTTGACGAGCTAGCGGACATTTATGCGTTTCGCGTACTCGTTGAAGACGTCAAGTCCTGTTACGCGGCGCTCGGCGTTATTCATATGAACTGGCATATGATTGCGTCGGAATTTGACGATTATATTTCCGCGCCAAAGCCGAACAATTATCGCTCCATACATACCGCGGTGATCGGCCCGCCGAGCAAAGACGGCCGTCGACAGAAAATTGAGATCCAAATCCGCACCTATGAAATGCATGAAATCGCTGAGCGCGGAGTGGCGGCGCACTGGCAATATAAAGACCCGGCGAAAAAGGGCGAACGTCCAGGCGTTGAAATCGCGGCGCCCGGTCATTTTGATCCCTATGACACGCCGCGGCGGCTGGTTGAGATGTTCCAGCATGGCGATGATCCTGACGAAGCGCTGCAATACGCAAAGCTTGAGCTGTTTCAGGATCAAGTTTTTTGCTTCACGCCGAAAGGCCGGGTCATCGCCTTGCCCAAGGGCTCGACGTCCCTCGATTTTGCCTATGCGGTGCACACAAATATTGGCGATGAATGCATCGGCGCAGAAATTAACGGCGCGCAACGACCGTTCCGAACCGCGCTGAAGAACGGCGATGTTGTCAAAGTTCTGCGGTCGGAAAATGCGCCGGTGCCGGCAGAGTGGGAAACCGTTGCCATCACCGGCAAGGCGCGGTCTGCAATCCGCCGGCGCATCAAGAAGATGGAATATGATGAGCATCGCGCCCTTGGCCGGTCGATTGCGGAAAGCGTTTTTTCTGGCGAGCATTTGCAGTTTTCGATCAAAGGCGTGCGCGCTGGCCTGCAACGGCTCGGGCGCAATTCCGTTGATGATGTGCTGGTGAGCATCGGCCGCGGCGATCTTTCTGTGAATGACTTGATTGAAGCCGTTTATCCTGGCGCTTCCAATGCCGGCGAGAGCGAAATCAGGGTTGCGAGCCTTAAGGAGTTCAAACCGCGTGTTGCGATTTCTGGTTTGACTCCGGGCGTCCATGTAAAAATGGCGCGCTGCTGCACGCCGCTGCCAGGCGAGCGCATTGTCGGCATTCGCGATAGCGATGGTTCGATCAAGGTGCACACGATTTATTGCGACACGCTGGCGGAAGAAGATCCGCCGCAGGATCGATGGCTGGACCTTAAATGGCGCGAAAGCGAAGAGGACACAGCCGCTTTCACGCGCATTAAGATCACTGTCTACAACGGCGTCGGCGTGCTCAGTGAAGTGGCCGGCATCATCGCGCGCTATGGCATTTCGATAGCCAGTATTAATCTGCAAAATCGATCTAATGAATTCATCGATTTTCTTCTTGATATCGAAGCAAAGGATGCGAAACAACTATCGCAGCTACTGGCGGGACTAAGAGCCTCGGCGAGCGTCATAGATGCGGAACGGGCTGGAGAAATGACAAGTGAATAGCGAGGAAGCCCTCAAGGAATTCGAAGACGCCGGCGCTTTGCAGAAAGGCCACTTTATTTTGTCATCCGGCCTTCATAGCGACACGTACTTGAACAAGTCGATCGTTTCCATGTATCCGGACCGGACAGCGCGTTTGTGCAAGGCGCTGGCGCAAAAAGTTCTGACGGAGGTTGGCGACGAGATTGACTTTGTTATATCGCCAGCCATGGGCGCCATCATCTATGGCTATGAAACCGCGCGGCATCTTGAAAAGCCATTCATGTTTCTGGAACGGGTCGACGGCGCATTTCAACTGCGGCGCGGGTTTTCGCTTTCCAAAGGCGCGCGCGTCGTTGTCGTTGAGGATATTGTCTCGACGGGCCTTTCCGCGCGGGAAGCGATTGCGGCGGTCAAATCCTATGGCGGCGATGTTAAAGCGCTTGCTTGTCTTGTTGACCGTTCGGCGGGCGCTGCGAACATCGGCGCAAATGTGATTTCGCTCGCTGACCTTAAAGTCGAAGCCTGGTCGCCCGACGAACTGCCGCCGCATCTTAAGGGAACGCCCGCGGTTAAACCCGGCAGCCGCGGGGTCAGCCAATGACCAAGAAACCACTGCGCCTCGGCGTCAACATCGATCATGTGGCGACCGTGCGCAATGCGCGGGGCGGCCCGCACCCTGATCCGGTGCGCGCGGCGCTGTTGGTTTCTGATGCGGGCGCCGACGGCATCACTGCGCATCTGCGCGAAGACCGCCGCCACATCCGCGACGACGACATGCGCCGGCTGAAAGCGGAGATCGGCCTGCCGCTTAATTTTGAAATGGCGGCGACCGCTGAGATGCACAAGCTGGTGACCGAAGTGATGCCGCACGCCTGCTGCATTGTGCCGGAGAACAGGAATGAACGCACCACCGAAGGCGGGCTTGACGTGGCTGGCCAGCAAAACTTTATTGCGCCTTTTGTCAGGGAACTGACGGATGTGGGCGTTCGCATTTCACTCTTTGTCGATCCGGAGCCGCGCCAGATTGAGGCGGCGAAAGCAGCGGGCGCGCCGGTGATCGAAATTCACACCGGCGCCTATTATGAGGCTTGTGCAACGTCAGACCCGACGCTCATCAAGACGGAGCTTGAGAAGATCAAATCCGCGGCGACCCTAGCCGACAAGATCGGCCTTGAAGTGCATGCGGGTCATGGCCTTACCTTTCAAAATGTGCAGCCGGTGGCGGCGATCCCTGAAATCGTTGAGCTCAATATCGGGCATTTCCTTGTAGGCGAAGGGCTGTTCATGGGGTTTGGCGAGGCCGTCAAAGAAATGAAGCGCCTGATGAACGACGCCCGCAGCGGCATGTTGGTGTAGCGGCCATGATCATCGGCATTGGCAATGACATCATCGACATCCGCCGTGTGGAAAAAACCCTGGAACGTCACGGGGAGCGTTTCACCCATCGCTGCTTTACGGAAATCGAGCGACGCAAATCCGATCGACGACGGCTGCGCGCCGCGTCCTACGCCAAGCGTTTCGCCGCCAAGGAGGCCTGCTCGAAGGCGCTCGGCACCGGTCTTCGGCAGGGGGTCTTCTGGCGGGATATGGGGGTCGTTAATCTCCCGTCGGGCCAGCCGACCATGGCGCTCACCGGCGGCGCGGCGAAAAAGCTCGAAGAATTAACGCCTTCCGGCCACACGGCTTTCGTTCACCTGACCATTACAGACGACTTTCCGATGGCCCAGGCGATTGTGATTATTGAGGCGCGGGCTATATAGACGGTTGGTCTTTCGGCGGGGCAGCAAGGGTGTTTGGCGAGTATGGCGTTTTCGTTAAAGGAGTTGGGCGCAAAGCTCACGGGGAAAAGCGGCGTTGAAGGGGATCAGGTGAAAACAGAAGCGCCGAAGATGACCGCGGCGGAGGAAGCCTGGGATCTGGCAAAGACCGTGTTCTTTGCGGTCGCCATCGCGCTTGTTTTGCGCATCATTATTTTCCAGCCCTTTAACATTCCATCCGGCTCCATGAAGCCGAACCTGCTGATCGGCGATTTCCTGGTGGTGTCAAAACCCTCTTATGGTTATTCGCGCGCCTCGCTGGTCTGGCCGCTGACGCGCCTGCCCATAGAAGGGCGAATTTTCTCCAGCGAACCGGAGCGAGGCGACGTTGTGGTGTTCAAAAACCGCAAGGACGGCAACAAGGATTACATCAAGCGCGTGGTCGGCCTGCCGGGAGATGAAGTGCAAATGATCGGCGGACATCTCCACATTAATGGCGAGCCCATAAAAAAAGAATTCATCGGTATGATGACGGTCAAGTGCGATGGCCGCCCGGCGCAAGCGCCCGCCTATCTCGAAACGATGGATAATGGTACGAGCTACCGCGTCGACGAATGCCATGGCGACAATGGCCGCCTTGATAATATCGGCCCGTTCAAGGTGCCGGCGGAAAACTATTTCATGATGGGCGACAATCGCGACCAGTCTCAGGACAGCCGTGTTTATAGTCTCGTCGGTTATGTGCCGCTTGATGATGTTGTCGGCAAAGCCGAGCGCTTGTTTTTCTCCGTCAACGGCGAGAACACCCAAATATGGGAAGTCTGGGAATGGCCGTTTGCGATCCGTTATGGCCGCATTTTCGATCCCATTGACTGAGACCAGGGAACTTGCATGAGCAAGGGCGACTTCGCCAAGCTGGAAGACCGTCTCGGCTATCAATTTGCTGACAAGGCGCATTTGAAACGCGCGCTCACCCATTCAAGCCTATCGGGCGGATCGGACGATGTGCGCGATCTTGAGCGGCTGGAGTTTGTCGGCGATCGCGTCTTGGGTCTTTTCGCGGCGGAAGATTTGTGGCGCCGCTACCCTGACTTTTCCGAAGGAGAGATGGCGCCGCGGCTCAATGCGCTGGTGCGCAAGGAGACCTGCGCTAAGGCGGCGTTGCATTTCGGCCTCGACAAATTGGTGCGCATGTCTTCCTGGGAGGAGGACTCCGGCGGACGCAAGAAGAAGGCGATCCTTGGCGATGTCTGCGAAGCCCTTTTAGGCGCGCTTTACATCGATGGCGGTCTCGACGCCGCCCGCAAGATGTATGACGGTTTTTGGACGCCGAACTTCGAAAAGCTGGCGAAGTTTCACCGCGACGCAAAGACCGCGCTGCAGGAATGGACGCAAGCGCGCAAGCTCGGCGCGCCGGAATATAAAGTGCTGACCGCAGACGGACCCGCCCATGCGCCGGCCTTTACGGTGGAAGTGCGCGTTAAAGGGTTTTCGCCCCTCAAAGGCAGCGGCAAATCCAAACGCAAGGCGCAGATGGAAGCGGCGAGAGATTTTTTGGTTCGCGAAGGGGCGTGGACGGAAGAACATGAGTGATGGCGAGACGAAATGCGCGGTGGTCGCCGTCATCGGCGCCCCCAACGCGGGTAAATCGACATTGGTCAATGCGCTGGTGGGCGCCAAGGTCTCAATCGTTACGCAAAAAGTGCAAACGACACGTGCGCGGGTGCGCGGCATTGCCGTGGAGGGCGATGCGCAGCTTGTCTTTATCGATACGCCTGGCATCTTCGCACCGCGCCGGAGGCTTGACCGCGCCATGGTCGCCGCCGCCTGGGGCGGCATCGACGGCGCCGACATAACGTTGCTCATGGTTGATGCGCCGCTTTATCTTGCCGGGGAGACGGAACGCGGGCAGGCGGGCAAAACGCGCGCTGATACCGACAGAATCATCGAGCAACTCAAAACCGCCGAGCAAAAAGCCGTGCTCATCCTCAACAAGATTGACGCCATCGCCCGGCCGCAGCTTTTAGGATTGGCGGAGGCGCTGAACGAAACCGGCGTCTTCACCGACACCTTCATGATCTCCGCCAAGAACGGCGACGGTTTGCAGGACTTAAAAGCGTTTCTTTTGGAGAAAGCGCCAGCGTCCCCATGGCTTTACCCTGAAGATCAGCTCTCGGACATTTCCGACCGGCTGATGGCGGCGGAGGTCACCCGCGAAAAACTCTTTCTGCGTCTGCACCAGGAATTGCCTTACGATCTCACCGTCGAAACCGACGACTGGAAAGAAACCAAAAAGGGCGTGCGCATCGAACAGACGATTTACGTGGCGCGCGACGGACAAAAAGGCATTGTTCTCGGCAAGGGCGGTGAGACCTTAAAAAAAATCGGTTCCGATGCGCGCCAGGAATTGATGAGCTATCTCGATATTCCCGTGCATCTTTTTTTGCATGTCAAAGTCCGCCAGGGCTGGGCTGAGGAAGCGGCAAGACTCCGCGAGATGGGCCTTGATGTGGTGGAGTAGCTAGACCGGCTTGCCTAGCGCAATCCATTCGGTCATTGCCCCCATCAGCTCTTTCGTCGGCGTATCCAAAATATCCTCTTCCGAATAACCTTCAGATTCCAGTTTTTCGTAGTGCCATTCTTGGAAATCATCCCAGCTATTTAAGATTTTCGTTGGCGCTATCCGAGCTCCGCCAGCTTCATTTACGAGCCAGTTTCTTACTGATCGAACTGCTTTATCAAACTGACCATTGTGATTCACAATATCACATCCAGAAAGGTCGGATATTGCCGCTTGATAGCGAAAGGGCTTCTCCTCCAGCACCAGAATCTTTTTGGTTCCTCGTCGTTTACCGTGAAATTTCTTGCATCCGTAATCTACACCGAGCTCGAACGGCATATTGAGTCGAAAATGCTCGCCTTTTTTTGTTGCTTGGCACCGACTCAAATCGTGGATGGAATATTGGGATTGCTTAATTAGTTTTTGAATCTTTGACAGACGAATTTCGCTTGAATCGTAACTTTCGAGCGCAATTCGTGGGTTGAAGCCCAAGTATATTACACAAAAAAGAATAGATTGTAGGATTGGCTGATAATCTTCATCAAACGGGCAATTGATGAAGACATTTTTACCAAATGCGTTGGCACTCAAGCGCTAACCCTTGGGTGGGAAAGGATCTTGGCCGTACGTGTTTCGCTCTCTGATGCGACCATCCCTGCCATGGATGTAGAGCTCGGTCTTTTGACTTTGTGCTAGCTTTCGAGCCTCACTGATGGCTTCTTTTTGTGTGCCATAAGTGCCAGATGCTTTTGCAGCGCCTGCGCGTCTTACCGCCCATTTACCATTTCTGGGGACTACGTGTTGTCCTTTGGTAGCCATATCGAAACCTTCTTACGTCGCACAAAAAGTATATAAGGTCTTATAATGGTGATTCCAAGCTTCTGGTACTTCCAAGTGGTATATCTAAAGCCTAAACATCCATGAACCTCACCGACACAGGCATCATTCTCGACGCGCGTCCCCATGGCGAGACACACGCCATTGCCAATATCTTTACGGAGCGGCATGGGCGTTGGGCGGGGCTGGTGCATGGCGGGCAGGGACGGCGCATGGGCCCCGTCTTGCAGCCGGGCAACGAAGTCAAGCTCGACTGGAAAGGCCGCGGCGAAGACAGTCTTGGGCACTTTACGCTGGAGATGATCCGCGCCCGCGCCGCTGAAGCGATGGCGGACCGGCTGGCGCTGGCGGGGCTTTCCGCTGCTTGCGCTGTCGCCGGCGCTGCGCTTCCCGAACGCGAGTCCCACGCGCCGTCATTTGCAGCAATGAAAATCCTGTTCGACAATCTTGATGAGCTCGATGTCTGGCCAGCGCTGATGGCGCGTTGGGAGTTGGGGCTGCTGGCTGAACTTGGTTTTGGCCTGACGCTTGACCGCTGCGCGGCAACCGGCGTTGCGGACAATCTCATCTATGTGTCGCCGCGCTCCGCCTGCGCCGTTTCCGCCGAAGCCGGCGAACCCTATAAGGAAAAATTGCTGCCATTGCCGGCGTTTTTAAAAGCCGGCGGCGACGCCTCCCTCGACGAAGCGTTGGATGGATTAAAGCTCACCGGTTACTTCATAGAGACGCGGATTTTGCATTTGTCCGACAAGCAACTGCCGGAAGCGCGGTTGCGGGTGGTTGAGTTGTTGCAGGCGAAAAGAGCAACCGAGGGCTCGTCATCCTGACGAAAGTCAGGATCCAGGGCGTCAAGCTCGATACTCGAAAACTCCTGGATCCCAAATCAAGTTTGGGATGACGGTGTAGCACCGCTTAAAATCTTGCCAACAACACCCAATGTCCGTTCATTGTTTGAAACGCCATCGACTTTCGGCAAGCCGAAGTAACCCTTAACGCCCGCATGGGCGATGTCTTCCATGAGGTGAACAACAACGCGGCCATGATTTTTTGCAACGTTCCATTCGGAATGGGGCATCAGCGCCCAGCGTTCCGGAAAGAAGATCGCGCCGAGTTTTTGAATGCGGTCGCGGTCGCCAAAAATGTGGTGCAGGCGACGCACCGTCAGCATGCCGGGGCCGGAGGCGATGACGCCGCCGATGGAGATCACATCGATCGGCGCATCAAGCCGCGCCGTTAAAAAGGGTGATGCGCCAACAGCGATCTGACCGCCGCCGGAATAGCCGATGATGGTCACCGCTGCACCTGATCCGCGTTGATAGCCGCCGCGCAAAAGCGCTGCTTCGATGACGTTTGCAGCGCCATGATTGAAAATCGGCCCGTAACGGTGATCCGCCGACACCATGACCTGAAACACGTTGCGCATATTGATTAAAACGCTGAGCATCGTCTGACGGCCTTCTAGCTTCATTCGCTGAATCAGCCGCCATAGCCGATCGAATATGCGCGGACCCGCGAGCAAAGGCGCGCCTGACGGCGAATAGGGAAAGACATCGTCGATGATGACAGCCTCTGGATAGCGCTTTCGCAAATTGCGGATAAAGGCGCGTTCCCGCGGGATGAGAAAACGGCCGCTGAGCGATGCAATGCCCGACAGATAGACAAAATAATGCCGCCCCGAATGCGGCGTCGTTGGCGCAGGTTCCGTAGCCACATCCCCTTGCTCGATTTCTTCTTCCGTCCAACCGGCCCACCAGCTCAACGTTTCAAGCGGTGACAGCGCCGCCGTAATCAAAAGCGCGACCAAGGCGAGCAGCGAGAGAATTGTCAGCGCTGAAACAATCATGTCCGGCGCTCGCCCGACAATGTTTCCATGACGTCATCGATGATCTGCTGCGGCGTCTTTTCAAGCGCGGAGCCGCTTACCAGAACGCGCAAGTCTCCGAGTGGTTTGGCGAGGAGATGCCCAAGGGACATGCGAAGGACGTAAGAAGCCAGCCAGCCGGCGCCGCCGCAGAACGCCGCCGCAGAGACCGGCAGGCCGAGCGCCGCATGCAGGCCAAACATCGCCAGCAACATCGCCCAGATTTCAAGCACGTTACCGAAAGCGGCGCCGAAATAGGGCGCAATGGAAAAGACGCCAAGCAAACGCGGCGCAAAGGCAAGCGAGACGATCCCGGCAACGGCGCCCACGCTGCTGATATCGAGGAGGCCAACCCGCGTCAGCGGCGCAACGGCAAATGCACAAAGCGTCCAGGTGAGCGCTGTCAGCACATAAGTAAAACCGGTAAAGGCAAGGCTTGCCAGGAACCGGTAAAGCGGAATGCGGTTGACCACCAGGATGACGCTTTGGCCGAGCATTTCCGAAACGCCTGCGAGAAAGGCGATGGTCAGCGCTGCGGTCTGCGCCTCGGCGCTTGCTGCAACGCGGATAAACGCCGCCGCCGAAAAGCCCATGGCCGTCGTCGACAGCTCGATCAACAGCAGGGGAAAACCAAGAATGTCGCCAATCAGCGCCGTCATCGGCCCCACATAACCGATCCGTGCTCATGGTCAAACCGCGGCAGCCGTTGATTTTAGAAGGCTGGCGCCGGGACAAGACTCTGCTATGCCGTCGCCCATGGCCCGTACAAAAAAATCCAAAACCCCGCCGCCGCAAAAGCCGGAAGATATCTTTCTGGAACCATTCGATGAAGCGCTGTCACAGCGCTATCTCGCTTATGCGTTATCGACCATCACCGCCCGCGCCCTGCCGGATGTGCGAGACGGTCTAAAGCCCGTGCATCGGCGCATTCTTTACGCCATGCGCCAGATGAAGCTGAACCCGGGCAGCGGTTTTAAGAAGTCCGCCAAGGTTGTCGGCGAGGTGATGGGTAATTTTCACCCCCATGGGGACCAAGCGATTTACGATGCTATGGTGCGCCTCGCGCAGGACTATTCGGTGCGGGTACCGCTAGTCGATGGGCAGGGCAATTTCGGCAATATTGACGGCGATAACGCAGCGGCCATGCGTTATACGGAAAGCCGGCTTACCGCCGCTGCGCAGCTTTTGCTCGAAGGCATCGACGAAGACACGGTTGATTTTCGCGAGACCTATGACGGTGAAGGCAAAGAGCCTGTGGTGTTGCCTGCCGCGTTCCCCAATCTTCTCGCCAATGGCGCAAACGGCATCGCCGTCGGCATGGCGACATCGATCCCCCCGCATAATGTTGCTGAGCTGATTGACGCGTCGTTGCATCTCATCAAAACGCCAAAAGCGCGCACGGAAACGCTGCTCAAATATGTGAAAGGGCCGGACCTTCCCACCGGCGGCGTTTGCGTTGAAGACGCAGACTCAATGATTGAGGCCTATGCGACGGGACGCGGCAGTTTTCGTGTGCGCGCGCGCTGGTCGAAAGAAGATCTGGGCCGTGGCAAATATCAGATCGTCATCACGGAAATTCCCTATCAGGTTCAAAAGTCGAAACTAATCGAGAAGATCGCTGAGCTCATCCAGTCAAAGAAACTGCCGGTGCTTGCGGATGTGCGCGATGAAAGCGCAGAAGACATTCGCCTCATCCTCGAGCCGCGCTCCGGCAATGTTGATCCCGCGGCGCTCATGGAAAATGTCTTTAAGCTGACCGACCTTGAAGCGCGCGTTTCGCTCAACATGAACGTGCTCGCCGCCGATGGCGCGCCGCGGGTGATGGGATTGCGGGACGTGCTGCAAAGCTATCTCGATCACCGCAAAGAAGTGCTGGTGCGCGGCGCCAAGTTCCGTCTTGAAAAGATCGCGCGGCGGCTCGAAATTCTCGATGGTTTCCTGATTGCTTACCTCAATCTTGATGAGGTGATCCGGATCATTCGTTTTGAAGACGATCCTAAAGCGAAACTGATGAAGACCTTCAAGCTTTCGGACGTGCAGGCCGAAGCGATCCTCAATATGCGCCTTCGGTCTTTGCGCAAGCTTGAGGAAATGGAGATCAAGACCGAGCACAAGAACCTCAAGGCTGAGCAAAAGGCCTTGCGCGCGCTTTTGAAATCCGATGCAGCGCAGTGGAAAAAAATCGCCGACCAGTTGCGCGAGGTGCGCAAATCTTTTGATCCCAAGTCCGATCTCGGTCGCCGGCGCACCGATATCGCCGATGCGCCAGATGTCGATGAAATCGACCTAGATATCCTCGTTGAAAAAGAACCGGTCACCATCGTCCTTTCCGAAAAGGGCTGGGTTCGCACCATGAAGGGGCATGTGGAGGATACCAAGTCGATCAAATATAAGGATGGCGACCGCGAGGCGCATATCGTTCACGCGCAGACCACGGACAAGCTGATGTTGTTCGGCACCAACGGAAAATTTTATGCGCTCGATGTAAGCGCTCTGCCTGGCGGGCGCGGCCATGGCGAGCCCATTCGTTTGCTGGTCGACATGGGTAATGACGACGCGGTTGTGGGCGCGTTTATCTATGGCGGCGAGCGCAAGTTTCTTGTGGCATCATCTTCCGGACACGGATTTATTGTGGCTGAGGAAGATTGTCTTTCCAATACGCGCAAAGGCAAACAGGTATTGAATGTGCCGGCGGGCGCGGAAGCAGCCGTTTGTCGTCCTGCAGATGGCGACATGGTGGCGTCGGTTGGCGACAATAAAAAGTTCCTCGTCTTCCCGGCGGCCGATCTACCGGAAATGCCGCGGGGCAAGGGCGTTGTCCTGCAGAAATTCCAAAAAGGCGGGCTCAGCGACGCAAAACTCTTTTCAAAAAAAGAGGGCCTTACCTGGGTTGACCGTTCAGGTCGCGTGCAGACTGTTGATGACTGGAAATCCTATGCCGGCAAACGGGCGCAGGCGGGACGCATCGCGCCCAAGGGCTTTCCGACGTCAAAGAAATTTGGCGCAGACTTATGACGGCGCTAAACTAGCGAAGCGCAGAAAAACAGGATCGGTCGCCATGAGCAAAGCCGCCGAAAATCTGGATCAGTGGATTCGTTCGACATTCATTGAACTCAACACTGCCCTTGAGGAAACCTATTTTGCCCAAGACGATCCGGCGCAGATTGAGGGCAATGGCGACGACATCAAGGCCGAATTGATGCAGCAAGGGCGCGATTTGATTGCGCCCCTGGTTGCTGAAGGCAATACGGAACAGCGATTTGAATCGGCGTTTGACGTGCTCGGCAATCTTGGGTTTTTTCTGGCGGCGCTCCGTCGACACGAGCTTACAAATCCCGAGCGGGAAGACGAATCTCCTTTTAAGGATTGCTCGGCGCTTGGCATGCATATCGCTGCGTCGATCGGCGTTGCGCCGCGATTTGCAACCGCGCACCTTACGACCCAAAACCGCGCCATCAACGGCGTGCAAAAGAGTTTTACGAGCCTAAAAGACGAAAAGATCTTCAACGAATGTAATCTTTATGGGATTTTGGCCTTCAAGCGCGCCGGCGTTGCGCTGATGCGCATTCCCGGCATTGGCGTTTCCGCGCCGGCGACCGCCTTGTTGCTTGAAGAAGCAAAGGCCGCCCTTGAGCAGGTTGCCCAACACAACAAGACGCTGTTTGACAAAATGGATGTCGCACGATTTTTCTTCTGTATCCGTCCTTATTACAAGCCCTATCGCGTCGGCAAAGAAATCTACCGCGGCGCCAATGCCGGCGACTTTGCTGAGATCAATGAGATCGACCTTCTTTTGGGGCTGTGCCGCGGCAACGACCCGCATTACGCGCAAATTCTTGAAGAAAAAATTCTCTTCATGATGCCAGACGACCAGCGCAGTTTACGGAAATGTTTGAGCATGAAGCCGTTACTCGACGAATTTATGGAAGCGCTGCCCCATCACGCCAAGGAAGAATGGTTTCAACGAAACTGCATGCTTTTCCTTGAAGTCTGCGAGGCCCATGGCCGAACTGCAGCGCAACACCAGAACATGCTGGTGAAGAAATATATCGAAAAGCCCGCTGACGGGGTCAATGAGCGCCATTTGAAACAAATCACCGCCAGCGGACCGCCATTGCCGGCGCTGGTGAAGTCGCTGCAACATCTCCGCGACTTGCGCATGGCGGCCCGGCGCGATGATATCGAGACGGCGTTTCCAAAACTTGAGAAACTGAGAAAAGCGGTTACGGGGTAGGGGTTTCGATTCTCTAGTCTGCCTTAAATTGATTGAGGTGTTGCCGGGCGATGACGATCTTTTGGACTTCTGACGCGCCCCTGCATGGCGAATGCAAAATTAGCAAGGTCTGAATGCCGTGCAAGCGTTTCACGGATGGATAGGCAATGACCTAACGTCAAGATCGTCAAACGCGCCGTCTATCAGCGGCGCATCGGTAAAACCGGGGCAATGTGTCAACGATACCTCGAGTCTTTGAGCGCTAAACACGCCAATATTCCAACCGCCAGCGAAGAAAAGACCTGTCTGTTGGGTTTCACTTAATATCCAGATAAGCCGCGATTGACTGCATTGTTTCTTCCACGACTTTCGCGTCGGAGCGGCTTGCCGTTTGCAACGAGATGCATTCATTGTCGCGCCGCAGCCAGATCATCGCTGCGCATTGATCGATGGCGAATCGCAAGGCGAGCTCAGGTGCAGGATGACCGATCGAGTCCTTTCTCCGCATCAAAAGCCGCCGCAGTTTTGTATGGAAGTCTTCGTCTAGTTTTTTCAAGAGGGCCTGCATTGCTTGATCGGTTTTTGCAACCTCTTGCGCCGCCAGCTTGTGTCCCGGATGATCTCTTGCAACTTTAAGCGAAAACTCCAAATAGCCGCGAAAAATATCAAGAATAGAGGCGCCTTCCCATCGCGCGGGATCAAGGGCTGCTTCGCCGGCGACTTCTGCGCGCGTTACCATCCGATTAAAGAGCGCGCGTTGTAATTCATTCTTGTCTTTGAAGTGATGATAGACAGCGCCGACGGAACAATCTGCGCGTGCGGCGATATCCGCAATCGATGTGGCGTCGACGCCTTTTTCGACAATTAGGTGCTCAGCAGCGTCGAGCAACGCATCGATGGTGCGCCCGCCGCGATCCTGCTTCGCGGGATTAACCCACTCAAGGTCTGCTATCCATTTGTTTTTCTTCAAAGCAATCACATAAATGTGTAAAGTGATCCTTGGATAGGAGTCAGCGCGCAGTTTTGTCAAATCGCATGAGCGCCTTGATTGTTGATGATTGAGGGCGTTGCTAAAAAACCGAATATAAATTATGTTTTTGCGATGCGCCAAAATGACGGTGCATCGGGGTGATATGTAAGCAATCAGGAGACCGGCGAATGAGGCTTACCGTAAACCGTGCAACTTATGAGGTGGATGTCGAAGACGACATGCCGCTTTTGTGGGCGCTGCGCGACGAACTGAAAATCAAGGGGCCGAAATATGGCTGCGGCATTGCGCAGTGCGGCGCGTGTACGGTTCATCTGGATGGTATCGCCGTGCGCGCCTGTTCAATAACCACAAAGCAGGCGGAAGGCCGGGAGATTACGACCATTGAAGGGTTGGGAACGCCTGACGCGCTGCACGCCGTGCAAGAGGCCTGGGTCGAACATCAAGTCGTCCAATGCGGTTATTGCCAGCCCGGACAGATTATGTCTGCGGCGTCATTTCTTTCCATGCATCCTGAGCCAACCGACGAACAGATTGATCAGGCGATGTCGGCCAACCTTTGCCGCTGCGGCACTTATCCGCGCATCCGCGAAGCGGTAAAAGCAGCGGCTGCAAAACTGCAAGGGGCGTAACAATGGCAAGCATCGGAAAAATCGCCCGCAGAACATTTTTGGTGGGGTCGGTCGCAATCGCCGGCGGCGTCGCCTTCGGTTATTACGCCGTCAAAAAGCCCCACAAGAACCCGTTGCTCGATGATCTTGCAAACGGTGAGGCTGCGTTTAATCCATGGGTCAAAATTTCGTCTGAAGGCGTCACATTGATCACGCCGCATACGGATTTAGGACAGGGCGCCTATTCCATGCAGGCGGCGTTGATCGCGGAAGAACTTGATATTGAGTTCGGTCAATTCGATGTAGACCCCGGGCCGCCGGCGGCGGCTTACTACAACACGGCGATTGGCCCAGAAATAGCGCCGTTCCGATCGACCGATGAGAGCTTTCAAGCCAACGCGGCGCGAGAGTTTTTCGGCGCTGTGGGCAAGCTTACGGGCATACAGGGGACCGGGGGGTCAAGCTCAGTACCGGATAGTTTTGAAAAACTGCGGCTTGCAGGCGCCGTTGCGCGCGAGACCTTGAAGAAGGCGGCCGCCGAGCAAACCGGCGTCGCCATTGAAGATTTAAAGACTGCAAACGGCGCCGTGATTTTGCCGGATGGGTCGGAACTTAAATATACCGAGCTCGCTGCGACTGCAGCAGAAATAAAACCGGTGCAGAACGTAACGTTGCGTGATCCCAGCCAGTGGCGGCTTGTCGGCAAACCCATGCAGCGTATGGACATTGTTCCAAAGTCCACCGGCACATTGACCTTCGGCATTGATCTCGAATTTGAGAACATGCATCACGCGACCGTTAAGGTGAACCCGCGCCGCGGGCCGATGTTGAGTTACGATGCAAGCGCCGCGGAAGCCATGCGCGGCGTCAAAAGAGTCTTGCCCGTCACCAATGGCGTTGCCGTCATCGCGGATAACACGTGGCGCGCCTTCAAAGCAGCGGAGGCGATTACGTGCGATTGGGGGCCGGCGCCATATCCGGCGGAGCAGGAAGACCATTGGAATGCGGTTGCGAATTCCTTCACTGCCGAACATCTCGATAACGAATGGCGTCATGATGGCGACGCGGACGCAGCGTTGGAAGCAGCAGATAGCGTTGTCGAAGCTGAATATCGCGCGCCCTATGTGGCGCACCAGCCGCTTGAACCGATTGGTGCGGTCATCATGGTCACTGATGCGCGCGTTGACATTTGGGTCGGCAATCAATTTCCGCGTTTTGCCCAACAACAAATAGCAGATGTCACCGGGCACGACGTCGATGATATCCATATCTATGGGCAATATGTCGGCGGCAGTTTTGGCCACCGGCTTGAGTTTGAAAATGTGACGCTGGCGGCAGAGATCGGCAATCAAATGCGCGGCGAAATCATCAAGCTCACCTTCAGCCGCGAAGAAGACTTCGCCCAGGATTTTCCCCGACAGATCACTATGAGCCGCGGCAAGGGCGTCGTTGGAAACGGCAAGGTCGATACATTCGATCTCAGTATTGCATCGGTTTCCGCGTCGGAATCCCAGTTTGGCCGTATCGGACTTTCCAGCCCTGGCCCGGATGGACAGATTGCCGCCGGCGCATGGAACATGCCTTACGCAATTCCGAATTATCGGATGACCGCCTACAAAACACATGAGCTTGCGCCCACAAGTTCCTGGCGTTCTGTAGGGGCATCAACCGCCGGCTTCTTTGCGGATAGTTTTCTCGACGAGCTCATTCACGCCGCCGGCGCCGATCCCGTGGAAGAACGCTTGCGGCTCATGGATCATGACGTATCGCGCAAGGTGCTCGAAGCCGCTGCCGAGATGTCAAACTGGGGATCGCCGCTTGGGCCTAACCGCGGCCGGGGCGTTGCGTTTGTTGAATCCTTCGGCGTTCCTGTTGCGGAAGTGATTGAAGTCACCATGACCGACGCAGGCATCAAGATAGACAAAGTGTTCATTGCCGCCGATGTCGGCAAAATTGTTGATCCCGTTAATTTCGACAATCAGGTCAAGGGCGGTGTTGTCTGGGGCCTCGGCCACGCCATGAATTGCGAAATCACCTATTCGGACGGCATGGCCCAGCAATCGAACTATCACGCTCATGAGGGCATGCGCCTGCATCAGTGCCCTGAGATAATTGTTCGCGGACTTGAGAACGCCGAAAAAATCCGCGGCGTTGGCGAACCACCGGTCCCGCCTGCGGCGCCTGCGCTGGCGAACGCTATATTTGCAGCGACGGGTAAGCGCATTCGCGAAATGCCGTTCAACAAACACATCCAATTCGTGTGAGGGATAAAATGAAAAGACATTCAATTATCGCTTCTGCGGTTGAGCTTGGGTTTTTGAGCATTGCTGGCGTTGCTTTCTCGCATGGGTCTGGCGACGATCAGTCGAAAATTGACTTAGTCGTCAATACGCCGACGGAAGCGGTCAGCCGCGAAGAAGGCCTTTCAGCGTGGGACCGGATTTACGCGGTTGCGTCCCATCCGCGATGTTCCAACTGTCATGTAGACGAAAGCAACATACCCATGTGGTCGGGGCCCTCTTACGGTAAGACTCGTCCCCATGGCATGAACATCAATGCAGGGATCAGCCGAATAGGGATCGAGAGCATTCCTTGTTCAACCTGTCACATGCAATCAACGGTGCCGAATGATATTGCGCATGGTGCGCCCCATACCGGTCACGCCTGGATGTTGGCGCCGGTTGAATTCGCATGGTTCGGAAAGAGCAGCGCTGAAATTTGCGAGCAGATGAGCGATCCGGCGCGCAATGGCGGCCGCGACGGCGATGGGCTCGTGCAGCATATCATTCACGATGCGGAAATTGAGGCGTTTATCGTTTGGGGCTTTAATCCCGGCGGCGGTAGGGAGGCAGCGCCGGGAAGCATGCAGGAGCACCTTGACGATATGGTGCTTTGGACGGCCGCCGGCATGCCTTGCCCCGCAGAATAAAGGAGCAGTCGCGTTAGCGCTTCGGTTCCGATGTCTTTTGAAGAAAATGTCATCCCAACATTGCGACGGTATCTCGATGAAGGCGAGACCGTCGCGCTTGTCATGCTGGTTGGCGTGGACGGCTCTTCGCCGCGGCCGCTTGGCAGCCAGATCGGCGTTGCACAATCAGGGCGCGCTGTCGGGATGATCACCGGCGGCTGCGCGGAAAAAGCCATCGTCGCGCAAGCGGTGCAGTGTATGGAGCAAGGCGAAAACAAAATTGTGCGCTTTGGCGAGGGCTCGCCGTTTCTTGATGTCGTTCTGCCCTGCGGCTCAGGCATCGATGTCTACTTCGAAGTGCATAACTGCAGCGAGGTTGTTGAAACGGTTCTTGCGCAACACGCCAAGCGCCAGCCGGCTTTTCTGGCGATTGATCTATCGACATTGACCTCAACCATTTCGCCGACGCCGTTCACCGATCAAGCGGCAAATTTGTTCATCAAAACCTATGAGCCCGATTATCAGATTTATGTTTTTGGCGAGGGGGAAAATTTGCTGGCGTTTTCATCCATCGCGAAGGCGGCGGGGTTTTTGGTTCGCGCCGTCAGTCCCGACGAGGAAGCGCTGAAGCATTTGAAAGCGATCGGGGTTGAAGGTCTTCACGTGCATCAGTCTTACGATTTTGCATCGCTTGTCTTTGACGAGCATACCGCTGTAGTTACCCTGTTCCATGAGCATGATTGGGAAACAAGCATTCTTGTGGCGGCGCTTAATTCCAAAGCGCATTATATTGGCGCCCTTGGCAGCCGGGCGACGCACCGTCAGCGGCTTGAACAACTGGCGGCGGCTAAGCCGACACGCCGTAAAGCGGAAACGATCCGCGGGCCTGTTGGTTTAAAAATCGGTGCGCAAAACCCGAATGAAATCGCTGTCTCAATCCTTGCGGAAATCACAGAAGCGCGCCGGGCGGAATCGCCGTGAGCCGGATTGCCGCCGTTTTGCTTGCGGCAGGCGCCTCGCAGCGGTTTGGCGCCGAAGACAAACTGCTGGCTGATCTCAACGGCGCGCCGGTCCTTTCGCATGTCTTGAAACTGATGTCGCGCATCGACCTTTCCCAACGCATCGCCGTCATCGGGCCCGGCGCTGAACGTGTTATGCAAATGTGTGAAGAGGCGGGCTTCGAAGTGGTGATTAACAACAATGCGGCGGCGGGCCTTGGTAGCTCCATCGCGACAGGCGTTCGGCGCTTGAGCAATGTCGATGCGGCGATGTTTTTTCTGGGCGACATGCCGTTGATCAAGCTGGAAACAACTAAGGCGCTTCTTGATCAGTATCCCGCTGATTCCGATGCAGCGATCATGGCGCCGACTTATAAGGGGCGGCGCGGGCATCCCGCGATCTTTGGCCGTCAGCATTTTAGCGCGCTTGCGGCGCTTACTGGCCACGACGGCGGCAAAGACATCATCAACGCCAACCGGTCGCAGTTGCGGCTAATACCGGTCGAAGACCAAGGCGTCGTTCAGGACATTGACACCCAGGATGATCTAGCGCGATTCAACCAATAGTAGGCTCGTCAAGACCGTTGACCAAAAAGAGGCGCTGGCGATCGCCCATGACGCGAAACGTCAATTATAGGTGTTTTCAAGGCCGCCTCTTTCTCACCGTCGGGTTTATCCCAACGACTTGCCAATTGACCTATATCAAGGGCGTGGAGCGCTTTTCGTGCTCCACTAAAAGGCGTCATTGGCCGGAAGGGGTCGATTCGGGCCGAAGACTATCGCAGGGGAAAAGTAATGGCGAGAATCAACCGAATCAAAGACTATCGCAACTGCATGATAGTTTAGCGTGCGATGGTAAAACGATATGAACCTTCCGGTGATGAGGCGCGCATCAATGTCACGCCGCTCCTCGATATTGTTTTCATTCTATTGATCTTCTTTATCGTCACGGCGACATTTCTTCGCGAGCAAGGCTTCGAAATCGAGACATTGGTCGAATGCACCGGTGACGACTGCGGCGGGCGCGCGCCTCCCATCATGTTGCTTGCGATCCAGGAAGATGGGTTCGTCCGTGTAAACAATATTCGCATCATCGATCCGGCCTCTGTAAAGCCTGTCGTGCAGGAATTTATTGCGCGTGAACCCAATGGCATGGTGTTGGTTAGCGCGGCGCCGGACTCTGAGTCTGGCGTCGCTATACAGGTTATGGACCTGGCTTCCGCCGGCGGCGCCCGCGTGAAAATATCGCTACAGGAAGAACAGTAAAGGCGGTGACCCGCGATCCACTTTGCGCGTCAATCGGAACAATCTCTATGCGCGTTGGGCTGGTTCGGTTCGGCGTTGTTGCGCGCGAGCGCTTTCGTGATCTCCGAAATCAGCTGCTTTGGATCGATGGGTTTGGGAATGTAGCCATCCATGCCCATTGCCAGATAGCGCTCATGATCGCCTTCCATAGCATCTGCGGTCAGTGCGATCACGTAAACGGAACGATCCTTGCCTGGCCGCGCTCGAATGCGTTTTAGGGCCTCAACGCCATCCATGATCGGCATTTGAATATCCAGCAGAACGAGATCAAATTCCTGTTCGTCGAGGCGTTTGAGCGCTTCGAGGCCATTGACGGCGTCAGTGATTTCTGGCTGCTGCGCCGCCAAGAATGCATGCACAACTTGTCTGTTCACGTCATTGTCGTCTACGAGCAGAATGCGTGTTCCCGCAAAGATAGCGTCTGTCGCGTCGATGGCGGCGTCGGCGCGCAGCCCTTCGCCGTCGCCCTCGGCACGGTCTGCGCGAAACGTAAAGACGAAACTCGACCCCTTCGAGACGGCGCTCGAGGCTGTGACGTCGCCGCCCATCAGCCGTGCGAGATCCCTGGTTATCGTAAGCCCAAGTCCGGTCCCGCCAAAGCGGCGTGTCGTCGAATCGTCCGCTTGCACAAACGCCGTAAACAAATTGTCGAGGGTCGATTGCGACATGCCGATGCCGGTGTCGCGCACTTCCACTCGAATGAGATCATGATCATCATTGGCCTTCGCGACTGAAGCCTTGATTTCCACAAATCCCTGGTGAGTGAATTTAAGCGCGTTCGATACCAAATTGGATATGCATTGGCGCACGCGCACAGGATCGTACGCCATGCGCCGGGGCATGTTCGGCGCTATGTCTAGCGACAGCATAACGTCCTTTTCGTCGGCCATCGGACGCCACAATTTCACCAGCTTTGAAAGGCACTCCTCGAAATTGTCCGTAATCGGCGCGATTTCGAGTTTTCCGGACTCGATCTTGGACAGATCAAGGACATCATTCACAACGGTCATTAATGTGTTGCCGGAATCGATGATCGTCTCAACATGATCGCGCTGCTTTTTCGGCATGTCCTCGCCGGCGAGGGCCTGGGCCATGCCGAGAACGCCATTCAACGGCGTGCGGATTTCATGGCTCATCACCGCCAGAAATGTCGACTTTGCTTTACTCGCCGCTTTGGCGTCGTCGCGCGCGGCAACGAGCTGTTCCACAAGCCCTTTCATGCGGTTGTCGCGCTCAGAAATCGCCTCAAGCATGGCGTTGAATGCAGCTGACAGCCGTGAAAGCTCGTTGCAGCCGTCCACCGCGACGCGCGTATCGTACTCTTTGGCGTCAGCGACGCCTGACATTGCAGATTCAAGATTCTCAATTGGCCGCACGACGCTTCGCGATAGTCGATTGGACAGCCACGCAAGCGCCAGCATGGTCGCGATCAGGATAATGATCACAACAGCAATGTGTCGTAACATCGAGGTAACAAGGGCTTCGACAGTAACCGCGACGGTCAATTCGCCAACTCTATCGGGGCCGAGATAAATTGGCGTCGTAAGCGTCATCGGCCATGTGTCAATTCTGAAGAGCGTCTGCGCATAAGAAGCCGGCTTTTCGCGTGCGTATTCCATCACGACCGCGCCGTCGAGGTTGATGACGGCGGCGCTAAAAATGTTGGGCGACACGCGGAATGTATCGAGGCTTTCGCGCAAGGCGCGCTTGTCCTCAAAGATTACCGCAGCGCTCAAGCTTGACGCAACAGCTTCAACGATGGCGATGTGATCATTCCGAAAGGTGTTCTTTTGGGTGAAAAAATCATAAGTGAGCAAAACAACGAACGCTGCCGAAAGTGCGCAGAGACACGATGTCATGATCGCGTTTCTAAATTGCCGCCGCAAGCTATTGTTTGGCGGTGCGGTTGCGACGGCGCGATCGGCGGGCATTGCTTACTCGACTTGGATCGCGAGATCGATCAGGCGTGAACTGATTTCCAGCTGCGCCTCGCGCGATGCCGAAACATTAATCGAAAATCGCTGTTGATTGCCGACGCGGATAAACTCGATGACGCCGCCCCGGTCGGTAAAGCCCGCGGCTTCGCCTGTTGTCAGCGTGAACGGATCAAGCGTGGACTGGTCAAGCAAGAGATGTCCGTCCTCAGCGAAATAGACGACCGAGCAGCCGCGTACGGAGGTTTCCGTTTCCGGGATAATGCGGACGGTGACATTGTGCTTGCGCACTTTTTTGCCGTAAAGACCCTGAAAACTATCAGCG
>JANQOV010000160.1 GCA_028285645.1 Hyphococcus sp.
GCCGGTAATAGGCAGGTCGGAAAAATCTCTGGCGTTCATGATTGCAACTTAGCCGCCCAGTTCGCGCTCGACAAATCTCTTTTTACTGACGCATCGTCACGGGCGCGTCAGGCGAGATCCGACGCCGCGCACAAAAAACCCCCGCCGGAGGGCGGGGGGTATTGGCGGTGCTTTTGGGTCCTGCTATTCGCGCATAATCCCGAGAATGTTCAGTATGTGAATGAACAGCGTAACGAATGAGCCATAAAGGGCGAAGGCGCCGAAAATCGCCGCGCGTTCATTGGTGGCGCTGCCTTCCGTGTACAAGGACTTGATCATCTGCGTTTCATAGGCGGTCACCGCCGAGAACACGAGGACGACCAGCATGGAAGTGATGAGACTCGCCAAGCCGCTCTGGAAGAAGATCGCGTTGACGATAATCGCCACGATCAGTCCAAGCGCCCCCATGAACAAAAAGCTCGCCCAGCCCGAGAGATTGCGTTTTGTCGTATAGCCCCAAAGGCTCATGCCGCCGAACACCGAGGCGGTGATGAAAAACGCTTTGTATATCTCGCTGGCCGCGCCGGCGATCTGGAAGGAATAAAGGAACGGCGCGATTAGCGCCCCCCAAAGCGCAGCGTATAGCCAGAACATGCCGTGGGCGGCGACTTTCGATCCGGAAAAGATCACCCGCGGCGCAAGGAAGCCCATGCCGAGAATGCCGGCGAACAAGACCCACTTCATGGGGCCGCCGGCGATCGTCATCATCAGCTGCGGATTGCCGGCCATCAGCAATGAAACCAGGCCAGTGCCCGCGACGGCGAGCGCCATGTAATTGTAAACGCCGAGCATGTACTGGCGGAGACCCTGATCGATGGCGACCCCTTGGGCGTCCGCGACCGAGCCATATTGTCTGTTCAAATCATTCATAACCGAACGATCCTCTTGTCATTGCCGACCCCTTGGGGCCCCGAAATAAACCAGCCTTCAATATCGGCGCCCGGGCCCGCCAATCAAGGGCGTTGCCCCCGGATTTAGCGTGTTTGCGGCGACTTCCGGCGCTAACGGACCATTTTCCCTAACGCACCGCCAACAGCGCATTCTCGAGTCCGTACCAGATGAAAGCTATTTTATTTCAATGGATTGGACGTGCTTATGCAAAATCAGCGCGGCAACGTGGGCACGGTGCCCCGCGTGGCTTTGCGCTTATTCAGCGCTGCCGATAGGGCGATCCTATCAGAAGCGAAAAGATCGCTGTTAATGCACGGCGACAAAATCTGAGGTGCGGGCTTGTTTGATTGCCGATTTGAAACAGAGGTGTTCATGTTGGACGGTTAATCCGCCGCCAGCCGAAAACGCGCTGCGAAAAAACCGTCCAGGCCGCCCTTGTCCCGGATCATTGATGGCAAGGTGCGCAAGTCGCCATAGCGATTGACCGCTTCTTTGAGGCCGCCGATCTCCGACGGATCGACGGGAACGCGCGCCAAGTCCTGATGGCGCGCAAGGGCTTCTTCAGCCCGGTCCTCGCCTTCTTCTTTCTGCAAAGAGCAAACGCAATAAATGAGGACACCGCCGGGCTTTAAGAAGGCTTTGGCGCGGGCGATCATCTTGTCCTGCAACTCCGCCAGGCCCTTGATGTCGGCCTCGCTTTTTGTCCAGGGAATATCAGGATGGCGGCGAATAGTGCCGGTCGCAGAACAGGGCGCATCAAGCAGCAGCATGTCAGCGGGCTCTTTCGGTTCCCACTGCAACACGTCATTGCAGACTGCTTCTGCACTAAGGCCCGTGCGGGCAAGGTTTTCTGAAAGTCGCGCAAGCCGTATCGCGGACTTGTCAACGGAGATAACATGTGCGCCCGCGGCGGCAAGCTGTAGCGTCTTGCCGCCCGGCGCTGCGCAAAGATCGAAGACGCGCTTGCCGCTAACGTCGCCAAGGAGGCGCGCCGGAAGCGCCGCGGCAGCGTCCTGTACCCACCATGCGCCGTCTTCGTAGCCCGGCAGGTTTTGAACATCGCCGCCCGCCAAACGCAGACTTCCTGTTGGCAATAGCTCCGCACCAAGATTATCGGCAAGGCTCTCTGCTTGCGCCGGGTCTTTAACGGTCAGATCAAGCGGTGCGATCTTCTGATGGGCTTCTGCGATGGCGCGCGCTGCAGCTGGTCCATAGGCGCGTTCCCAGGACCGCCACAGCCAGCCCGGCGTGTCGGTTCGCGCCGGCAGCTTGGCCAGTGTCGCAGGACCGGTTTTCGCAATCTTGCGGGCGACAGCATTGACGAGGCCGGCATAGCCGCCAGTTTCGCGGAATTCACGGGTCAGTGCGACAGCCGTGGAGACCGCCGCATGCGGCGGCGTTTCAAGCAGCAAAAGCTGAGCGGTGGCAAGGCGTAATATGTTCATGACCCGCGCAGCTTTTGGCGGCAGCGGTCGGTCGATATAAGCGCCGATGATGTGATCGATCGATCCGCGCCGGCGCAGCGCGGCGGTCGCAAGCGCTCGCGCAAAAGCCCGGTCGGCGCCAGCCAGCGCATCGAACGAGCGGCAGTCTCGAAGCGCCTCGTCAAGGCTCCTGCCGCGCGCGATCAGCCCGATGATATCAAGGCTTGCCCGCCTTGCATCGAGACCATCGCTGGCGGCGTTTTGGACCGTTGGATCGGTTGCTTGTTTTTCACTCATGGCTGTCTCGCCCGTAAAACCACGGCGTGCGGCGATTGTCACGCAGGAAACGCGCCCCTTGGCGAAGCTTTGCCGCTCGTTTATGCTGACCTCCGGGGATTTCAATATGCGAAGCAGGTTCCGTGAGGAGGGCCGGGGTATGAATAAGTTTCTTTCCATCGCGAGTACTGTTGCGGTTGCAATCGGCGGATCGCTTACTAGCGCTGCGGCGCAAAATGCCGGCGTTTCCAATCCATCGTCCGTCATTCCAAATTATGATGTTTCTTCAATCGGGCCGATCTTGAATGAGCTCGGCGTTGCTTGGCAGGCGCAAAAAGGCGATGACGGGCAAACCTTCATTGCTGCGAATGTCGCCGATCAGGTGAACTTCCTGCTGGCGCCCACGGCCTGCCGCGACGTCAATCAGAGCGATTGCGTCGGTCTTAACATGGTGGCGATTTTTGACGGCGCCGCCAATCCGCAGACGGTGCAAGCGTTCAACTATCGGTATGCATTTGCGAGCGCCGGCCTTGATCCTTCGGGCTCTGCTTATATCAGCCGTTATGAAATCGCAGATTACGGCGCCCATCGTGGGAATATTGCCACGAGTATTCAAGTCTTCGCCAATCAAGTTGTGATGTTTGGCGCCGAACTGGCGACGGCGCGGCGTACAGTCAGCCTTGATGGTTATGCCGATGACCTCTCAGCATCTCACCTTAACCGCCAAAGCGTTACCATGATGACCGGCTATGAAGTGCTGCCGAATTCTCCTATCGACGCCCACCAGCGCGGTTTCGAACAGGCGGCGGCGCAAGTTAAAAAACTGATCGCAAACAAATCCGCGCCGCGCAATAAGATTAACAATATTAGCGCTGCCAAATAGAATTTACTTTCCTTTTACGGATGAACCTCCCGCCGGGCCTTAACGAGCCCGGCGTTTTTTGTGGCATTTTGTTTGCCTTCCGCACCGTAGAACGGGCGGTTCAGCAGTCTATTAACCTTTCCCACTAGCGAAGTCTTAACCGCCATTTCGATATAAAATCAGGATGTCCGGTAGGCCTCTGCGGTTCTTCGGACCAATGTCGGAGATGAGGGGCGAAGGACGTTATGGCGCGGTCAAGGTTTCGCCGATTTGCGAAAAACAAAAAGGGCGCAGCTGCGGTCGAATTCGCGCTGATCGCGCCCATTTTCTTTGCGTTGATGTTCTCCATTTTGGAAGCCGGCTGGTACTTTTTCATTTCTTCCGCCGTCGAGCAAGCAAACGCAAACGCCGCACGGCTCATTCGCACGGGCCAAGTTCAAAACAACGGCGTTACCAAGGAAGCATTCTTCAATGAGGTTTGTGATATCGTCGATACGTTTGGCGGTTGCAGCGAAAAACTGACGGTCGATGTATCGCGCTATGCAACATTCGCTGCGCTGGCAGCTGACTTATCAGCGCCGGTTTGCCGCGACGCAGACCACGATGATGTTGACGCGCTTCCCTTCGGCACAGGCATTCAACGCGAGATTGTCCGCGTCAGGGTTTGCTTTCTTTATAAACCGATCAATCCGGGCATCGGTCTCAATCTCGATAACACCGGCGATGGCCACCGAAAAATCGTGTCGATTTCAATCTTTCGCAACGAACCCTACGAAGACTAATTCCTCATGGCTCATTTCAATCTTCAGAAATTACCGTTGAAAGCCGTCGGTTCATCAACTCGCCGTTTTTGGAGCGCGCGTTCCGGTCTTGCGGCATTGGAATTCGCGTTAATCCTGCCGGTCATGGTGATATTGTTTTTCGGCGTCGTTGAAAGCTCTGATGCGTTGTCACAGGGGCGCAAAGTTACGCTGGCGGTCAATACGCTTGCTGACCTTGCGGCGCAGGAAACAGAGATCTTAACGAGCGAGGCTGATGATCTCCTGGACGGCGTCGAGCAGATTGTCGGCGTTAATGGCGGCTCGGCGACAATTCGCCTAGTTAGCGTCATAACTGACCCGGACGACAACGTGATCGTTCATTGGAGCCGTGACAATGCTGGCGGCCAACCCTATGCGCCGGGCGCGGCTTACAATGACCTTCCGAATGCGGCGCTTCTTGATCCTAACGCGTCCATCATTGTCGCCGAGATCGAGTATGCCTACACGTCAAACCTGACGCATTTCATCATTCCTTCGGTGAACTTCGACCGCCTCGCCACGAGATGGCCGCGCCGCGCGATGCGCGTACAGCTCTGCACCTCCCCGGGTAACTGCACGTCTTGAACGCCGCCGCTGTTTCGGCCGCTCAGAATGTCTCACGGCCACTTTGCTTCAGGCGGCAAAGACGAAAGGATTGAGTCCACATTGCCGCCGGTCTTGAGACCGAAGGTGGTGCCGCGATCGTAGATCAGATTGAATTCCGCATAACGGCCGCGCTGGATAAGTTGCTTTGCCTTGTCGTCATCGGTCCAGGAACTATTCATGCGTTTTGAAACCGCAGCCGGATAGGCCGACAAAAACGCCTTGCCGACATCTTGCGTAAAGGCGAAATCCGCATCCCAGTCTCCGGTATTGTGGCGGTCGTAAAAGATGCCGCCAACGCCGCGCGGCTCGTTGCGGTGCGTCAGCCAGAAATAGTCATCGCACCATTTTTTGAATTTGGGAAAATAGTCCGCGTCATGAGGGTCGCAGGCGGCTTTCATGACGGCGTGAAATTCCTGTGCGTCTTCATGGCTTTCATCGCGATAAGCGGGATGCATGGGATTCAAGTCGCCGCCGCCGCCGAACCACAACTTGGTAGTGACAATCATCCGCGTGTTCATATGCCCTGCGGGCGCATGGGGGTTGCGGGGGTGCGCGATCAACGAAATGCCCGAGGCCCAAAAACGCGGGTCCTCTTCAGCGCCGGGAATCTGGCTACGAAACTCCTCTGAGAACTCTCCGTAGACGGTGGAGGTATGAACGCCTGCTTTTTCGAACACCCGGCCTTTCAGCATCGACATTACACCGCCCCCGAGGTCTTCATTCCCTTCGCCACGCCGCCAGGGCGTCTGCTCAAATCGGCCGGCCGGTAAGTCGCTGTAAAGATCGCCTGCTTCGTCCTCGATGCGCTCGAAGGCGGCGCACATTTGATCGCGCAGGGTTTCAAACCAGGCTTTCGCTCGTTCTTTGCGGTTTTCCAGTGAATCAGAAGACATTTTTACCCTTCTTTTCTTGCTGGCGTTTTACGATGCGCAGAGCCGGGAACAGTGGTTTACGACATATTTTATTAACCATAAACGGGGGCCTTTATGTGGGAGCAAATTGGCGCAGCAGCGATCTATGGCGCGATTGGCGGCGGCGGCGGCGCGGTTCTCGGCGTTGCGCTGGGTAAGCTCTTTTCGCGATTTGACTTTTCCAACATCATCACCAGCGTCTTGGCATTGATCGGCATGGTCGTCGGATACAATTTCGCAGAGCCTCTCCTAAAACCTCATATCGGCCAATATATGCCGCAGCCGGCGACGCTGGACGGCCAGCTTGAAGCGGCGCTGCAGGAGCTGCACGCCGATCCGCTGATGGCGGCGATCCACAAAAAAGAACCGCAATTGGAGACTGAGTTGCGATCGCGCTTGGCGGAAATCATGGCGGAGCACGATGATCCGCGCGAAGCGCAAAAGGCGGCCTTCTTGATGGCCCATGGCCGGGTGTCATCGCGGCTAAATCACTATCTGCCGCGGGCGACGGATACGGACCTGATTTCTTTTAACCGGCACATGGTCTCCGTCCTGAGATATTTGTCGGCGGCCGATCCTACTTTCTGCCACCAATTTCTTTATGACCCAGTAGCGCTGGCGCAGCTTTCGGTAGAAGACATCCAACTGAAAATGGGTAAGGACCGGCATAAGCGCCAGCAACAGCTTGGCGCTGCCGTGGTTGCGAACGCGTTTGATGAAGTTCCGCCATACGATATGCACGCCGCGGAAGCGCAGATCGCCGAAGGACGAAAACTGTTGGCGAGTCATCTTGGGGCAAGCCGCATGAATCTGATTGCCATCGGCGGCGGCAAGCCGGCAACACGGGAAGACGCTGCAGCAGCCTGCGACGGGACTGCTCGGCTTCTACAAAATCTTCTCGATAGCGATCACGCCTCGGCTGCGCTTCGTCGGCTATACGGCGGTTAATCTCCCCAACCCACCTGCCGCCGCGCTTCGGCGAGCGCAACTGCAGCGGCGACGGCGACATTGAGCGAGCGGGCCGAGGCGGCAAGGGGGATGCTTATCCGAGCGTCCGCTGCTTCGTGGACCGCCTCCGGCGCGCCGGCGCTCTCTCGGCCCATCAGTAAAATATCGTCGGGCTGGAAGGCGAAATCCCAAATCGTCTCATCTGCCTTTGTGGTCATGAGCACCAGGCGGGCCGGCTTGCGGGACTCGTCGAACGCCTCCCAGCTCGCATGGGCGCAGGGGACGGCCAGGTCGCCGTAGTCCATTGCTACCCGCCTTATTTCCCGGGCGTCGAGAGGAAAGCCGCAAGGCTCGATTATATCCAGTGCGGCGCCGAAACAAGCGGCGATGCGGATCGCCGCTCCAACATTTTGCGGGATATCCGGCTGATAAAAGGCAAGGCGCATTCTCTCCTGATGCCATGATTAGGCAGGCTTGTCCCGGGCCAGCGCCCGAAGCCCGCGATTTCGCTACGCGCGGCGACAGGCCGCAGCGCGTCCGCCGCTAGATTTTGTACATACGTCATGCAAAACAGCCCGCCGATTCTCGTCTTCCTTCCGGGCGACCCGAAACCTTAGAAGGCCCCATAACTCAAAGGCTAGGCCCCCTATGAGCGCATCCAACGACGCAAGTTCCGAAGAGCCCACCCGGCGCGATTTTATCCACATCATGACCGTATCGGCCGTCGGCGCTGGCGCTGTCGCGACGGTTTGGCCAATGGTCTCCCAGATGAATCCGGACGCTTCTGTTCGGGCTTTGTCGACCAAGGAAGTCGATCTATCGTCCGTTTCGGTTGGGCAGGCGATCAAGGTGATGTGGCAGGGCAAACCGGTTTTTATCCGTCGGCGCACGCCGGAAGAAATCTCCGACGCGGAAGCGACGGCGATCGCCGAATTGAAAGACACGAATGCGCGGAGCGGCAATGTCGGCGCCGCGGCCGAAGCAACAGATGCAGCCCGCGTTACCGACAGTCTTGGCGTTGCGCGGCCGGAATGGCTTATTCTGGTAGGCGTGTGCACCCATCTCGGTTGTATCCCGCTCGGCACGAGCGCCGGGGAAAACCGTGGCGAATATAATGGCTGGTTCTGTCCCTGCCACGGGTCGCATTACGATGTGTCGGGACGCATACGGAAAGGTCCGGCTCCGGACAATCTTCCCATTCCGCCCTTCCAGTTCATATCCGACACTGTCGTCAAGATCGGCTAGGAGAGCTACATCAATGAGCCACCAATCTACTTACAATCCTGGGACCGGCATTGAAAAATGGCTCGATAAACGCCTGCCGATCATCCGTCTCGGCCATGACAGCTTTATCGATTTTCCAACGCCGAAGAACCTCAACTACTGGTGGACGTTCGGCGGCATCCTCACCGTATGCCTGGTGATCCAGATCATCACCGGCGTCATTCTAGCGATGCACTACACGCCGCATGAAGATTACGCCTTTGCGAGCGTTGAGCACATCATGCGCGACGTCAATTACGGCTGGCTGATGCGCTATGTGCACTTAAACGGCGCAGCCCTGTTTTTCTTTGCCGTATATCTGCACATGTTTCGCGGCATTTATTACGGTTCTTACAAAGAGCCGCGTGAAGTCCTTTGGATGCTCGGCGTCGTGATCTTTATCTTGATGATGGCGACGGCGTTCATGGGATACGTACTGCCCTGGGGCCAAATGTCTTATTGGGCGGCGACGGTGATCACCAATCTGTTCTCGGCGATCCCTTGGGTAGGCGAGCCGATCAAGACGCTGTTGATTGGCGGTTTCTCCGTTGATAATCCGACGTTGAACCGATTTTTCTCTTTGCACTATTTATTGCCCTTTGCGATCTTCGGCGTGGTGGTCTTGCATGTGTGGGCGCTGCACGTGCCGGGCAACAACAACCCGACGGGCGTAGAGGTCAAAGACGTCAAGAAAGACACCGTCCCCTTCCATCCCTATTATACGACGAAGGACGGCTTCGCGATCGTGGTCTTCCTGACGCTGTTTGCTGCTTTCGTGTTTTTCAATCCGAACGGCATGGGTCATCCGGACAACTACATTCCGGCAAACCCGTTGGTAACGCCTCCCTCGATTGTGCCCGAATGGTATTTCCTGCCGTTTTACGCAATCCTGCGGGCGATCACTTTTGACGTATTGTTTATTCCCGCAAAGCTCGGCGGCGTCATTGCAATGTTCGCGTCGATATTGGTGTTGTTCCTGCTGCCCTGGCTTGATACGTCGAAAGTGCGTTCCATGCGCTATCGGCCTGTGGCGCGCGGCTGGTTTTTCCTATTTGTCATTGCTTGCATTGCGCTTGGTTGGCTCGGCGGCAAACCAGCGGAGGGCGCTTATGTTCTCGCCGCACAAATCGCAACGGCCTACTATTTCGGTTATTTTCTGATCATCATGCCGCTGCTTGGCGTGCTCGAAAAACCCAAACCCTTGCCGAAATCGATCGCAGAATCCGTACTTAAGAAGGACGCACCGGCCGCCGCGTCCGCAGGCGATGCGCAACCGGTGCCGGCGGAGTAAGACTCATGCAGATTAAAAAACATCTCCGCTCCATTGTTGTAATCGCCGCTTTAGCAGTTGTCCCCGGCGCAGCCCTTGCTGCTGGCGGCAAGGCCGAGCACCCGAAACACGTCCATTGGCATTTCGCCGGCCCCTTTGGTCAGTTTGACAAAGAAGCGGTGCAACGCGGTTTTCAGGTCTACAAAACAGTCTGTGCAAGCTGTCATGGGCTTGAGCTCGTTTCCTACCGCAATCTTGGGCAGAAGGGCGGCCCTTTCCACCTCGACGAATGCCCGGCAGGCATTCCAGATACCGTCGATTGCTCGAACCCAAATGACAATCCTGTCGTCAAGGCGATTGCTGCGGAATATCAAGTTGAGGATGGACCAGACGATAGCGGCGATATGTTCAGGCGACCGGCGTTACCGTCGGACCGTCTTCCAAACCCCTATCCGAATGAGCAGATTGCACGGCTTGCCAATAATGGCGCGCTTCCACCGGATCTTTCGCTGATCACCAAAGCCCGGCATGGCGGCGCTAATTATATTTATAGCTTACTTGTCGGTTATGAAGATGCGCCAGACACAGTGAATGTGGCGGTTGGCCAATATTACAACCCATATTTTCCTGGCGACATGGCGCCGAATAT
Organism: Hyphococcus sp.; assembly: GCA_028285645.1. Taxonomy (GTDB): domain Bacteria; phylum Pseudomonadota; class Alphaproteobacteria; order Caulobacterales; family Parvularculaceae; genus Hyphococcus. The sequence goes on from JANQOV010000160.1 coordinate 9,940, forward strand.
CAAGGAAGAGTTTCTCGGCGAAGATGGGTATCCGGTAGAGGGTGTGAAGGTTCCCTTGGGCGGCGTCCTCGCCATGGCCCCGCCTCTGTCTGACGGAATGGTCGATTACGAATATGACGACGTACCGGAGACGGTTGATCAGTATGCGAAAGATGTCACCGAGTTTCTGGCTTGGGCGGCTGAGCCGAAAATGGAAGCCCGAAAGGCCCTTGGCGTCATGTCGATGGCTTACCTTTTGATCCTATGCGGCCTGATCTATTGGTCCTACCGGGCCGTCTGGTCGGACCAAAAGCACTAGCGATTCAAGTATCCGGCGGCGCGTCGAACGCAACAGCTGGGATGAGATCCAAATCGTCCCCTTCCATGACCACGGTCGACGTGTTTTCGATTTCGCCCGTGTCTGCGTTGATGCGCAGCACTTCATTGCGCCGCGGCAAGGTTACGTAAAGACTGCGGTCCCCAGCGTTGAGCGCTAGCCCTAAAGGCCGTGACGGTAAGGTGATGACATCGGTGATCTCTCCGGTTTCGAGCGACATGGCTGCAAGGTCGGACGATGCATTGCGCAGCACCCAGAGATTGCCGGCGGCCTCATCCGCCGCCAGTGCGATCGGAAATGTACCGCCGCTCGGATGACAGTTAGTTACCTGCAGCGTTTCTACATCGATTGCGCAAACGGTTTTGTCGAAGCTGTTAGCGACATAGAGCGTGCTGCCGTCTGAAGAAGCTGCGAGCGCTTCAGCGCCCTTTCCGGTTTTGAGCGACGTAACGGCGCCGTCTTTAAGGTCGATGAGATAAGCCTCGCCGGTATCGGTGTTGCTCGCGGCGAGCATGGTCGCGCCGGGCAGCAGCATCACCTTGTGAACGCCCTTGGCGGTCTTGAATGCCCGCAGCGTTGTTCCGGAACGCGGATCAACTTCGCGAATTTCCCCGGCCTCTTCACAAGTGATCCAGGCGCGATTCGCCTGCGCCGTTGTCGCAGCGCCATGGGGCCGGGGGCAATCGTTGAGGGGAAAAGTCTTAACATCGCTGGTTATGAGATCAACGACCGCAAAGCCAGCGCTCGGCTCTAACGTCCATTTGAGGGCCGATGGTGCAATGGGTTCGTCGTGGGGTTTTGGAAAGATTCCGTATAAAGGAACCACCGCCATATGGCCGTCTTCGGAGCTTGCAATGTCGTGGGGACCTTTTCCAACAGCGATCCGTTTACGAACTTTCAGTGTAGCGGGGTCGATCAATACAACTTCGCCGGCCGACCGGGCGACAGCCGCTAAGGTCGGGGGGAGGGTGTCGAAGTCGTCATCGTGCGCGCGCACTAAATCCGCATCGCCTTCGTTTGATCGAGCAAACACCATTGATCCATCAGCCATGGAGCGTGGCATCAACTCGCTGCCTCTCGTGTTGAGACGCGATAACGGAACGGCGTCGCTCCACCCATTGCCGACGCGCCGGCTAAGATATAGGTCGCCGGGAACCGAAATATTTCCGGGGCGCCCAGACGCTTCGAATATCAGGCGTTCGCCGTCGGGCGTGAAGCCAAGATTCCACTCTCCGTGCTCTGAATTAATATTGGCCCCTAAGGCCTCGACGCGCCACTCGCCTGCATCCGTTTCTTCAGCGCGATAAATGTCGCCTTGGCCGGCGCCGCCCTCGCGAACTGACGCGAAATATAGTGCGCCATCTGGGCCGATTACCGGACTATATTCATTCGCCTTAGATTTCACGGGCGCAGGTAGGCGTGTCGGTTCCAGCCATTGATCTTGCCGCCAATGAACGCGCCAGATATCACCATCCGAATCGTCATTGTCGCCAGCACGATCCGATATAAAATAGGCCGTATTGGAGTTGGCGTTGAACCAGAAATCGGATTCGTTTTTATCATGTCGAGCGAAAGCCGGTTTGTGCGCCACGCCAGTCTCGTCGTAACGCCATAGCTGTTCGCCGCCGCTTTCGCCCCAGCGACCTTTTTGGCGGGTGAGATAAACGCCGTCCGGTCCCTCGTTAAGGCCGTATTCCGGCAGCTCGGTGTTGTAGCGGTCGAAACCTGCAGCAGTCGCAGCGCCGCTAACGCATATCGCACAGAGTGTTAGGAGAATGCGCATGACACACCTTTTTCTTTGCCTTTACGGCAATTCGTGATTTATCGATGCGCCCCTTCGGCCCAACGTAACCTGATGAGAAGCACAATGACAACTCACAAACGCGTCCTTGGATTTATCGGCGGCTCCGGTGTCTATTCGGTAGACGCGCTGGAGGGCGCTGAAACCGTCGATATGGAAACGCCCTGGGGCAAGCCTTCAGCGGCGCTGGTCAAGGGCAAGATGTCGGGCGTTGAAGCTGTGTTCCTTGCGCGCCATGGGGCGGGGCACCGTATTCCGCCGGGAGAAATCAATTACCGCGCTAACATTGATGCGCTCAAACGCGCCGGCGTCACGGATGTCATATCGGTTTCAGCCTGCGGATCATTCCGTGAAAAGCTCTCGCCGGGGACATTCGTGATTGTCGATCAGTTTATTGATCGTACGACGACGCGTGAGAAGAGCTTCTTTGGGACCGGCTTCGTGGCGCATGTGTCTATGGCGCATCCGGTTTGCCCGGCCCTTGGCGACGCTGTCGAAGCGTCCTGCAAGGCGCTCAACATCTCCCATCAGCGCGGCGGGACATACATCACTATCGACGGCCCGCAATTTTCTTCGCTGGCGGAATCCAATCTTTATCGGTCATGGGATTGCGATGTCATCGGCATGACCAACATGCCGGAAGCAAAGCTCGCACGGGAAGCAGAGTTGCCTTACGCGACCGTCGCCATGGTCACCGATTACGATTGTTGGCATGAAGAAGAAGGGCCGGTGGAGGTCTCGCAAATATTGGAGACTATGAAGCTGAATACCGCAAATGCAGCGCGGTTAATTGCGGATATGACGGAACGCCTGGGCCCCCAGCGCACGGGCTCGCCGCTCGGTATAGAAACGGTGCTTGATCAGGCGATCATTACGCCGCCGGAAGCGCGCGATCCGGCTGTCGCAAAAAAGCTCTCCGCTGTGGCTGGACGGATATTAGGCGACTGACAAGGCGCAACATTGACAAAGCGTCTTGCGATCGTTCGCTAACCGGAAGGTTGCGAACACTTCCGTTCTGCAGTTAGTGGCGTTGCCTTACCCTCAAGCGCTTCAAGGTAATTGGCGACAGGCTTCAAGGGCGCCGCCGCTGTCCATTCCTTTAAGTCTTCGAACACGATGCAAACGCTAAGACCGTAAACTGCCGCCATACGCATTTGCCAGTCGTTCAGAGCGATGACAACCATCGAAAGGTGGTCGCGATGGCCAATCCGAATGAGACGGGCGACCCATCGCGAATCGTCGATGTTAACCCAAACATTGCTGACATTATCGACATCTAGGTCTTCCTCGCTGACAATCGTTAGAAAGTGACGGTCGCCGATGTTCATGGCGCGGTGTTCGGTCGCAAAGCGCGCCCAAGCGGGCTGTTTGGCCACCAGTCTGAAAAACACGCCAGTGGTTTGTGATAAAACATTTCCAACGGCTCTTTCTTTGGAAAGTGTCTTTGCAGCGCGTTCGCATTGCGCATGTGCAACGATGGCGTAGTTTACGCCGGCGAGCTGGATCGCGAAGCCTTCTTCTAAGACGCGCACGACGCGGCCTTCCACAGGCGGTAAATTTTCTATCTGTGCAGAAACGAAATCGCCGCGTTTTACGTGCGAGGCGCTGTGGATGGCGAGACTGTTATGGGTAAGATCAATCGTCAAACCCGAATGGATAGGCCCGTCATTGACCGCATATGTCACCTTTTGAGCGGTGGCGATGCGTTCTGCGCTCCTGCGCGATACGCCTCTCAATTGTTGGATGCGTGATTTCATGTGCGCAGCTATAAGTTGTGAGCATTAAACAATCGTAAACCAAACGGTAAAGCGGGCGTTAAGCTGTGCAGGCTAGGCTTGCTATGCTTCGTTTTGGGAAGGACGAAACAGCCTTTATGCTTGGATTTTTGTGCCTCCTCGTCGCCGGATTTCCATCCTACGGCCCGCCGTCAAACGCTGATGCGCTAGAGGCGATTATGATCCACTATGATCGCAGCGCCACGATGTGGCGGGACCCGCGATCCGCGCGCAATGTCCGTTCTTATCACAGCCAACCGGTCGCTGTTTTCGTTGAGCGCTGCGAGCGGCGGGCAAACAAAAAAATACCCGATGGAGTCAACGGTGCACTGTCAAAGCGCGGATATGAATGCGTGATTGAGATATTTCCCTTTGCCGATCCGCCTCACCGGACGTCGGGGTTCTTTTATTTCGAAGACGGAGCATGGCGGTATCACGGCTCGGTCAGCAACGACGACGCAGTAGTGTGACGCTTTTGAGTCGGTGAGCGCACAGCATCAAAGGTTTTGCCAAAGGCGCGCTGCGAAGTTGTAGGCGAGACGCGTTGGGTTCGCGAGTTTTGCTGCTCTCGCATTGGCGTGTGGCACCGGTGTTGTCGGCGCTTCGACGCCGAAAAACTCGGCAAGGCGGTCAAGGTCTTTTTCCTTTTCCCAGCATATCGTTAGGAAATCATCCGGTCGGCCGTCAAAATACCCACGCGCCTCTGTATTATGGTTGTTGTAGTAATCAATATAAGCGTCCTCATTTCCGTGTGGAAATCGGCTTCCGTAGACGGTCTTGTGGGTGACCGACAGAGGGCTTGCGCGCATTGCGTGTGCCTTGATGGACTTCAGCCATTTTTCAACGCTTTCGCGTTCGGTAAGAACGAACTTTGAGCCAGGGTATCGCGCGTCTATCTCGCGATATAACAGCGAGTACGGAAAATCATCAAAAACATCGAACTGGTCGATAGTCTCCCACAAGACCGCACGCTCTTTGTTTATAATTGTTGAACGAAACAGCGCCGCGTCCCAGCTTTTTGTTCGTAGTCCGAAAAGCGCTGCGGCTGCGCCGAGCGTCGTTGTTCCGGTCTTGTTGAGCCCGACGCCGAAAATCTTCATTCCTGCCTATACCTTCGCAAACCAATAAGATAATCATGAATTTGATTGGCGGCGAGAGCGAGAGCCCGCCCGCCGAATTGGCCCGTATGCATGCCGGTTGTTTCATAAGATGGCTCTTTTGCCTTTTCCAGTCAGATTTTCCAATTATGCAATGCGGAGTATATTTATCACCGCTGGCGTTCTATTTCCGGTGGCGGTTATTTTCACGCATCGCGCTATTGCGCCGGCAATCATCGTCGCTGGGCTCGCGGTTGCGTTGCGTTATGATCTTTTTCGGCGCGGCAGCGCCTATTTTCTTGACCGCGGGTATTGGCGTGAACCGCTCGTTCTGGCCGGGCTTTTTTACTTGGGCTTTTGCATTTGGATCGGCGTCACCGGCTTTTGGGCACCGCGCGCAGGCACCGCGCAATTAGCGCTTGGCGCGTTGGCACCGGTTCTCGCTGGTGGTGCGGCGGTGTGGCTGGCGCTGGCGGCGGAGGCTGCAGTGATTAGGCGATGGAGTAAATGGATTCTGGCCGCGGGTGTTACGGCGGTCGCATTGTTACTTGTAGAAGCCGCGACCGGCGGGGCTATTCGCCATTATATACCGTATACGGATTCGTCCCCTGATCGCGTGCGCGACCTGATCGGCCTTGGGCGCGGGACTACGATAGTTGTTGGCGTGAGCACCGCCTTAGTCGCGCTTGCGTATGATGTTACGGCCAGGCGGTTTTTAGCCCTCATTCTGTTTGCGGCGATGGCTATAGCGGCGGCGGCCTTTCCGATCAAAGCGAATGTCGTTGCGCTTGCGTTTGCAGGGGCGGCTTACTTGATAGCGCTCAAATGGCCGAATGGCGTTCTCGTTGCGCTAGGGGCGCTGTTTGCTTCGGCGCTCCTCATTGCGCTTGCCGCGGTTTTTATTCCGGCCGAGCGCGTCATTGACGTTTATTCTTCCCATTTGCCGGCGTCCTCAGCCCATCGCCTGGTGATCTGGCAAAACGCGGCGCGAGAAGCCCTCGAATGCCTGCCTTGGGGTTGCGGAGCGGATTTTGCCCGCGTCATCCATCAACGCGGCGAACAGTTTGATATGGCGTCGCTCGCACATCCTTTGTCTTTGCTACCGACACATCCCCATAGTCTATTTCTTCAGGTTTGGCTCGAACTCGGTCTGCCTGGTGTTTTGCTGTTCTCAGCCGCATGTAGCTTTGCGTTGAAAGCGCTGCTTGCTGCGCCGTTGTCGCGGCTTGAAAAGGCGGCCGCCGCCGGCGCGATTGCAGCTTTTACTGTTTCTGCTTTGGTTGAATTCAGTTTCTGGCAGGTTTGGCGTGTGTCAGCGCCGCTTTACGCAGCGCTGATTATTGCCGTTCTTTATCGCCGCCGCGTTTCAACGCCATCCTTTACGCGCGAGGTCGCTTTTGAAACACGTGATGTTCAGATCCGGCATTAGACATTGAACCGGAAGTGCATAACATCGCCGTCCTGAACGATGTAATCTTTTCCTTCGAGGCGTAGCTTGCCGGCGTCTCGAGCGGCTTGTTCGCCGCCGAGCGCTATATAGTCTTCATAAGAAACCGTCTCGGCGCGAATGAAGCCCTTTTCGAAATCGGTGTGAATAACGCCGGCGGCCTCAGGCGCTGTTGCGCCGCGTTGGACTGTCCAGGCGTGTGTTTCTTTCGGGCCAGCGGTGAAATAGGTGTGAAGCCCCAGCAAATCATAACCGGTGCGGATAAGGCGATTTAGGCCTGGTTCTTCAAGGCCGAGGCTATCAAGATAATCGCCCTGTTCCTCCTCGGGGAGCTGCGCCAATTCGGATTCGATCTTCGCGGAGATGACAATCGCCGCGGCGTTTTCTTCCTTGGCGCGGGTTTCAACAGCGCGGGCGTAATCGTTGCCATCAGCGGCGGCGTCTTCGTCCACATTCGCGACGAACAAAACCGGTTTAGCCGTCAGCAATTGCAGACCGGTCCAATCCTTTTGATCTTCCGATTCGATTTCGATTGATCTCGCTGGTCGCCCGTCGCGCAAGGCGGACAGCGCCTGATCGACTAGCGCGAGCGTCGCTTTTGCTTCCTTGTCCTGGCCTTTCGCTTTTTTCTCAAGATTGACCCGTCGCTTTTCAAGGCTTTCGAGGTCCGCCAGCATCAGCTCGGTTTCAACGACCTCAAAATCCGCAATCGGATCGATGGCGCCGGCCACGTGGGTGACGTCGTCATCGTCGAAACAGCGCAGCACGTACACTACCGCGTCGACCTCGCGAATGTTCGCCAGAAACTGATTGCCAAGGCCTTCGCCTTTCGATGCGCCTTTAACAAGACCGGCGATATCGACGAACTGCATGCGTGCAGGGATCACTTCCGCCGATTTGGCGATCTCCGCCAGCTTAGTAAGGCGCGGTTCTGGCACGGCCACGTCGCCCACATTCGGTTCAATTGTGCAGAACGGATAATTCGCCGCTTGCGCCGCCGCGGTCCTCGTCAGCGCATTAAAAAGCGTCGACTTGCCCACATTTGGCAGCCCAACTATGCCGCATTTAAAGCCCATAAGATTCTCGTCAATATTTACTCGCCGCCGGGCCTAGCGCAGATCGGCGAGGGGGTAAATGGCGGCGTTGAAGCGGGTCGGCGTCTGGGCAGATTTGAACACATCCGAAGACGACTACGGCTGCTGCAGGATTGAATCCCGCCAGGCATAGGCTCTGTTACTCGCCCGCCTGATCGTCTTTGGCCATCATTTCACGAACGCGCGCCAAGATGTTGTGCCGCTCATCTAACCGCGCAAGAGTTGCCGCATTTTCCGCTTCGATCTGCGCTAGGATTTGTTGAAATTCCGTCTCTTCGAACAGAGGTTCAAAATAGCCGTTGGCGTCGTAAAAATCTCTGTCGATACAGCCGTTACAGTTGAAGCTGTAAACAAAGCGGAAACCCTTGTCATAGGCTGTTTGCAGTTCGGAGATTGCCGCGTCGATGTCTCCGGAATGACCGTGCAGGATGGCGCGAGCAAGGTGCTGTCGCCAACCTGTCATAGGATCGCTAACGGAAGCGTCAATTGATGCGGCCCAAATGCTGTCAGCCTCATCGTGGCGTTGAAGCTTGTCCAGGATCAGTGCTCCTGTAACGGCCTCCCGATCAAAAACGGAATTGAACATGCTGATATTGATTTGCGGATCGTTAGGCTGAACAAGGTCCGGCCGCGCCTCGACAATGATCTCAAGAGCGCGTTGCGGATCGCCGTTCGCCAGCAACGATTCAGACAACGCCCCATTTGCCCAGCGCGGTCGGTCTTTGAGGTTGTAAATCTGTTCTGCAATTGCAAGCTCGGATTCCGACTGCTTTCGTAGACCGTGCGCCTGCAAGCTCGTGAACAATGCCCAATTTGGCGAGGAAGTTTCCTCAACTTCCCTTTCCAACAGGAATACAGCTTCCTCCATGCGGCCAAGATCGGCAAGAACAGCAGCGCGCAGAAGCCGGGAAAACTCGTCAACACCAGGGCCGCTCCAGTCGCGGAAAAGGTATTCGCCCATTCTCTCGATATCGCCAATGTTACGCGCCAGGATTGCGCCTTCAGCACGCGATGTTTCAGGCATCAATGTGTAGGCGCGTTCGGCAAGCTGAATTGCGGAGTCGAAGTCCTCCAGCTGCAAATAGTTGTCTTGAAGATTGCGACGTGCTGAGACGAGGCCGAAATCGATATCAAGAACGCGGTTTAAAAGTTCAATTTTTCGCTTCGAATCCAGCGTGATTCTGGAGAGTGCATGCAAAGCTTCCACATGGCGCGGATTCGCGCGAACGGCGCGGTCATAAAAACCTAAGGCGAGCGTTTTCGCGGCGCTATCCCCCGATCCGCCACGAGATTGCATGGATGCGCCAAATTCCTGCACCCAACCTTGCGCAAACAGGACGTCTGCTGAAGTTGGTTGTAGCGAAACAGCTCTACTTATCGCTGCGTTCATTATTGAGCGATTGCTTTCGCCGCCGACACTTAGGGTGAAACCATTATGAATCGCATAGGCGGCCAGTACCGCCTTATAGCTTTGTGCTAATGCATGATTTGGGTCAATTTCCGTCGCAGCGCGAAACTTTTCAAAAGCATCAGGCAGGTTTCGTGCATTCCAAAGCGCGCGCCCCTCGAGATACAGTTCGTGCGCCTTTGCATCGACATTGCCAACGGCGGCTGGGTTGTTTATTCCGCTTTCGGGAATGGCGCCGAGGAGTTCAGTGACAACGAGACGGGAAATCTCGTCCTGGATCGCAAAGATGCCATCGAGCTTGCGGTCGTAGGTTTGTGACCATAAGTGAAAGCCATTTTCCGCTTCGATGAGCTGTGCCGTTATGCGCAATTGGTCGCCTGAGAGCCGTACGCTTCCCTCGAGCAGATATTGGACATTGAGACCTTGTCCAATCTCGCGCATGTCTTCGAGCTTGCCTTTGTAGCGAAAGGATGATGTGCGGCCGGGCACTTCAAGCCCCTCAACATTCGCGAGCCAATTGAGAAGTTCTTCAGTAAGACCGTCAGCGAAGTGTTCCTGCTCGGGGTCGGACGACATGTTGACAAAAGGCAGCACTGCCAGGGAAACCGCCCCCGTCGCGCTGTCGCCCTTTGCTGCAGGCGCCTCGTTCGTTTTTGTTGATGACGTCGTATCGGCGACGGGTTCCGAACGACTGTCGCGACTTGAAATGATTGCAACCGCCGCCAATCCAACGACTACTGCTAAGGCTAAGGCGCCGCCCCAAATTCTTTTATCGGAGAGTATTGTTGACTGGCGCGCCATTGGCGGCGAGGGGCTTTCAACGCCTTCTTTCGGTATTGACTTCAAAGCATCAAGTAATTGTTGAAACGGTGCAGCCTCGGTGTCGCCACGCCAGTCTGAAAGATCAAGCGATTGGTACTGACGAAACCCTATTGGCGGGCGTTCCGTATCCAAGCGCACCGGGATGAGTTTTTGTTGTTCGTGTGCTGCTGACGCTTCGTCCTTGACCCAGGAAGATTGATTTGCATCCGCGGACCAAGCGACGATCACGGCTTTTGCTTCATTCAATTCCCGCTCAATATCCTTTGAGAACTCAGCGCCAATTTCTATTCGGCGATCCCACCAAACAGAATACCCGCTTGCTTCGAGTGCTTTACTGAGCTTCTCGATTTTGTCGCGGTTAGGCCGCGCATATGAGATGAAAATATCAGCCAAAACTCATTCCGCTTTCTGAGGGGAATCTAGCACAGCTTCAATCTAATGTCAGAATTGGAATCGCATTATGGGGCCGGCACGGATCCGCAAAACAGCAAAATGTGCTGTTAGTTTCCTCTTTTATTCCTGCTTGTGCGCCTAGCCCTTGTCGCGACCAAGTATTCGGCCAAGGGCTGCGAAAGGTCCACGCTCCTCGGGCGGTTTTTCCTGTGGATCTTGCGTCTTTGTCCGTTTCTTGTCTGCTTCGCTGCGCGCGTCTTCGCGCTTTGTTGTTTGTTTCGTATATTCAGCGGGCGGATTTGCCGGCGCCAAGCGCTGGGCGATGTCGCTGGCGAAGCGCTTGTCGTCTTCTGCGAGGAAGGGCGCGGCGGCAGCGATGGCGTCGAGCATCGGTGCTAACCAATTCTGGTCCGCGTTCGAAAAATTACCGAGCACATGACCCGTGACTTTTGATTTTTCACCGGGATGGCCGATACCAATTCGCACACGTCTGAAATCGGCGCCCAAATGCGCTGCTATTGACTTAATGCCGTTATGGCCCGCCGCGCCGCCGCCGGTTTTGATGCGCAGCTTGCCGGGCGCAAGGTCGAGCTCATCGTAAAAGACGATGACGTCTTCGGGAGCCAGCTTGTAAAACCGCGCAGCTTCTCCAACAGAGCGACCACTCTCATTCATGAAGGTCATTGGTTTTAGAATGAGGGCTTTTGTGCGCCGCCCCCGGTCCTCAACAAAGCCTTCGCGCAACTCGCCTTGAAACTTTGCGCGTGGTGCTCCGAAGCCATAGTGTTCAGCGATCGCATCGACAGCCATGAAACCGACATTATGGCGATGGCGCGCATATTCTGCGCCCGGATTACCGAGGCCGACAAGGAGAAGCATAGGATGCGCTCCGGTTGCGAGCGGCGATAGCGATCAGCGCTAATGAAAGCGCCGGCGCTTTAATCTTCTTTTTTGTCGCCGCCAGCGTCTTCGCCGCCTTCAGTCGCCGCTTCTTCGCCTTCTGCAGCTTCGCCGTCTTCCGCTGCTTCCGCCGCTTCGGCCTCATCTTCTGCCGATTTCAGCGCTGACGGCGCGGCAATCGTGGCAATCGTGTAGTCGCGATCCTTGGTGACGAGTTCCACGCGATCCGGCAGCGTGATGGCGGATACGTGGATCGTATCGCCCACCTCAAGACCGGTGACATCGATTTCAAAGATCTCTGGAATCGCCGTCGCCGGCGCATAAACTGCGACAGCGTGGCGGACGACGTTAAGCACGCCGCCTTTCTTAAGACCCGGAGATTGGTCTTCGTTAAGGAAGCGAACCGGCACTTCAACGTCGATGCGGGTTTTCTCATCGACCCGCAGCATATCCACGTGGATTGGCATGCCTTTTACCGGGTGCACCTGCACAGCGCGAGCGATTACCGGCTGCTGGCCTTCCTCGCCGGGAACGTCGATCTTGGCGAGATGTGATTTCAGTCGGCCGGCTAGAAACGCCTTTTGCACTTCATTGTGCTTCAGCCGGATCGGCACAGGATTATCGCCGCCGCCATAAAGCACGCCGGGGATCCAACCTTCACGTCTTGCGGCCCTTGCGCCGCCAGTGCCTGTACGCTCGCGCGGTTCACAGTAAAAAACGTCGGTTTCGGCCATGGGATTAGCGTCCTCACGCAAAAAACAGCCGCAGCGGCGGGCTTTTGAGCCCTCGCGGCGGCTTGAAAATCTCTCAATGAGCGGGGGTCTATAGAGGAAGGCCGCGTGAATTTCAAGGAGGCGCAGGGGCCGATTTTCGGCTATTGCCGGGGGATCGGATCAAGGCCCGGCAAGGGCCTATCCGTGCAGGAAAACCTCGCCATGGCGCCCCAAACCCAACAATCTACGTCCGGCCAAAGCAATAACCCGCTGATTTTCGTCAGTGCCTTGTCCTACGCCCATCCCGGAGCCGAACAGCCAGCGTTGCGAGACCTCCATTTTGAGGTGCGACGGGGCGAGATTTTCGGCCTGCTTGGGCCTTCCGGCGCCGGCAAAAGCACGCTGCAGCGCATCCTGACGCGTCAGATCCGACGGTTCGAGACTGGGTCGGTGTCATCGCTGGGGCGCGATATCAAAGACTGGGGACATGACTATTTTGAGCGGATCGGGGTCGGGTTTGAATTGCCGAACCATTATCTGCGGCTGACCGGTAAGGAGAATCTCGAATTTTTCGCGTCGCTCTATGCGTCGACAACGGCGCCGCCGGAAAGGCTTCTTGAAATGGTCGGACTGGAAGACGCTGCGGGCCGGCGCGTTGCAGACTTTTCCAAGGGCATGATGGTGCGGCTAAATTTTGCGCGCGCGTTGCTGCACGATCCGGAACTTGTATTTCTTGATGAGCCGACCACCGGCCTTGATCCCACAAGCGCGCGGCGCATCAAGACGATCATCAGCGACCTAAAAACAGCCGGCAAGACGATCATTCTGACGACCCACAATATGCATGATGCTGACGAATTGTGTGATCGCGTCGGTTTCATTGTCGCTGGCGCCATGAATACGCTGGATGCGCCGGAAAACCTAAAGGCGCGCTATGGCGAACGGCGAGTAGAAGTCGTGGCTGAAGTTGAAGGCAAGAAGGCTATCAAAAATTTTCCCCTAGACGGGCTGGGTGACAATGAAGACTTCAGAAAGTTTCTTTCAACACATGCGATCCGGACCATACATAGTCAGGAAGCAAGCCTTGAGAAGGTCTTCGCAAAAGTAACAGGCGTAACCCTCGGACCGGAAGGCGGCGCTGCGTGAGTGCGCTTGCGCAAATGATCCGTTGGGATGCGCTGCTTCAATGGCGGTCCCATCTTTATGCGGCGACTGCCGTAGCGACGGCTTTTGTTTGCGCCGTCGTGTTGATGATTCCGCTCGATCCGATCCCGCCGAAATTGGTAGCGGCGCTTATTTTTGTCGATCCTGCAGTGATCGGGCTTTCCTTCGTGGGCGGGGTCATCGCCATGGAACGAACCGCCGGCACGCTTTCCGCGCTCGGCGTAAGCCCGTCTCCCGGCTGGGTCTATGTCGTTTCAAAAATCGCAACGTTTACGTTTCTCGGGGTGCTGTCGGGCGGCGTCATTGCGATCGTCGCCGCAGGCGCGGCGTTCAATGCGCCGATGATGTTGTTCGCGCTTGTTCTTACTAATGCGGCCGCGGTGGTGATCGGGTTTGTGCTCGTCGCGCCGACGCGATCGATGAACGGTTTTATTTCCAGTCTCATTATCTTCTCGATGATTTCGATTTTGCCGATCGCTGCTTTTTTCGATCTAGCGCCGGCGCCAATTGACTTGCTGCTGCGGGTGATTCCGTCTTACGCCATGCTGATCGTGTTGGAGGCCGGCGTTTCAGTATCGGTCGCGACTGCAGATCTATTCTACGGGGTTGCTTATCTGTTGCTGATTGTCGGCTTCGGCCTCAAGCGCGCAGTTGGCGACTATGACCAACGCATCGTGACGGAAGGGCTGTAGCCGTGCGGGCGTTTTTCTCCATCTTGATGCTTGATCTGCGCAGCCTCGTGCGCGACCAGTTTTTGTTCATGGTATTTTTGATCGCTGCCGTTGCTGTTGGCCTCATTATGGTTGCTGGCGTTAACAAGCAAGCCTGGGGCATTGTGCACCTCACGCAGTGGATTCCTTATGTCATCATCTTCTCTATCATAACGAACCCTTCCAGTTTCGGGATGATGTTTGGGCTGCCGCTGATTGAGGAGGCGGAAACCCGCGTCCGCGCTGCGTTACTCGTTGCGCCTTTGCCGCCTGTTCAAATGATCCTGATGCGGATGCCCTTAGTTTGGGTTGCGCTCACCTGCGTTGCATTATTCTTAGCGGTAGGGGTCAATTCAACTTGGCAGGCCGTTGAATTAGCGTGGTTTGAATGGCTGGCGCTTTGCGTCGCCGCAGCTTTCATTGGCCCAGTCGCGATGATTGTGATCTCTGCGCTTGCGTCAAACCGCGTCGAAGCACTGGCGCTCGGTAAGTTCATCGGCGTCATGACCGCGCCAGGCGCGCTTTTATATCTGACGCCGCCGGACGCTCTTTACCGTTGGCTGCTTTTTGTGTTTCCAACGGCGCCGATCATCGAAGCCTATGAGGCGTTTCGCGCTGGCGCGAGCGGCGCTGCTTGGCTGTGGCTTGGTTGGGCGATGCTCTATATTGCCGCGCTGATTGCGCTTTCCGTGCGGCTTTATCTGCGGCGGTCCTACAGAATAACTGCCTAAAGAACCGGGAACGCCAGCCTGTCACGCCACGATTTTATTCCGATTGGCCGAACCCTCCCGATCACCCGTAATTCACGATATAGATCAATCCTCGCCGGGGGGGTTGTCATCATCGTGCCACTGTATTAATACATTGATACAGTGGCACGATGGCGCGGGGAGTTGACGGCGGCTTGGGCCGGCGTCTCGTAGCAGTGAAATGGCGATGTCCAGTCGGCGCGCTGCAGAAACAGGAGAGGCGACCAAATGAAAGGTCCGTCCAAACAGAATATGAGCGCCCGGCGCAGGAAAGACGAAAAGGCGTTGTTTGACGCTTTTGCAAAGCTGAAATCTGGCCCCGAGGCGGGCAGATTTCTGCGCGATCTTGCTACGCCCGCAGAACTTGAAGCTTTCGCCGAGCGCTGGCGCATCGCGCGCTTGTTAGACGAGGGCGGTCATTCCTATCGCGGTATTTCCGCCGAGACCGGCGCATCGACCACGACCATAGCGCGCGTGGCGCGATTTCTGCGCGAAGAAAGCCACCGCGGTTATCGATTGGTGCTGGACCGTCTTTAGGCGGATCTTTCGAGATCTATTCTGGAGAGTGTTGTGAGTGAAAAACGATTGCGCATCGCCATTCAAAAGTCTGGCCGATTATCGGAGGGCAGTTTTGAGCTTTTAAAGAAGTGCGGCCTTACCATCTCGCGCGGCAAGGACAAGCTGTTCGGCAGGGTGCGGGAACTGCCCATTGACGTGCTGCTCTTGCGCGACGATGACATCCCGGCATTTGTCGCCGACGATGCTTGTGACATTGGCATTGTGGGCGAGAATGTTTTCGAAGAGGAGCGTCTCAGCGAAACCCATGAAGCCCCCGCCAAGGAGGTCATGCGGCTCGGCTTTGCGCGCTGTCAACTAAAACTCGCTGCGCCTAAAGGTTGGACCTTTGACGGCGCCTTAATGCTGGAAGGCAAACGCATCGCCACGTCCTATCCAGCGCTCACCAAAGCCTGGCTGGCGCGCGAGGGCGTCAGCGCTCATGTGGTTACCATGAAAGGTTCCGTGGAGGTGGCGCCGCGCCTCAAAATCGCTGATGCGGTTTGCGACATCGTTTCAACTGGCGCGACCCTTGACGCAAATGGCCTCGCGCCGGTTGCGATGGTTTTTGAGTCGGAAGCCCTTCTCATCCGCAACGCCAACGCTTTCACGAGCGAAAAACAGGAGGTTTTCGAAGCGTTGCTGACGCGCATCAAGGGCGTTATCACATCGCGCGACGCAAAATATGTGATGATGAACGCGCCGCGCGCCGCGGCCCCGGCGATAGCTGAATACCTGCCCGGAGCGGATGCGCCGACCATTCTCGAACTGGCGGGCGACAGCGATAAGGTCGCTATTCACGCGGTCTGCCGCGAGAGCGTTTTCTGGGATACGCTTGAAGAACTAAAGAAACTCGGCGCCAGCGCCATACTCGTATTGCCGATCGAAAAAATGATGGCGTGACGTCATTGCTCGCTCACTCGACAATCTGTCAAACTCGTAGCGAGAATAGTGCACAGATTATGAATTTGATTCTCAATATCAAATACGAGCGTATCCCCAACTTTTCTTGCCTTGTTTTTCGCATTCGTCTCTCACGTGGTAAAGCTCGCGGCAGCGGTGCGTTTCATTCCCAAGCATTCCGATAGTTATCAACGCTGAATCTAATAAGCCTGCATTTCATTCATTCCACCCTCGATCCGTCATGAGGTAGGTCGCAAATGATGCGAGCCAATGGCTGCCAGAGTAATGTTCCGCCGAGACTGCGGCGACGCCTTCATCTGCATGAATTTTTGCAGCCGCGACGAGCGCTGCTTTTCGCTTGTCGTCTTCGGGCAATGCGCGCGCAATGTTGTAGAGGTTCCAGGCGCGCGAAGAATTGACGCCGTCGAGGTGCACAAGTTTACCGTCGCTGGCGTCTTTAACAATGCCGGGGGCCAGCCAATCGCCGGCGCCATCTGTCGGTATTTGCGGAAGGTAATCAGTCAGCCAAGCCGAAAACTCTTCAGGAGGCAGAATGCGTCTCATCAGGTCCGCCGCCATCAAGCAAGGCGACAGAAAATCTTCACCGCTTGGTTCGTAGGCCAACGGGCAATCGACATCTTCCATATGGAAGGCCCTTGAGCGCTCAATAATCAACTGTTCCAGTTCTATGTCCTCAGAAACTCTTGCCCAGTCGAGCATTAAACCAAAGGCGAAAGCACTTTGATTGTGCGTGCCTAACCGAATTGCGTATACGAGGTTCGGAAGCCATTCTTTGAGACTGACGACAATATCCGTTTCCAAGGGTTCCAAAATCTCCAGCCACTGCTTTGCTTGAGGGTCATCCCACTCGCGGAGCTCCGTCGTCAATTGCAGGTACCAGGCAAGACCATAGGGACGTTCCCACGACCCGCGCGCTGGTCTCGCAAAATTTGCAACTTCGCCTGCTAGTTTCTCAGGCGAGAAGCTCTGGTTCAATTTTTCAATCGCGGTGCCTCTCCATGACGCATCCTGCGGTCCGATCCGCAACAAACGCACCAGGAGCCAATGCCCGTGCACTGAACTATGCCAATCGAAACATCCATAAAAGATTGGGAAAATTTCCTTGGGCCTTCCAATCGCTTCGGCGTTGTCGGTGGTCCGGGAAATCTTGTTGGGAAACTCTTTATGAACACACGTCAAAGCGAGGGCTGAAAATCGCTCTGCGAGTTCAGGAGCGATGGCGTCTGGATATTCAAGTTGAACAGTCGGCGCAGCTGTTTCTTCGGTTCCACAGGCCCAAAGCAGAAACGGCGCAAAAAGGATCATTAAAACTCTTGTTTTCATTTTGTGTTTTCTCGCAATTCTACAAACGCCGCCTGGCACGCTTCTGGTTGTGGCTTGGTCAGGAGGCTGACGATGATCATGGTTGGAACGTGAACGATCAGGCCTAATACGCCTTCATGAAGATCGAATGGGCGCAGATCGGCGCCGAAATATCCTGTCAGGAAGAAAAAGATGGCAACGCCGGACCCTGCTGCAAAGCCCGCCGCCACGCCTGGCGTTGTTGCTCTGCGCCAATAGAGCGCGGCGACGATGGGCGGCGCCAACTGGCAGATCAAACCGTAAGAGGTGAGCAAGAGGACCACCAACGATGAACTATCATTGATCGCGAAGTAATAAGCGACAAGACCGGTGATGAGCACAAAGCCCTGTATGAGGCGACGTTGCTGCTGATCGGAAAGCTTGATGAAGGGGCCCAGTCCATCTTCCACGGTGACGGAAGCGGCGGCGTGCATCAGGGAATCGCCGGTCGACATGGACGCCGACAAGGCGCCGGCGCAGAAAAGGCCGACGACAATCGCTGGCAGATCGGAATTCAAAATCATAAAGGGCAGGATGAAGTCCGATGATTCCGGACTTGCCGGATAGAGAACGCCAGCGAAACCGATAAGAAAGACTGGTATCAGAAACAATTGAAATGTCGGAAACAAAACCACCGTGCGCCGCAAGGTGCGATCGCTGCGCGCCGTGAAAGCTTTCATGAAAAGATGCGGCCACATCATAAGCCCGACGGCGGAAACGATGATGGCGCTCGAATATCCGCCCCAGCTCCAAGGATCGCCGGACGCCGTCAGTCCCGGTACAGTCAAAAGCTCCGGTCGTTCGGCCTGAATTTGCTCGAACATCTGTCCGACCCCGCCATAAAGCTCAATGGGTAGATAAAGGCCAAGCGACCACGCGATCGCCAACATAAAAAAGCCTTGAAACGTATTTGTCCAGCCGACGGCGGAAACGCCGCTGAACAAGACGTAGATCATGACAACGCCATAGGCGACAGCGGCGCCAGCCCAGAGCGGCACATTGCCGTCAGTCACCGCTTCAATAACGATGCCCGCACCGCGCATTTGCAGCGTGATGTAAGGAAGGAATGCGATTAATGTCAGCGTTGCGATGAGTACGGACAAAAGGCGCGATGGAAACCGGCCACAAATAAGTTGCGCTTGCGTTACATATCCGTTTCGCCGGCCGAGTTCTGCTGCTTTCGGGCCGATAAAAAAATACGGCGTCATGCCCAAGACGCCGTAGCACAGGATGTAAAAAGCTGCCGCGCCGCGCGAATAGGCCCAGCCTGGTCCGCCAAGAAAGGCGAAGGCGGAAAAGACTGACGCGCCAAGCACGAAATACATGACTAGCAAGCCGAAGTCGCGATCGCCCGCCACGTAGCCTTGCACGCTTTTCGACGCCCTGCGTCCTGACAGTAGTCCGATGGAAAGTGTCACGCCGAGATAGACGGCGATGATCAGTCCAATGATCTGCCAACGCTCCATTTCAGCGTTTCTCGTCGTCGTGGCTTTGCTCACTGTGGTAGAGCAAGGATAGCACGACCATCCCGAACACAATGAAAAGGGCAATACAAAACAGATTAAACGGCAGGCCAAAGATGATCGGGGTCACGCGATTGAAAAGCAAAAAGCCAGGCCAGGTGACGGCAATCAAAAAGGCGATCATGTAGACGGCTGTCAGCCAGCGGACGGTGCGGATCCCCAAAAGGCGCTCTCCCGATTGCTTCGCCCCTGGTTTCGGGCGTGCGCCGGCGACGTCTTTTACGTTTCCGACAAGTCGTTCCGCCAAAGTTCGGCGATTCGCATGATCGCCACTCTAAGAGGTGCGAAGTTAGGCTGCAAGGCGGTGATCGCATGCCTGCGCCGACGCCAGTGCTTGTGACCATTGTTTAGTGTTCAATCTGCCACCGTTGCTGCTAAGCTCAGCGTTCTTGAAGATCGAAAGGGCCAATCATGTGTGATGAAACCACCGAACGGGAACTGGATGCGTATCTAGAGAAAAAGGCCCTGACGCGACGCGGATTTACGGTCGGCGCATCAGCGGCCATTGCCGCCGGCAGCCTGGCGACGGCAGCTTGCGCTTCACCGGAACGTAAAGGCACAAGCGTCACAGAGACCGAAGTCTTAGTGCCAACTCCCGAGGGCGAGGCGGATGCGATTTTCATCCATCCAAGTGAGGGCGCTCACGCCGCGGTGATCTTTTGGCCTGATATTCACGGTGTGCGGCCAGCGTTTTTTGATATGGCGCGGCGGCTTGCTGCTGAGGGATATAGCGTTCTCGCCGTAAACCCCTATTACCGCACGATGAAGGGGAGACTCTTTTTTGACGGTGAGAGCTTTCGCGACCCGGGCGGCCGTGAACGCGTTACGCCGCATTATTCCGCCTTGTCTCCCGACACCGTTGTTGCAGACGCAACGGTGCTTGCTGCATGGCTGGACAAGCAGCCCGCTGTTGACGTCGCGCGCGGCATTGGCGCTGTCGGGTTTTGTATGACGGGGTCATGGACGCTCCGCGCAGCAGCGGCCGTGCCGGATAGGATCAAGGCTGCGTCCTCGTTCCATGGGGGCGGTCTCGTCACCGAGGAGGCGGATAGTCCGCATCTCTTGGCGGACAAGATTACCGGTGGCGTGCTAATCGCCATCGCTGAAAATGATCATGAACGCCAGCCTGACGCCCGAGGTGCGCTGATCGCTGCGTTCGAAGCAGCAGGCGTTCCTGCAGAGATAGAAGTCTATGAAGACGCAATGCATGGATGGGTGCCGACGGATTCGCGCGCGCATCATCCCGAACAATCCGAACGCGCCTGGGCCCGCATGCTCGCTTTGTTCGCAACACAACTTGGCGTGGGATAAGACACGAAATTTGTGAATGGCGCACCGCCGCGCCTGTCGTGTTCTTTCTCTATCCTTGAACGTTGTGCAATCGATCTTCATATGAAGCGCCTATGAGAATGCTCTTGCTCTTCATTGCGCTATTCGCAGCCGCTTGCTCGGGGCCCGCCGAGACAACTACCGCTGAGGCGAGTGTCGAGAAGCCGCGCACGATTAACTGGGAAACATTGCTGCCCGAGGGCGAGATTGAAGAAATCGACCGGCTATACAACGAGTATTTCGCGCAACTCGACGATAAGCTTCAGTCACAACAAGCGCAAAGCCTCTTTGATGCTGCGAAAGAGGGGGACTACGCCAGCATCCCGGAAGGCTCTGAACTCGACTTCATGCCGCAAATCGGTACCTTCAATGTTGTTGAAGACCTTGACGGGGAGCGCGTGCGCATTCCTGGCTATGTCGTTCCTTTTGAATATACGGAATCTGGCAAGGTCAAGGAGTTTCTGCTCGTGCCTTATTTTGGCGCCTGCATTCACACCCCGCCGCCGCCGCCAAATCAACTTGTGTATGTGACGGCCGACGCGCCGATGGATCTCGGCAACCAGTGGGACGCGATCTGGGCAGTTGGCGTTCTTCGAACGAAAAGTAATATGAATGACCTCGGCGACGCCGCATACACGCTCGAGATCGAGTCGTGGGAAACGTACGACGCCTGACCATCGCCGGCGCTCGTTCGCAATTGTCGATTCGAGCAAACTTTTTGCTTCCACAACCCAGTTTTTTTTGCACAAATGTTGAGAACCAAATTGACGCCCTATGGATCCGGCTGGGCGCTACCATATCGGGGGACATCCTATGAACTGGAAAACTACTTTCACTGCGCTCGCATTTTCACTCATGACGCCGGCGGCATGGGCGCAGTCCTGGGACCAGGGCCGCGTCGTTACGAGCGAACACGCCGTGTTGTCCTATCGCGAAAGGCCCGCGGTTGAGAATGCCATCGTTGAGGATCGCCTGAAGACTCTCCTGCCCAAGTTGATGGACGAAACGGGCATTGACATGTGGCTCGTCCTCAACCGCGAATACGCTGAAGATCCCATCTATTTTACGCTGGTCCCGCAACCGACCTTTGCTGCGCGCCGTACGACGATGCTGGTCTTCCATCGCCAGGGAGACGATTTCGAGATGCTGACAATTAATCGTTATCCTCTCGGCGAACCTTATGAGTCCGCATGGGAAGGCGGTGAGCTGGATGAACAATGGGCGGCGCTGGGTGAGCTCATCGCCGAAAAGAACCCCGGCCGGATTGGCGTTAATGTCTCTCGCGACTGGCCGATCGCTGATGGTTTAACGCACGGTCTTCATGAAAGGCTCGCCTCTGTGTTGACGCCTGAACTTCAGCAGCGTCTTACCTCGGCTGAAGCGCTCGTCGTGCGCTGGGCCGAAACCCGCAATGCGCATGAAACGGAAATCTATGGGCATAATGTCGGGCTTGCGCGCAAGGTTATCAGCGAAGCTTTTTCCAGCAAGGTCATTACGCCAGGCGTCACCACGACAGACGATGTCGCCTGGTATTTACGCCAACGGTTGGAAGACCTTAACCTCCACCCCTGGTTCATGCCCTATGTAAACATCCAGCGGCCTGGTTTCGGCTGTGAGGAAGACCAAGCTTTCTGTGGCGAGGAGGGCGGCGTCATCCGCCGCGGCGATGTTCTGCATACTGATATCGGAATCTGCTACCTAAAACTGTGCACAGATACGCAAGAGATGGGATATGTCGCGCGGATCGGCGAGCAGAATGCGCCTAAAGGCATAAAAGCAGCGCTTCGAACGGGCAATCGTTGGCAGGATCAACTCACATCGTCATTTGAAGTAGGTCTTACAGGGAACCAAATTCTTGCTAAGACGCGCGAGAAGTGCCGGAGGTCGAGAATAAACTGCAGTGTTTACACCCATCCGATCGGCTTTGTGGGTCACGGCCCAGGTCCGACGATCGGCATGTGGGACAATCAGGGCGAGACGCCCGTCAGGGGCGATTGGCCGTTATACGCCGATACGTGTCATGCGATTGAAGGCAATGTCAAAGTTGCGGTTCCAGAATGGAATGGTCAACTACTTCAGGTTAAACTGGAGCAAAGCGCGTGTTTCGACGGTGCGGATGTGCACTATCTGGCAGGGAGGCAAACGCACTGGCACATTATTCAATGATTTGATGTGTTAATCATGTGCGCTATCCGGTCAACAGTGGAATTTTCAGCTTGAAGGTCGCACATTCTTGCTGTGTGTGAAGTTAAAACCATCGATGGTTACCGATACGGCTAACCATGGTTTGCCCTATCGTGAATGCGGGATGACCCGAAATTCCTTGTGATAGCATAACACTAACGAGTTTGATTTGATGCTGGCTTCGAAATCTAAACGCCAAGTGAGGCGCCTTGTCGAGTTGCGAGGTGGGGAACGATGGCAGCGCGGGTAAAACAAAGTCTGAGAGAACGGGCGGCTCTTCTTGCAGCCACGCTCATCTTTGCTTTGGGGCAACTGATCGCGGCAGGGCACGCGGAAGTCGACCATGTTCATCATGGCGACCATGATGATCACAGCCATCACGACGACCGTCACGAGCACGGTGATCGAGACCCGATTGAATCCGGTTCACTTTGCACACTTTGTTGCCTCGCCGCCAGTGACGACGATGCATTTACGTCAACATGCGTATACGAATTGAACGTAGACATTGCGTTTGGACTCGGAATTTTAATTCCGGCGCTGCAACGCGTCGCCGTCAAATTTGAAACACCCGTTTTCGTACGCGGGCCGCCGCACAAATAACACTCTTGACAATTTGTTTTGAAAAACGCGCGCAAAGGCGTGCGCTTTTCCTTATTCGTATAACTCGACAGTAGACGCTGGAAGCGTTGTCGTCGGCCATTTTTTGGCGTCTACGGCGCGGCCAAATCTATACAAAATGAAAGTAAGCGTTATGCAGTACATACGCGCTAACCACAGAAAGTTTACGGCGATCGCGCTCATAATGAACGCTGCCTGCATTGTCGTTGCCGCAGCGTCCTTTCCGGCTTTCGCCGCCCACCCCCAGACTTCGGACGAAATCGTCGTTTACGGCCGTCAGATCAATTTGATCGGCTCCGCCAAGGCGGGCTCTGAAGGCGTCGTTGGTTATGCCGACTTCGACGACCGACCGCTTTCCCGTGTCGGTGAATTGGTTGAGGTTATCCCTGGCGTTGTCGCCACACAGCATTCCGGTTCAGGTAAGGCCAATCAATATTTTCTGCGCGGCTTCAATCTCGATCACGGCACTGACTTCGCCGTTTATTTCGATGGGGCGCCCGTCAATTTCCGCACGCATGGACACGGACAAGGCTATCTCGATCTCAGCTTCATCATCCCCGAACTCGTCGAACGCATCGAGTTCCGCAAGGGACCCTATTACACCGACGTTGGCGATTTTTCGGCGGCGGCGACGGCTTCATTTAGAACCTACGATGCGCTCGACGAAAATATTGCTTCGGCGACGATCGGTGAGAACGGTTATCGGCGCGGGTTGACGGCGGGGTCCGTCGATCTCGGCGGCGGCCAACTGTTAGCAGCGGCGGAAGTTCTCTTCTATGACAGTCCTTATGTGCTCGATGAAAATCTCGAGAAATATAACGCGTTTCTAAAATACTCTCGCCAGACGGACGCTGCCGACTGGAGCCTTTCCCTGAGCGCATATGATGCCCAGTGGTCATCAACAGACCAGATCCCATTGCGAGCCATCGAGAGTGGTTTTGTTCCGCGTCTTGGTTTTATTGATTCTGATCTTGGCGGGGAAACGACGCGGATTGCGGTGAATGGTGAAGCGACGATCGGAGGTTTTTCTTTATCCGCTTACGCTCTTTACTATGACTTCGCACTGTTTTCGAATTTCACATATTTCGCGAATGATCCAATCAACGGCGATGAGTTTGAGCAACGCGATGAACGCGTTACGCTCGGCGGCGCCTTTGACTATGCCCGCCCAATTTCAATCGCCGGGCGTGATGTTGTTTTTAAGGTGGGCGGCGACCTCCGCTATGATGACATCTTCAATGTCGGCCTCTTCGACACCGCCTCGCGCCAACGCATCCGCACGATCCGCGATGATGAAGTAAAGGAATTTTCATTGGGCGGCTTTACGGAGATCGAAATCAACCTAACCGATCGGCTACGCGCATCTCTTGGCGCGAGAGGCGATTTCTACGATTTCTCCGTCGACGCATCGATCGCCGAGAACTCCGGCCACGGAACCGATGCGATCTTCACGCCAACGGCCTCACTCGCCTGGCGCGCGACCGACGCGCTCGAGCTTTATGCGAATTACGGCCAGGGTTTCCATTCGAACGATGTCCGCGGCGCAGTTATATCCGTTGATCCGCGTACGCTTGAGCCCGTAGACCCGGTCGACGTCCTGGTGCGCGCAGAAGGCGCCGAAATCGGCGCGCGGTTCGCCCGCGGGCCCTTTAATGCAACGCTGACTGGTTTCTGGCTCGAGCTGGACGAGGAGCTCGTTTTTGTCGGCGACGCGGGCACAACTGAACCGAACGATGCTTCGCAACGTTTTGGCGTCGAGTTCAACGTCTTCTGGAGCCCGGCAG
>JANQOV010000161.1 GCA_028285645.1 Hyphococcus sp.
CCAGCGCCGACGATGATCGCGTCAGCCGCAGCGCGCAGGCGGTGGGCGGCGGCGCGACTTTCTTCGCTGGTGATCCACCGACTTTCGCGGCGTTGGGTCGCGATTCGCCCGTCGAGGCTCATGCCGGACTTGCCGATGACGTAGGGACGACCCACCGCCTGTGCGTGCAGCCAGGCGCGATTGAGATGGCGCGCTTCACTTTCCCCGATGCCGCTGCGGACTTTGACGCCAGCGGCCTCTACTCGCTCGGCGCCGCCGTCCGCTTTGGGGTTGGGGTCTGCGATCGCGTAGACGACTTCCGCAACCCCTGCCTCAATCAACGCCTCGGTGCAGGGTCCTGTGCGGCCATGATGGTTACAAGGTTCAAGAGACACATAGGCGGTTGCGTCGCGGGCGTTATCGCCTGCAGCCGTCAGCGCTTCGACTTCCGCATGGGGACCGCCAGCGCGGGCGTGCCAGCCTTCGCCGACAATCGTCTCGCCCTTAACCAGAACGCAGCCTACCATAGGATTGGGCGCAACCAGGCCAGCGCCGCGGGAGGCGAGGTCAATCGCCCGCGCCATGAAGCGCGCATCGCTTTTGTCTATCCCCGGCTGGGCGTTGCCCATAAAAAAGCCCCTTGGCCAAATCCACATTTGTCTAAGGGGCGTTTCATCAAGACGAACGACCGGGCACTTGCCGTCCGCCAAGCCGCAATTGGGCCGAGGACGCAATGGCACCGTCATTTGTCTCGAACCTTCTACCATCCGGACTATCACCGTCGGCTCTGGGCTCTCACCAGAATCCTGCTTCCACGCCTGGTTTCCAGAAGGAAACCTACCGCTTCGGCTCGCGGGCTCGTCGGGATTGCTCCCGCATTACCGCCGGTGGGGACTTTCACCCCGCCCCGAAGATTCATATTCACGGATTGCTCCGTGCTTGAAATATAGCGGTAGGTTCATGTTTCTGCAACCAGCAGGCGCAGCGGCATTTCAATAGCTGAAAGGCGGGCTCGGAGGAGGGATTTCACCGAAACCAAGCACACCGCTGGCGTTGCGAGCGATCCTTGCGTTGAGCCGCTGGAAATCGCCCAAGAGAATGCTTGCAACCAGCGCGCACACTGAGCACCATGCGCGCAAATTCTGCCAGGGGGCGCAACCGGCTTTTCCGGCTTCGCGTTCGGGAAATAATCAATATCGGAGGAGCCGGCTGCCATGCGGATGACATCACTTATTTCAAGTTTAGCCCTTCTCACCGCCTTGTCGGCTTGCGGGCAGAGCGAAACCAGCGAAGCAACACCGGAACCGGAGGCTGAGGCCACGGTAGCAGAGACTGAAGGCGGTGCTGACGAGAACGCGCTCGACGCGGATGGGCTGAACGACGCCGCGAGAAAGCTGTTGTCCGCCTATGATGGCCCTTATGGCGGCGTGCCGCATTTTGACGAAATGAATCTTGCGGGCCTCAAACCCGCGCTGGAAGCCGGCATGGCGAAAAACCTCGCTGAAATCGATGAGATCGCTAACAGCTCCGAACCGCCGACATTTGAAAATACCATTGTCGAATTGGAACGCACCGGCGCCGAACTCAGCAACGTCTTTACCTATTGGGGTATCTGGAGCGCCAATATGTCGTCGCCGGAGTTCCGGGAAATTCAGCAGGAGATGGCGCCGAAGCTCTCGGAGTTTTTCTCGAAGATTACGCAAAACGACAAACTCTTTCAGCGCATCAAATCGGTCTATGAAAGTTCTGAAAAAGAAAATTTGAGCGCCGACAAGCAACGGCTCATCTGGCTGGTCTATGATCAATTTGCATCCAATGGCGCAACCCTCGAAGGGGAAGCAAAAGAGCGTTATGCGGAGATCAACAAGCGCCTGGCGGAATTGCATACGCGGTTCGCCAATAACGTGCTGGCTGACGAAGAAAAATACATTACCTATATCACCGCTGATCAACTAAGCGGCCTGCCGCAATCCTTCATCACTGCTGCGGCCGTTGCGGATGGTGAAGAGCATGAAGGCCAATACGCCATTTACAATACGCGCTCGTCTATGGACCCGTTTCTGACCTATTCAGACGAACGCGAGCTTCGCGAAAAGGTCTGGCGGACTTATTACAATCGCGGCGATAATGGCGATGAAAACGACAACAACGCCATCATTGCGGAAATTCTACAATTGCGCGACGAGCGCGTAGGCCTTTTAGGCTATGACAATTATGCGCAATGGCGCCTTGAAAACCGCATGGCGAAGACGCCGGAGCGGGCGCTTGAGTTGATGGAAGCCGTTTGGCCCGCAGCGCTCGCGCGTGTCGAGGAAGAAGTCGCCGATATGCAGGCGATCGCCGATGCGGAAGGCGCAGGGATCACAATCCAGCCCTGGGACTATCGTTACTATGCAGAGAAAGTCCGCCAGGCGAAATATGATCTCGACTCGGATGAAGTGAAACAATATCTGCAGCTTGGCGAATTGCGCGAAGCGATGTTTTACGTTGCAGGCCGGCTGTTCAACTATGAATTCACTCCAGTGCCTGAGGGCTCTGTTCCCGCCTGGCATGAAGATGTTGGCGTCTGGGAAGTGACGGACGAAACCTCTGGCGAGCATATCGGCCTTTGGTATCTTGATCCCTTTGCGCGGCCGGGTAAACGCTCCGGCGCCTGGATGACCGGCTATCGCGGGTATGAAACTTACGACGGCAAGAAAACACCGCTGGTTTCCAATAACTCAAATTTCGTGAAAGGCGTCCCTGGCGAACCGGTCTTAATTTCATGGGATGACGCAGTTACTTATTTTCATGAGTTTGGTCACGCCCTGCATGGATTGGCTTCTACGGTTGCATATCCGACATTGAATGGCGGCGTGCGCGATTACACGGAGTTTCAATCGCAATTGCTGGAGCGTTGGCTCTTAACACCTGAGGTATTGAACAGTTACGCCGTACACTACGAAACCGGCGAGCCAATTCCAGAGTCTCTCGTGAGCAAAATAAGGAACGCATCGACCTTCAATCAGGGTTTTGCGACCACAGAATATCTCGCATCAGCGCTGGTAGACATGCGCTATCACACGGTTGATCCAACAGGCATTGATCCTGACGCATTTGAGCGTGAGACGCTAGCTGAACTGGGCATGCCCGAAGAGATCGTGATGCGTCACCGCAGCCCGCATTTCGGCCACATCTTCTCGGGCGAAGGCTATTCGGCCGGCTATTACGGTTATATGTGGGCTGACGTTTTAACGTCAGACGCTGCCGAAGCTTTTGCAGAAGCGCCCGGCGGTTTTTATGATGAAGAACTCGCCAAGCGGCTGGTCGATCATTTGTTTGCACCGCGTAACGCCGTTGATCCTGGGGATGCTTACCGCGCGTTTCGCGGCAAGGACGCGACGATCGACGCGCTTATGCGCGATCGCGGCTTCCTGACGCCAGGCGAGGAAGAGGAGAACTAATCTTTCGTTGTTTGAGAAGCGTCGCGCCTCGCGCCGCGGCGTTTTTCATTTGCCCCAGACCTTTTTGACGCGCGCGTCGCGGCCGCAACTTGTGCGGTAAAACCGATAGCGGACAGGATTCTTTTTGTAATAGTCCTGGTGGTAATCTTCTGCCTCCCAGAAGGCGCCAAGCTCTCTGATCGGCGTCACCGTTGCTTGGCCGAGTTCCGCGTCAGCGGCTTCCTTAGCGGCGAGCGCACCTCCATATTGATCGGCATTGGCGTAGAAAACGGCTGTCGTGTAAGAATGGCCGCGGTCGCAGAATTGTCCGCCATCGTCGAGCGGATCAATATGGCGAAAAAAATAGTCGACCAGTTCGCGATAGGAAATGATGTTGGGATCGAACGGAATGCGCGCGGCCTCTACATGTCCCTCATGGTTCCGATAGGTCGGGTCTTGTGAATAGCCGCCGGTGTAGCCGGAAACGACATCGCCGACGCCGTCGAGTTTTTCAAAATCCGATTCAACGCACCAGAAACACCCGCCGGCGAACACGGCGAACTCGGTGAAGGCAGGGGACTGCGGCTCTTCTTCGGCCCGGCTTGGCGATGCTGCGCCGCAAGCGGAGGCAAGAACGGTCAAGCTAATGGCAATGAGACGAATTCCGATCATGGGCGTTCCTTTTCGCCAGTCATATATGCCCTGGAAGCGCGCCAGCGCCAGATCAGCGCCGCTTGTCTCACATGAATGTTATGATGCGTCAGCGCGCGGTAATGGGTCAAACATTAACAGTTTCTTTAGCGGAGTTTGCAAAGTTCTAACCGCTTTAGAATGAAAGCCGGCGTGTTGCGTAGTCTAGTTGTCTTGATTGCGGTGGTTTTTCTATCCGCAGCGGGTTCCGCCCATGCGGCGGTAACCGTATTTCCCTCTAACGTATTTTCACAAACCGGACCAGTGACAAGCGCCGCCAACGCGCTTGGCGCGCCTGATGGAACCGGCGCCGTCATTGGCGTTAGTGGGGAAGTCGTTCTTGAGTTTTCGCAATGGCTGTCAGGACAAAATGTAACGCTGACGACGATCACAGCAGGGATCATTGAGGGCGGCTCCATTTCTATCGGTCATGTGGTCGGCGGCGTTGCGGTGTTTTCCGCTGAGACACCATTCACGCGCTTTATCGCAAACACTTACAATTTCGATTTGTCGACCCAATGCGCAGGCATTTCCGCCAATGGCTGCAGCCTCATCCGGCTGCGCACAACGGGCGCGTTTCTAAGTCCTGGTATCAGCCTTGACGGGGTTGCGTCTTCTGCGCCTGAGCCGGGGACATGGGCGCTGATGCTGTTGGCTTTTGTCATGGTGGCGGCGCGCATGAAACAGATGCGCAAAAGCCAATCGGATTTGGGGCCTATCCAACGCCCTCCGAGCTTCCAACCCTGTTAGCGATCGCTTTGCGTTGCAGAGTTTTGTGAAATAGGTCTAAGCATTGCCCGCGCGCAACGGCGACACGGGGTAAGGCCATGACATCTTCCAGCAGGTTTGACGCATCAAACGCGCCTTCACCGCCGCGCATCGAAAAGAGGCCGGTGGAAACCGTGCAGCACGGCAAGGCGCGCACCGACAATTACGCCTGGTTGCGTGATGAGAACTGGCAGGAGGTGTTGCGTGATCCCTCGCGTATTGATCCGGCGATACGAAAGGCCCTTGAGGCGGAAAATGCCTATTACGAGGCGGTTACCCTGGACCTTGAGGGACTGAGAAAAGACCTGCTGCGAGAAATGCGCGGGCGCATCAAGGAAGATGATGCAACGGTTCCGATGAAAGACGGTCCCTGGCGCTATTGGTCAAAGTTCCGCGAGGGCGGCGACTATCCGATCTTCATGCGTGAAGCGATCGCGGGCGGCGAAGAAGAGATCCTTTATGACGGCGACAAAGAGGGCAAGGGCGCTGAGTTTTTCAGCATTGGCGATGTCTCCCATAGTCCCGATCACAAGCTGATTGCCGTTGCGGTTGATCGTCTTGGCTCGGAATATTATACCATTTTGATCCGAGATGCTGCTACCGGCGCTGAGTTTTCGGAGCACATAGAAAGCACCGATGGCGTCGGCGCTGTTTGGACAGCGGATTCGAAGGCGTTCTTTTACGTGGAGCGGGATGATAATCAGCGCTCGAAATGGGTAAAGCTCCACAAGCTTGGCGATGACCCGGCAAAGGACAAACTCATCTATGAGGAGCCCGATGATGGATTCTTTCTGAGCGTCTCAAAGAGCCAAAGCGGCGAATTTGTTTTTATCCATTCAGGAAATTCCACGACCAGCGAAGCCCGATACATTTCCGCCCGGGACCCAGAAACGGTGCCTGTGGTTATTGAGCCACGAACGCCTGGCGTTGAATATTCCGTCGAGCATCATGGAGATGAGTTTTACATTCTGACAAACGCCGATGACGCCATCGACTTCAAAATCATGCGCGCGCCCCTAGGGGCGCCGCAACGAGGCAACTGGTCGGATTGGATTGGTCATGAGCAGGGCCGCTATATCCTGTCGATGACGCCGTATAAGGACTATTTTGTCCGATTGGAGCGACGAAATGCGCTGCCGCAACTCATCATTTCCGACTACCAGGGCGGCGAATACGCAATATCATTTGCAGAAGCCGCCTATGCGCTTGGCGTTGACGCTGGCTACGAATTTGATGCGCGGGCTTTGCGGTTTTCCTATTCCTCGCCGGCCACCCCAAGGCAGGTGTTCGATTATGATCTGCAATCAAAGGCGCGCACGCTTTTGAAAACGCAAGAAGTGCCAAGCGGTCACGATCCGTCGCTTTACGCAGTCGAACGCATCATGGCGACAGCTGATGACGGTGTCGAAATTCCTGTAACGCTCATTCGGCTTAGATCAACGTCTGTTGATGGTACAGCGCCGGTTGTTCTTTATGGATACGGCGCCTACGGCATTACGATCCCGGCGGGATTTTCCACAAACATTTTACCCATTGTCGATCGCGGCGTCATTTACGCGATCGCCCATATTCGCGGTGGCGCGGCCGGCGGGCGGCAATGGTATCTCGACGGCAAGTTTGGCAACAAGGAGAACACGTTCACTGATTTTATCGCGGTGGCGAAAACGCTGATCGAGAAGAAATATACGTGCGAAAAGAATATCGTCATCTATGGCGGCAGCGCCGGCGGATTGCTTGTCGGCGCAGCGGTTAATCAGCGGCCAGATTTATTTGCCGGCGTTATCGCCGCTGTTCCATTCGTTGATGTTCTTAATACGATTTCGGATGGTGATCTGCCGCTGACGCCGCCGGAGTGGGAGGAGTGGGGAAACCCGATCGATAACGAAGACGCTTATGGCTGGATTGCTGCTTATTCGCCTTATGACAATCTCAAAGCGGAAGCTTATCCGCCGATCATGGCGACGGGCGGGCTGACAGACTATCGCGTGACTTATTGGGAGCCGGCAAAGTGGGTCGCGCGTCTCCGCAATGATGCGGAGGGCGGGCCGTTCATATTGCGCATGAATATGGAAGCTGGACATGGCGGATCAGCGGCGCGGTTCGAGCAACTGGACGAGCGCGCGCACCTTTATGCGTTCGCGTTGAAAGTCCTTGGCCGGGATGGCGCTAAACCGGTGGGGCACAAACCTAGTCGGCCCCCTACCGAATAAGCGATGGGACGCCTGAGCTTGTGAACACCGTAAATACAATCGCGCCGGCGGCAGCGAGGGCGGGACCAAAAGCGATAGGCGTTTGGGCGGCCATCTTGTGTCCGTGCAGATGAGCGATCGCAACACCCGCAAGGCCAAGAAGCGCCGCCACGAACACAGTCGGCGCAAGCGCTGTCCAGCCCGCCCAGGCGCCGATGGCGGCAAGCAGTTTGGCGTCGCCTTGGCCAAGCCCCTCTATGCCACGCAGCCGCTCAAACCCCCACGCGATTAGCCGAAACGCGCCGTAACCGGCAGCGGCGCCGATCAATGCATCCGGGAAGGAGGCAAATCGATCTCCGATATTGGCGATCAACCCCATGGCAATGAGGGGCAGCGTGATCGCGTCCGGCAAATAGCCAGTTTCCCAGTCAATAGCTGTGAGTGCGATCAGTCCCCAAAATAAGATGGCTGCGAGGACGGCCGAAAAGCCAATTCCGAACAGCATGACTGCAAAAGCCGCAAATATTGCGCTTAATGCCTCAACAGCAGGATATCGAGCGGATATTTTCACCTGACAATGGGCGCAACGGCCCCGGAGCAGAAGATAGCTCGCCAGCGGTATGAGATGCATCCTAGGGATCGGTTTTCGGCAGGCCGGGCAATAAGAGCGTGGCGCCAGCAGATTGCCCCGCGGCGCATCTTCATGAACAAGTTTCCACATTGCTGGGCCCCTGTGGATCACGACGTTCAGAAAGCTGCCGATCAGGAGCCCGAAAACCCCTGCGATTACTGGAAAAACCCAATCCATAGGGTTCAAAACCATACTTTACCGCCGTCAGGAAACCGCAATATCCGCGTGTTAAGCTTAAATGTTTGTTTTTAAGGATTTAGCGGGCTTTGCGGCATAAAATTGTGGAAAACTGGTTGCCCTTCATAAATCTCTATGGGAGGGCACTGTTAAGAACTGTTAAACATCGCTTGGTCCGGCGGCGCATTAAGCGTCCGGTTTGAGTATGCGTGAGGAAGCACCAGTGGCAGTTATCGGACGCGAAGGCGTTGCGGAACCCTCGGAGGGAACGGTGCATTCAAACGGGTCCGGAAACGGTGTCCGATTGGGTCAGCGCGCGCATTTCGGCAGCGGGTCTGCCGTTCAGAGAATCATTGAGTTGGCGGCCGTGGCGCTCATTGCCATTCTCGCGGCGCGATTGTTCTGGCTCCTCTTCGCGCCGCTGCCGCTTCCGCAAGGAGAACCGCTGAATACGAGAGCGCAGCCGTCGGCGGCGGCGGCAATTGCTGTGGCCAATCCCTTTAAGACAGCGGCGGTCGCAGAAACCGCGGCTGAAACGGCGTCTCCAGACGTTGTAGAGACAACACTTAATCTTACCCTTACGGGCGTTTGGGTGGACGAAGCGGCGGCGTCTGCTTCAATCCAAATGCCTGACGGCGAGCAAAGGCGGTTCACCGTGGGAGACGAAATTATCGACGGCGTGACATTGGCGGCCGTGTATCCGGACCAGGCGATCATCCGGCGCGCAGGGGTGCGTGAAGCCCTTAAGTTCGAGTCAAAAGAGGTGTTCGATCGGCCGGCGGCGTCCGCACGGTCTTCTGGTTCGGCTCAGGCTCAATTGCGCTCAGGCGGCGAATTGCCGGCCAACATTGGCGCGAACGGGCCTGCGGGCTTTGCATCCATAATGCGCATCGCCCCAGCAACTTCCGAAACAGGCGAGCGAACCCTTGAACTTTATGCGGCGGGCAATCGCAGCGCTTTTGCGGCGTTCGGCTTGAGAGACGGAGACAAGCTGGTCTCAATTGACGGCATGGCGCCGCCAAGCAATCCAGCCGCACTAAGTTCTGTGTTGAGCAGTTTGCAGCGAAAATCATCGGCATCGCTGATCGTCGAGCGTGACGGCAAGGAGATACCGATCAACATTTCGCTAAGCGGTTTGAATTTGGAGTAGGGTGTTTGGTGGTCATGCGTAGTCTCTTTTCCATTGCAGCGGCGCTTGCTGTTTTCTCAACCCCGGTTTTGGGGCAAAGCGAAAATTGCGATGCCGAGTTGAATTATGAAGACGCTGATATTCGCGTTGTGATCGACGAAATCGCAGTGCGCACTGGACGCACATTTTTACTAGACCCATCCGTCCAAGGACGAGTGACCATCAAGTCGCCGCCCAATGGCGGCATATGCGCCGATGAAGCCTGGGAGCTTTTTCTGGCGCTGTTGCGCGTCAATGATTTCACCGCAACCCGGATCAGCGAAGGGAAATACAAAATCGTACCTGTGCAGGATGCTGCGCGTATCGGCGGCGCCGTGTCTGATACGAAGGAGGCAGGCGACGCGTTTGTTACGCAGATCGTTCGCTTACGGTTTGTCGACGCACGCGAAGCGGCGGCCAATCTTGCACAGATTATTGGCAATAACGGTGTTGTAACGCCGATGCGCAGCGGTAACGCCGTGATCATCGTAGACACCGCCGCGAACGCTGAACGCCTGCGTCGCGTGCTTGCAGAGCTCGACAAGGACACAACCATATACAGAACGATCGCCCTTAATCACGCATCCGCGGCCGATGCAGCCCGCGTGATCAGCGAACTGGCGCAGGAAATTACAGAAGAGAGTGGCGGCAGCGGCGGCAATTTTTCGGTGGTGCCAATCGAAGCCAGCAACAGCGTGTTGATCCGCGCCGAACCTTCTCTTGTACGCCGCCTTGAGGGCGTTGTTGCGGAAATCGACCGCTTTGGCGAGAACACTTCCGATCTGGCGGTTGTATATCTCAATCACACCGATGCGGAAGAACTGGCGCCGCTGCTCGAAGAGGTCGCCAACAATCGCCCGCGGGGCTCGGCGGAGGGGGCGCCGACGCCGGAAAACCGCGCCACGATCTCCTACCATAAACCCAGCAATGCAATCATCATCAACGGCGACGCTGATATTCAGCGCACGCTGCAAAATGTCATCGGCCAGCTTGATGTGCGCCGTCCGCAAGTGCTGGTTGAAGCGATCATCGTTGATGTCTCGGAGAATTTGGCGCGCGATTTGGGGGTTCAGTACTTTCTCACAGGCGACAGTGACGGGCGCGTGCCGTTTTCCGCAACGAATTTTTCGTCGCAGCCTAATATGTTGGCGGCTGCGGGATCGGCGTTGCTGGAAACGGGTAGTTTCCCAACGGGGCTGGATCAGGACGCCGCTGACTCGCTTTCGGAAGAGTTTGCAACGACTGCGTTAAATTCACTGCTTGGCGTGCAGGGTTTAGCCCTTGGCGGCGGCGTCGATATTGGCAACGGAAATATTTTTGGCGGGATTTTAACGGCGCTCCAAACAGATTCTGATTCAAACATTCTTTCAACGCCTTCCGTTGTAACCCTCGACAACCAGACTGCACGTCTTCAAGTGGGCCAGGAAATTCCGATAACCACTGGCGAAGCCGTGGGTACGGATTTCACGAATGCTTTCCGTACGGTCAATCGTGAACAGGTCGGTGTCATCCTTGAGGTCACGCCGCAGATCAATGACGGAGACAGCGTCACGCTTGAGCTGACGCAGGAGATTTCCAGCGTCGCCGGCCCCGTCATCGCCTCATCGACGGACCTCATCACGAACAAGCGCGAAATCACGACGACAGCCCTCGTCGATGATGGCGAAATTCTTGTGATTGGCGGTCTCATCGACGACAGCCGTTTTCTTGACGAAGAGAAAGTGCCGCTTCTGGGCGATATACCGGGTGTTGGAAATCTCTTCAAATCGACGTCGCGGGAGCGTCGTCGTCAGAATTTGATGGTTTTCATTCGACCGACGATTATCCGTGACAAGGGCGTCGCGCGAGCGGCCACGAGGAAGAAGTTTGATTATTTACGCGCCCGGGAATTGTTGATGAGGGGTAGCCCGGAATCCGATCTCGACAGATTGATCGACCAAGTGACGGGCGTCGACATACCGACTGTGAGCGTGAAGCCCGAGAAAAAACCACAGATAAGAGAATGAGCGAGGCTGTTTCATCTTCACCGGCGCGTCTTGCTTATGCGTTCGCCAAGGAGCGTGGAGTAATCGTGCTCGATGGAAACGCACGTCCGGTGGTGATCGGCGTGCGCGGCGAACCAGACCCCTGGTCGCTAATCGAGGCGCGGCGGGCTGTAGATGCGCCGATAATTGTAGACGAAATGCCGCCGGATGTGTTCGAGCGTCGCCTCTCGGAAATCTATTCCGTCGAGAGCATTTCGTCGGATGAATTTGAATTCGCTGAGGACGAGAGCGATCTTGCTTCTCTCGCGGAAGGGCTGCCGAAAACAGCCGACTTGCTGGACAGCGAAAATGATGCGCCGGTCATCCGGCTCATCAATGCGCTGATTGCAGAGGCAGTGAAGGTCAAGGCATCGGACATTCATATCGAACCTTATGAAAAGGCTCTGTCGGTCCGTTTGCGTATCGACGGCGTGCTCCGAGAAGTGCTTTCGTTGCCAGCGCGCATGACGCCGGTACTGACATCGCGGGTCAAAGTAATGGCGCGCCTCGATATTGCCGAAAAACGCGTTCCGCAAGATGGCCGTATTTCGCTGGCGCTTGGCGGTAAGACGGTTGACGTTCGCGTTTCGACGTTGCCTGCGCGCTTTGGCGAGCGCGTTGTCATGCGTATTCTCGATAAGGACGAAGCGCGTCTTGATCTTGATGGCCTTGGCATGCCGGCGGATACGCTGGCGCGGTTCAAGCAGACCTTAGCGCGGCCCAACGGCGTTATCCTGGTCACCGGGCCCACCGGCTCAGGTAAAACGACGACGTTGTACGGCGCCTTGTCGTTGTTGAACGACCCAAGCCGCAATATCCTGACGGTTGAAGATCCTGTTGAGTACGCCATCGACGGGATAGGCCAAACCCAGATCAATCCGAAAGTCGGCATGACATTCGCCACCGGCTTGCGCGCGATCCTTCGTCAGGACCCGGATATTGTGATGGTCGGGGAAATTCGCGATGTCGAAACGGCGGAAATCGCCGTACAAGCATCGCTCACCGGGCATCTCGTGCTTTCGACGGTACACACCAATTCTGCCGTCGGCGCCATCACCCGGCTACGGGATATGGGTGTCGAGCCGTTTCTTTTGTCATCGACAGTTGCCGCGGTGCTTGCGCAACGCCTTGTGCGCCGGCTTTGCCCCACCTGCAAAGAGCCCTATGACGCAGACCCCGCCGAGCGAAAATTGATTGGCGCCAGCCCTCACGAACCTTGCGTTGTCTATCGCGCCAAGGGATGCGGGCGCTGCAATCATACGGGCTATGAGGGGCGCATTGGCGTCTACGAATTGGTTGTCATCGATGAGAAGCTAAAACGCCTCATTCATGACGACGCTGGCGAACAGGAGTTGGCCGCTTACGCCTTCCGCGCAAATGATACCTTGGCGCAATCGGGCTTTCGTCATGTCACAGCCGGGCTGACCTCGATTGAAGAAGTGCTGCGCGTCGTGCATCAGGACGAAGACGATGCCGGCCTTTGAATATGAAGCGCTTGACGGCGCCGGCCGATCGCGCCGCGGCGTCGTTGCGGCAGACAGTCCGCGACAGGCAAGGCGGGAGCTCCGCCGGCTCGAATTGACGCCTGTTGAAATTTCAGCGCCGCGTTCCGAGCGTCCCGCGAGCGGATTGTGGCAATCGGAGCCGCGCCTTTCTGCGGGCGAACTGGTGACGGTGACGCGGCAACTGGCGGCGCTCATTGGCGCTGCGACGCCGTTGGAAGAGGCGCTGAACGCTGTCGCTCTGCAAACTGACAAGCCCGGTGCGCGCACGCGTCTGCTTGCGGTGCGCGAACGGGTGATGGAAGGCTGGCGTTTTGCTGACGCGCTTGGCGAAGATCCAAGATCATTTCCCGACCTTTATCGTGCAGTTATTGCAGCGGGTGAGACTTCTGGCGACCTCGGCGGCGTCCTTGAACGATTGGCCACTATGCTGGAGAAAAACCGCGCTATGAAGGGCAAGGCTATCGCTTCGCTGATTTACCCGGCGGCGTTGGCGGTGGTGGCGGGCGGCGTGGTCACGGCTTTGATGATTTTCGTGGTGCCCAAGATTGTCGAACAGTTTAACGCCTTTGACGCGCAACTGCCTTTTCTCACACGCATGGTGATTGGCGTCTCGGATGCTATCGCCAATTATGGCGCATACGCATTACTGGCTCTTATTGTGTTGGGCGTTGGTTTTTGGCGCGCCATGAAACAAAAGCAGTTCAGGCTTGCTTTTGACCGACAGCTGTTGCGCGCGCCGATCTTCGGCAATCTCGCAAGAGGCGTTGACGGCGCAAGATTTGCGCGCACTCTGGCGACGCTCTTTGCTGGCGGCGCGCCGTTGCTGGATAGCATTGTCGGCGCCCAGCGGACGGTTTCGAACGCGCATATTCGCGACCGACTCGAACGCACGGTGACGATGGTCTCGGAGGGGGCGTCTCTCGCGGCGGGCCTTCGTCGCGCGGGCGTGCTGCCGCCGATGCTCACCCATATGGTAGCTGCCGGCGAACGCTCAGGGGCCTTGCCGGAGCTCCTTGACAAGTCGGCGCTGCAGCTTGAAGAGGAATTCGAAACGGCGTCGACGGTGGCGCTTAGGCTTCTCGAACCTGCGATCATTATCGCCATGGGCGGCGCTGTCCTTGTCATCGTTTTGTCAATCATGCTGCCGATCTTGCGGCTCAACAGCTTGGCTGCCGGATAAAGGTCCGGTCCGCCGCTGCGGTGTGGAGTGAAACAATGGAAACAAACAGATTTGAACGTGAAACGGTTTCGATTACGCAGCGTCGTCAACGCGGCATCACCCTGGTTGAGTTGCTTGTTGTCCTCGGCATACTGGCGTTGATTTCAGCGGTTGTCGTCATCAATGTGCTGCCGGAGCGTGACCGAGCTGCCGTTCGAAAAGCGCAGATCGATATTGGCGTGTTGTCAACAGCGCTTGATCAATATCGCCTCGACATGCTGAATTATCCGACGACGGAGCAGGGGCTTGAAGCGCTGCGCACGCTTCCTTCCAATACACGGCGTGCAGACAATTATCGGCCCGGCGGTTACTTAAAGACAATGCCGCTTGATCCTTGGGGCAATCCCTATCAATACGCCATTCCCGGTGAACACAGCGCGTACGATCTTTATTCGTTTGGCGCCGATGGAGAACGCGGCGGTGAAGGTCTCGACGCGGATATCGGCAATTGGCAGGAGAACTGACAAAAAGGCGCCGCGCAAATCGCGGCCTGACGCTGGTCGAGTTGCTGGTGGTGCTGGCGATTGTTGCGTTGATCGCCAGTGTGATTGCTCTAAATGCGCCGGCGCCGGCGAATGACGCGCGCACTGAAGCTGACCGATTTGCCGCGCGCCTTAAAGCTGCATCACAACAGGCGATTATGACCGGAACGGTGATTGGGCTCGACCTAAACCAGGCTGATTATCGTTTTTATACCTATCATCGCGGCGACTGGTCTTTGGCGGATGCAGCGGAGCTTCATGCTGACCAGTTTCCTGACGGTGTTTCCGTTTCCATTGACATTGCCGGCGCGCCGAAAACAGAAGAGCGCCAAGAAAAAGTGGCGGATGAAGCGCCTGACATCTTCTTTTCGCCCACCGGCGAAACCACGCCAATGAAAGTTGAGCTTCGATCGAAGCGACGACTTTGGATCGTGGAGATGGACGCCGGCGGGGCAATTCAGGTGATACGTGACGATGCGTGATAGACAGCAGCGCGGGATTACCCTTGTCGAGACTCTTGTCGCGCTCGCCATTATGGGGCTGACCACCGCTGCGACTTTGTCTCTAATTGGTCAGAACACGCGCTATATTGCTGATGCTGAAGATCGCGCCTTCGCTTCCATCGCTGTCGATAACCTGATGGTGGAGAGCCTTGCCTTGTCGTCCATTGAACTTGGTGATGAAACCGGCCCTGTGACAGTCGGAGATCGTACCTGGACGTTTACACGCCGCATTGAAGAATCGCCAGTTGACGGATTGCTTGTTGTTGAAATCGATATTGCGCGCGATAGCGGTCAAGTGGTTGCAAGCGCTACGAGCCTGCGACGGGAGCCTTAAATGAAACGGGCAGCGCAATACGGGTTCACGCTAGCGGAAGTCCTGGTGGCGTTGTTGATTTTTTCCCTGATCGCCGCCGCGAGCGTTTATGCGCTCAATTTAGGCGTCAACGCGCGCGATCAGCTTGGCGATGCTGATGAAGCGCTGAAAGAGCTGCAGTTAGCGCGCATGCTGATCAAAGAAGACACAGCGCAAATCGTCATGCGTCCCGTGCGCGATGAATTCGGCGCAACGGCGCCGGCTCCCTTTCAGGGCGGCCGGAACATTGTGCGCAGCCGCATCGAGGACGATGAACAGATTTTGGTGTCATTTACGCGCGCCGGGTGGCTTAATCCGCAAGCGTCTGCGCCCCGGAGCGCCTTGCAATATGTTGAATACCTGAAACGCGGCAATGCTGTTATCCGGCGTTCGCGGCCTTACCTCGACGACGCCCGCGGCGCATCGCGCGTAGAACGCGTGCTGTTCTCAAACGTTGAGACAGCCGCGGCTGAGTTTGTGGTCGGCGAGTTTCGCGGCGAGCTTGAGTGGACAAACGAATGGCCGGTATCCGGCTCGGGACCGGCCGCCCCGATTGCCATGGCGTTGATAGTTGGGTCAGCCAATGGAGAGGAGATCCGGCATTTGTTCTGGATCGGCAGCCTTGGCGGTGTTGGCGTATGAGCAGTTCAAAGGCGCATAGCAAAGGCCAGCGCGGCGCTGCATTGATCATCGTGCTTTTACTTGCTGCAGCGCTCGCTTTCGTTGTCCTTACGATCATTGAACAAACATCTTTGACGACAGCGCGAAGCGTCAATGAACGCGCCCGTTCTGAAAGTCTTTGGCGCGCGTTAGGGGCTGAGACCTTGGGCGCGGCGGCGATAGAGGCGGTGCTTGAGGCCAGCCCGGATAGAATGTCATTGGACGATCCGTGGGCGGTAGAGCCTCTCGTCGTTCCCATGGAAGACGGCGCCGCGCGATTGTTTTTCATCGACGCCACACGTTGCTTCAATGTCAATAGTCTCGCACAAGAGTCCGGCGTCAATGCTGATGCGGTGGCTGAATTTATAAGACTGGCGAGGCATCTGGGCTTAGGCGATGCTGAGGGCGAGCGCATTGCCCAAACCATTATTGACTGGATTGATCTTGATAACGCCAGACAACCCCAAGGCGCCGAGGACGAATACTACACCAGCCTTGCAGAGCCTTATCGGACCGGCGGCGCGCCATTGGCCGACATCTCCGAACTGCGCGCCATGCGCGGAATGACGCGCGAACTTTATGCGGCGCTGAAGCCGTATCTCTGCGCTCATCCGGACGGCGCGCCGTCAAACTTGAACATCAACATGCTGCGGGAAGGGGACGCGCCAGTTCTTGCTGCGGCGCTCGGCGAAGACTTAAGCGTTGGAGAGGCGGAAGCGGTTATTGCTGCCAGGCCGCCTGGCGGTTATGAGGATTTGAGCAATTTCTGGTCGCAGCCGCCGCTGGACACGCTTAACTTTGAGCAAAACGTAAAATCCAGAATTAAGCTGACGTCACAATATCTGCTGGGACGCGCGGAAATTGCCTTTGATACGGCATTTTTAGAAATGACGATTATGTATGATCTGGCGCAAGGCGGAAACCCGCGCGTCCTGCGTCGGCGACTGGGAGCTTCCGAGTGAGCGAAACCCTAATTCTCATTTTGGGACACGAACCCGAAGCGCCGGTGCGCTGGGCGTTTGTAAAGGACGCTGAAATCGCCACGACCGGCGCCGGCGGATCTGCGGCGGACCTTCACGCAATCACAGAACGCGCCGCTGCGGCGCGAATGTGCATCGCCGTGTTGCCGGGCGAGCAGGTGGCCATGCGGGCGATCCCGTCACCGCCTAAAAACGCCGCCAAGTTCCGGGCGGCGGCTGCTTATTTGCTTGAAGATGAGCTCGCTGAAAACCTCGATACACTGCATATTGCAACGGCCTATCGAGATGGCGCAGGTCAGGCGCTTGCTGTTAAGAAATCAATTGTCGACAATTGGCAGGACGCATTCGCAGAAGCTGGCCTGACGCCGGATATTCTGACGGCGGATTTTTCCTTGTTGCCGGTTTCTCCCGACACTGCTTTTTTTGTATTTGAATCCCTAAGAATTGTCGGCGTCGGCGGTGGCGAGGGCTTCGCAGCAGAACGTCCCCTTGCAGACGCTCTAGCCAAGTCGATTTCAACGAATGATCAGATCACACGCATTGTTGCTTACAGCGATGGCGGCGATGAAGCGCTCGATTTTGCTGGTAAGGAAGCTGAATGGCGCCGAGCAGATGGGCCAGTTTCATTATTCGCCATTCTGGAAAAAATTACGGAGCAGGATCGAATTCCAAATTTCTTGCACGGCGCTTACCGAAGGAAAATGAACTGGCGCGGCGCTGTTGGCGCTTGGAGACGTACTGGCGCGTTTGCAGCTGCTTGTCTTGTTGCGCTGGTTGCAGTGACAATTGCTGACGGCGTGCGTTCGACGCGGCTGGCCGCGGCGTTCGAAGACAAAGCGGCGGAAGTTCACCTTGCTGCGTTTCCAGATGCTTCGGGCGTCGAGCCGGTCGCCCATGCGCGGCAGATTCTCAGCACGCAAGCTGAAGGGCCGGCGTTTTTGCAGTTGTCGGCGGAATTTGCCCGAAGTCTGGAAAACGCCGGTGACATTCAAGTCGACCGCTTGCGCTACAACGCAGCACGCAACGAATTTTCGGCCAATCTGCGTTTTGGCGATATCAACGATCTTGAAGCCTTTAAGAAAGCGTTGGCCGCGCGAGGCGTGATCGCGACAGAGTCCGGGGACGTTCGTCGGTCCGGCGGGCACTATATTGGCGAACTGCAGGTGACCGCGTCATGAGGGCGTGGTGGGAAAACCTGTCTGATCGGGAGCGATGGCTGGTCGCCGGCGGTGCTGCGATCGCCTTGCTGCTCCTAATGTTTCAGTTTGTCATCAAGCCGGTGGCGGATTGGCGTCAAGAGGCTGATATGCGCGCTGACAATGCGCGTCGCGGTTATGAACTTGTCACGAACGCAGCGGCGACGGGAGCGTTGGAAGCCGCCGATCAGCAAGCTGACAACTCAATCCCCTTGCGTCAGGCGCTGACGCAAACCGCGGCAGCGGCGAGTATTGAGCTCGTTCGTGTCGGGAGGGAAGCCGATGGGCAAATCGAAGTACAGCCGGCGCCTGTCGGCGGCGACAAGCTGTTCCGCTGGTTAGGCCAACTTCATGATGATTATGGCGTCACTATCGCTTTCGCCGATGTAAGCCGCGCTGACGATGGCATGTTGAATGCGCAAGTCCTGGTTTTTGAGCGTTAGAATAGGCGAAGGTTCTGGTGAAGCGCGAAAACTTCATACTCATTGCTATTGGCGCCGTCACTTTTTCTGTGATGCTGCTCGCCACAGCGCCAGCCAGTCTTATTGCTTGGGCTGTCGGGCCAGAACGGCTCAGCGTCTCTTACAGCAATATTGAAGGAACCATCTGGCGCGGAAAGCTAAGCGATGTCCATGCATCGGGAACGGCGTTTGGCGATGTCACATATAGGGTATCGCCGCTTTCTCTATTGTTGCTTTCGCCGCGGACAGTCCTAAATCTGAGCGGCGGCGCTGTTGTTGGAAGCGCTGACATTTCTGCCGGGTCCAATGGACGCCTCCATGTTCGAAGCGCTGCTTTGAATCTTGACTTGGAGCAGCTTGCGCCACGGGGCCTTTTTG
Source organism: Hyphococcus sp. (assembly GCA_028285645.1). Classification (GTDB taxonomy): domain Bacteria; phylum Pseudomonadota; class Alphaproteobacteria; order Caulobacterales; family Parvularculaceae; genus Hyphococcus. The sequence continues at coordinate 18,785 of JANQOV010000161.1, forward strand.
GGTCGCCGGTCGTCGGCGCCGCAGACGTCACGATCGACGAGCTGCTCACTACCAAAACTGGGTGCCAGAAAGCGAAGGGCGCGATCTGGACGGACATGCTTAATGCTCCGGCGAGGCAATTCAGCCAAGGCGACAGCTTTCCTATGGCCGGTGGGTTGCGGTGCGACGGCGAAAAGCTGGTTATTGTGCTGGAGGGTGAGGGCGATCCGGGCAACGCCAAGTTTCAACTGGTTGTTTCTCCGGATTATTCCTACGAAATTATCGCGACTGCCAATCCGGCGCATGATAACATCGCTTCGACATTGCGATATTTCGGATTTGAAGACGACAACGGCGCGTTGACGTATGGTTCGGTCGGCGTTTTAAGAGGAGCAGGGTCATGAAACGAATGCGCCTAGCTGTGTTGGCGGCGGCGATTTCCGGCTCTGCCTGCGCAAGCCTCAACAATTCAAGCCAGGCTGTGAATCAGACTGAAGCTGCAACGTCAGAAGCGGCTGCATTCACAACACTCGATGACGGCCAGTCATTTGGCGCGCTAACGGATTCTGCCTTGCCGGAAAAATCCTGCGGCATGATCTTGTGGACGCTGGATGAAAAACAACCGATACCGGTGTTTCGATATGTTGTCGGCGGCGAAGCGGAAATTGAAGTTGGCGGCCGCAAGGTGCTTTTGACCCGTACGAACTACAGCGGCGGCAATGATTTCGGGGTGTACGAAAACCAAACGTTTGCGAGCAACGTTGATCTTTCGGTTAATGTGGAAGCTAATTTTGCGTCCGGTTTTGACGGAGGTTCCTACCTGGAGCGTAGTTTGATCAAGGTATCCGCGCCGGATGGTTCGACGATGGTTGCGCCAGCTGCGGGCGTTGCCGGCTGTCGAAGTGGTTCATAAAAAAACAATGATGTACTGACAGCGTGGCGTGACTTAATGGTGGTGCATCAGGCTTTCAAAAATCACTGACGCTGTTCCCACAACGACGCCGAGACTTGCGGCCACATAGCCGCGGCCTTTTGGCGTTCGCCAAGCATGCGGAATCAAATGTACGAGTAAAACATAAATCAGCGCGCCAGCGGCGGCTCCATAGAGCGCTCCAAGCGGCGGCATGTTGACCAATGCGAGCGCGCTATCGCCAGCAAAGGCGCCGGCTACAGTTGAGGCGCCGGCAGCCAAAAAGGCGCCAAATCCGGCTATAGGTGATGAAAGCCCTGCTTCGCGCAACAATAGAAAGGCGATTATGCCCTCTGGGTATTCATGCAGCATCAGGCCGATTACGGCGATCACGCCGGTGACGATCTCTTTGTGGAATGAAGCGGTATAAACGAAGCCGTCGAGAAAGGAATGAAATCCAAGCGCGAGAATTGATGCGTAGCCAAACGTCAGCGCGGCGTTATCGAGCCGACCTGCAAACATAAGTTGAATGCCGATGCCCGCGAGCGCCATCACGCCGAAACCGACCAGCGCATATTGCCAGGCTTCGTTCGATGCGCTGAAGGCCTTCGGCAACAGCAGAAAAAAAACCGCGACTGTTAAAAAACCAACAGCGAATGCGGAGACATAGGCGCTTAAACGATGCGCCTTGGCGCCGATGATCATCATCGTCGCGATCCCCGTCGCGCTTATCAGCGCGGCGACGCCGCTGGCGTAAAGGCCATAGGCTGTATGCTCTTCTCCCGCCAAAGTTAGATTACCCCTCCAAAAAAATGCGCCCGGTCCTAGTTCCCCTGCAGGGCATTTTCGTCTTTCTGACGGAGCATAGCAATTATGATGTTATCACGTCACGTAAAAACCGTTGTCGACGCTAGCCCATTACAAACAATATGAATTTCGTGTGACCTGGCGTCGGCGCAGCTTGCCCTGACGCGGCAGTGCGGCGTAGTGTGTCTGGAAAGTAATCCCCCATTGCGTTATCCAGTTTACCTTAACCTGGCGAGAGAATGGCTGACTGCAACCATGATCATCAGGAAGATCGCGCAACGTCCAAAAGGCTGCTTTGGGCGTTAGGGGTCATTTTGACCTTCATGGTCGTCGAGATCATCGGCGGGCTGTTATCCGGCTCGCTGGCGCTGCTTGCCGACGCGGCGCACATGGCGACAGACGCATTGGCCTTGGGGCTTGCCGTCGCCGCCCAACGCTTTGCCGCCCGTCCCGCTAATCTGCAACTGCATTTTGGCTATCGTCGCGCCCAGGTTTTGGCCGCCTTCGCAAACGGCGTTGTCATGATCTGTTTGCTGTTCTGGATTCTCATAGAAGCGGTGCGCAGGTTGTTTAGTCCGATTACGGTCGAATCAGGATTGATGTTCTGGGTTGCTGTGGCTGGTCTTGTGGCGAACCTGGTCGCTTTCATGCTGTTGCATCGGCCAGCGGAAAGAAACCTCAACGCACGCGGCGCCTTATTACACATTCTTGGCGATCTGTTGGGGTCCGTTGCGGCAATCGTTGCGGCGATTGTGATCGGGCTTACGGGTTTGATGTGGGTTGATCCGCTGCTATCCCTGATCGTTGTTATCCTCATCGGGTTTTCGGCGGCGCGCCTTTTAAAGGAGACGAGCCATATTTTGCTTGAAGGCGCGCCGAAGGACCTCGATATCGAAGCGCTCGCCAAGGATGTCGCGAGTGTTTCTGAAGACATTCAAGATGTTCACAATGTTCAGGTTTGGCAGATTACGCCGCAACACCCGCGCGTCAACTTGCATTTGTCCATTGACGACGCCGCCGACATAACAACCGCCATAGAGCAGACAAAAGCGATATTGAAAGAGAAATACGGTATCCGCCAGTCAACCATACAAGTTGATATTGGCGGCGCTTGTCCTGATGGCGAGCTTGACCAAAAAGCGATCCAGTCGGCGACAATATCCAAACATCCTAAAAATCGTGAAATTGTTCAGCCGGATACCGGAGCGACGGCGATGGCGGCGACGAAATAGCCGCACTAGAGCCGTGCTTTTGACGCTCATCAAATGCATACGGCTCTAGTTGCGTCGCGCAGCGATTGCGCCTTGGTCCCTCGGAAATTTTCGGTTCGCGGCTTCAATGCCCTTAAGCGCGACTGCCCGGTTTCTAGCCTGCCGCGGCGCAAGGCGGCTGGCCGCCGCGACCAAGGCAATCATCAGAAGGTACCCATCCCACATCTCCATCGAGGCTGAAGCCCCAGCGACGCCGAAAACCGCAAGCGAGATCTGCATGTAATATCCGAGGCTTTTGATCCAGGGTGGGGGCTCGTGTCCTCGCCGGTTGCGGGAAAGGTTAAACGCTGTGAAAAACCCAGCGGCGAGCATCGAAAGATAAATGATCAGCCCGACAAAGCCGGTTCCGCCGAGCACCTCGAAATAGATGCTGTGCGCGGCCTTGGCGTCTGGCGCGCGTTTAGGGTCGATGCGCATCGCCAGTTTTTCGTTGTAAGGGTTGCGCAGTCCGGCGCCGGTGACCGGGTTTTCAACCGCGAATTTCCAGTTGATCACCCATGCATCAACCCGGCCCATGAATGATTCATCTTGGGTGGCCTCGGTAATGGTGGTCATGCGCTCCGTCCATTTCGACGGCATGAAGGCAATAGCGGGGATCAGGAGAAGCGTAAGCCCGGCGGCGATCGTGAATTTGTGTTTTGATCTTAGCCAGTAGAGCCCGCCAAACGCCACCATGCCAATGAATGCGCCGCGCGAGTGGGTTCCAAGGATTGCTATGATTGTAAGACCGAAGAGCGTCAGAAGGCCGGCGCGCACCCAGGGACGAACCGCCTGACTGCGCAAATAAAGAATGAGCGGCAGGATCGTCGCCATGGCGATGCCCATGTGATTGTTGTCTTCCAGCACCGTTTGCGGCAGGCCTTGAACGCGGAATTGGCCGAGCGTCGCCAGGGTGAACAGGGCGCCTTTTGCGGCGAAAAAACCGATGCTCAAAACGAGCATCCACATAAGAGCGTTAACCTTCAGCTTTGTATCCGCTAATTGCATGCACAAGATGGCGAAGACCATGGTCTTGATAAACCGGTCGACATAGGGCGCCGATCCTTCCGCATCGAGAGAAAAGACCTGAGAAACAAGGATCCAACATGCGAAAAGGATCGCAAGGACGGTGATCGGATCGCCCCGGAATTTTTTGAACTGTCCGGTGACCGCATAGGCGGCGATCGTGATCGATGCGATGACGATGTTGAGGGGAACGCCGAAGACACCGTAAGCCAGCTGATGCGGCGTCATTAGGGTAAACCAGGCCCAGGCGAGAATGCCAGCAAAAGGGTGCCGGACGATAATTGGGATCGTCGACAAGATCACCAACAATAGCAGTAAATCGCGCATGTTAACCTTGTGCGTGCTCAGCGGGGTGTGTGGGCGGACAAGAGAGGCCGCCCCAATGCAGATAGCCCGCTAATGGGCGTCGTCAAAGAGCTTATCCGCACGGGGTTGACGAATTTTGAAGGCGGGAGAACTCGCCAAAGCCAATAAATATCGGCGCACATAGTAAAACGGGCGGGGCCGTTTGGCGCCCGCCCGTTAAACATTAGGTTGTTGCTTTCGCTAGAACCGCTTGCGAACCGTTACGCCATAGGTGCGCGGCGCGTTCGTGTAGCCTGAGAAGCTGTCCTGCGTGCCGCCAAACCAGTCACCCCGGGGGTCGGCCTGGCCAACCGATGGGAAGCCGCTCAACAGGTAGCCGTCGTCGGTAAGGTTGCGCCCCCAAACTGTGACCTCGAATTGGCTTTCGGTTACGAAGCCGACACTGGCATTCAAGAGGTTCACCTGCCTCGACGCGATCGACGCCGGGATGTTTTCCAGCGCCTGCACATCGCTTTCATATAGATACTCAACGCGTGCGAACGCCTGATTGCCATTGGCGAAGTCGTGGGTGTAGGTGCCTGAAGTAGACAGGCTTATTTCGTGAATGCCAGCCGGTCTCAGACCGGAGGCATCGAATGTAGCCGGAACAAACCCGGTGGCCGGATCGGCTTCGCAACCTACTGGCGCAAATCCCACAAAATTAGAGCACGGCGCCTGTGTGAAGCTGTCATATTCCGGATCGAGATAGGTGATCGAGAATGTCAGGTCGAGCGGATCGACCGGCGAGTATGCGGCATCCACCTCGAAGCCACGTACGGACTGTTGTTCAGCATTTGCCAGTACAAAACCGGTGCCAATGAAGAGGTTTGATTGAAACCCTTCGATGGTTTGGTCAAACAGAGCGACGTTGATGAAGCCCCCGTCGAAATTGAGCTTAGCGCCGAGTTCGAAGAGTTCGACATCTTCAGGGGCCGCCGTACGGCCGATACCGGTAACCGGATCGGGTGGACGAGAGTCGGATGACAGGTTAACGGCGCCCGCCTTCCAGCCCGTAGAGTAGGTGAAGTACGTGTTGAGGCTGTCCGTAACGTCGTAGGAAAGACGCGCCGTATAGGTTACTTGGTCATCGCTCAGCAAACCATTGTCGGTTGGATCTGCTGGATTCGGAAAGTTCACCTGCGGAGCGAAGAACTGGAATGGCCGTAAGGCGAGTGCGCTGTTACACGCAAGCGTTGGGCTCGGTGCGTAGCAGCTTGTACCCGCGATGGCGGTTCCAAGTGCGCCAACCGTTGTCGGACCCGTGAGCGTTGCACCGGTGGCTGGATCGATTGCGAATGCGCCCGGCGGAAGACCGGCAGCTGGCGACGGAAGCGGTGTCGCGAGCGCTGCAGCGACGGCGGCGGGCGGATCCGCTGCGATATCGACGCCTGTTGCGGTTAGCACGTAGCCGCGAAGGCCGAGCGCCTCCAGGTCAACATTCGAGATCGCGTCCGTCAGCGTACTGGTGCCAACCGATTCCTTTCGGTCGTTTATGTAGGAAATACCACCGGTAAGGGTCAGGCGGTCGGTAAGATGGAAATCGAACTGACCGAAGAAAGAATAAGACCGGTTGTCCATCGTATAATCGCCGAAGACGCCGGTGCCGGGCGCGAAAAAAGTGCCAGGCATTAGCGAAAGAGATGCTTCCAAGCCAGCCAGGACCAAAGGAGAGCCGGCGCCAAGCGTCGTCAAGTTGTTGGCGAAGGCGCGCGTGTCGGTTCCCCAGAAAACATCACGTTCAAAATCGACATTTTCGTCAAAATAGAAACCACCCACGAGCCAGTCGAAAACATTATCGCCCGTCGAAGCGATCCTCATTTCCGCCGTGAAGGTCTCATACGACCTGGATTGGGGGTTCTGGATGGCGTCAATCGAAGAGAAGTCAGCATCAGTTTCGGTGTTATCGTCCTGTTCACGATACGCAAAAATGCCGGTAACTTCTGCGAACTCAATGTCCCAGTTGCCCTGAAGCGAAACGCCCTTGCCTGTCAATTCGTTTGAAGGATTGAGGTCATAAGCAACTTCACGAGCGAATGGGTCTGCGGCGTTTCCGATCTGGCCGCCAAGCCCAGGCAACGGCAGCTGAATTGTTCCAGCCGCAATCTGAGCATCTGAATAGACCGGAACGCCATTGACGACTGAAGCTGGAAGTCCTGTTCCAGCGAGCGTCATGTCATTCGCAAAGTCAAAGACAGTGCCTGGGCCGATGCCAAGTGTTGCCGGGCCGTTGAATAGTTGGACGGCGCCGCAGCATACTTCGTCGATCTTGTTGTATTCGCCAATGAGGCGCCACGACATCACGTCATTTGGCTCCCACAGGAGTTGCGCGCGCGCCGACCAGCGCGAGCGCTCGTTAACATCGGAACCATCTACGATGTTGGTGTAGTAACCATCACGTTCGTTAATATTGCCGGAAATCCGGAAAGCAAGCGTATCGCTGATCGGTCCGGTGAGCGTGCCTTTGAAGATCACCTGGTCGTAGTTGCCATAGGTGGCTTCAACACTGCCGCCCCACTCGAACTGAGGTTGTTTCGTTGTGATCGAAATGGCGCCAGCGGACACGTTTTTACCGAACAGCGTCGACTGCGGGCCGCGCAGAATTTCCACGCGCTCAAGTGTTGGCAAATCAAGGATGGCCGAAGCGGATCTTGATCGGAACACGCCATCGATGAACACGCCGACTGAGCTTTCAATACCTGGGTTGTTGGCGCCGTTGCCAAAACCGCGGATCAAAAAGTTTGTTTGGGAGGAGTTCTGAAGCTGCGTCACGCGCAACGAAGGAACCGTCGTTTGAATATCGAGGAGATCGTTAATCTGCGCTTTCTCAATGGTGTCGGCGCCGACAACGCTGACCGCCACAGGGACTTCCTGAAGCGTTTGGGCGCGCTTGGTCGCGGTGACGATGATCTCATCGCCTTGCGCCATTGCGGGGGCCGCGAAGACCGTCGCCGCCAAAGCCGTTGTTCCTAAAAATGCTACTTTCTTGGCCATCTAAGCCCTCCCTGAAATGCGTAGTACCGAGGTAGTCGCGATTGGTTAACGAATTACATCGTTTTTTTAAGCTTCAGGAAAGGATACATGGATTGAATCACATGACGCCACCCAGACGGGCAGAAGCCAGTAAAATTGCTGGTTTCCTGTGATCGGAATGTCACAGCCCACAAGTCTTTGGACCGAGCTTTTCGCCGTTCTTGGCTGGGTTGAATGCGTCCAGGCCGATCCGGGGCGGCGGCGCGTCAAAAACCCCAGCTATCCGGCGCTGGATAGGCCTCGCCCTTTGACAGGGTCTGCATGCCTTTGACGGTGCGCACGATATACCAGACAAGCGTCGCCAAAAGGATGAGAAAGCCGATCAGGATGACGCTCAAAACGAGGCCGACGAGCGCATAAACCAGCCCTTTCCAGAAGATATGGATCTGGTTGCGGTAGTGAGATTTCAGCCAGTCCGGCGCCTCATCCTTCGCCATATAGGCCATGACGACGCCCACGATGGCTGTGATGCCGACCACGATGCTCGCGAGGTAGAGGATGTAGATCAGATTGGCGTTGCCGCTCTCGCTGGGATTGGTGGAGATTTGCGGCCCTTTCGGGGCTTCTGGTTGCGGTTCCGACATTGTCATTTTCTCCATTTTCGCGCCGCAAAATAATGCGGCCTGGATGGCGCTTGCCGCAACGCGGAAGCGTTGATAGGAAGCGCGACCTAAAAAGCGGCAATTCTCAAAGGAAAGCAATCATGGCGCTCGAACGCACCTTCTCGATCATCAAGCCGGACGCGACCCGCCGGAACATTACGGGCAAGATTATCGCGAAATTGGAGGAGGCGGGCCTCAGGGTCGTTGCTTCGAAACGCATCCACATGACCCGTGAGCAGGCTGAAGGCTTTTATGCAGTGCACAAGGAACGGCCGTTTTTCGGCGAACTTGTGGATTTCATGATCTCTGAGCCTGTTGTTGTGCAGGTTCTGGAAGGCGAGAACGCCATTGAGCTGAACCGCAAGATTATGGGCGCCACCAATCCGGCGGAGGCGGACGCCGGCACCATAAGAGCTGAATTCGCTGAATCGATCGGCGAGAACTCGGTGCACGGATCAGACGGACCGGACACCGCCCGCGATGAAATCAAATACTTCTTCTCCGACGACGAGATTGTCGGCTAGGACCCGCCCTTGACTGGCAATGTCGTTCTGGATCTTGCGATCTCGGTTGCCGGGATTGTCATCCTGGTGGGCCTGGCCCGGATTATTTTCGCCGGCGCCGGGACGTTGATCGATCAATCGTCTGCTGAACGCCGGCTGGTTTTCGACGAGCCTGACTTCGCACCGGTCGCCTGGGCGATTGATCAAACCGCGGGTGTGGCCTTGGCGCGCAATGACGCCGAGGAAATTGCGCTTGTGTTTGCTCATGGCGATGGCCTGGCGACAAGGCGTATTGCCGCCCATGACGCCAACGTCCATTATGCAGAGGGGCGGCTGACGATCGATCGCGCCGATCATACGTCGAGATCGGCGAGCGTCGCCATGACGCCGGACGAAGCTGAAGTCTGGCTTGCCTGTGTGGACGCAAGATGAGCATGGAAGCACCAAAGTGACTGAGTCCCAATTCCCAGATGTTGTCGCATATGCGGTGCCGGCGTTTGTCGGCTTGATCATCCTTGAGATGATCATCGCCCGCCGGACGGGCAGCGGGCGCTATGAAACCAAAGACACCTTTGCGAGCCTTGCCATGGGGCTCGGCAACCGCATCGCCGGGCTGATCGGCGGCGGCGCGCTGGTTTATTTGGTTTTTGATTGGGTCTACACGTTCCGACTTATCGATGCGATGCCGATCGCCTGGTGGACAGTTGTGATTTGTTTCATCGCCGATGATCTCGCCTATTACTGGTTTCATCGCATCGCCCATGAACGGCGCTGGTTCTGGGCGAGCCATGTGGTGCATCATTCTTCGCAGCATTATAATCTGTCGACGGCGCTGCGTCAGACTTGGACGGGCAGGATTTCCTTTTCCTTTATCTTTGGACTGCCGCTGGCGCTGATCGGTTTTCCGCCGGCGATGATCGTCTTTGTCGGCGGGATTAATCTTGTCTATCAGTTCTGGATCCATACGGAATTGATTGACCGCATGGGGCCGTTTGAGCTTGTCTTTAACACCCCAAGCCACCACCGCGTGCATCACGCCACCAACCCGAAATATCTCGACGCCAATTACGCGGGTACGCTGATTATCTGGGACAGGATGTTTGGTACGTTCGTGCCGGAAGACAAAGCGGAAAAGCCGCGCTACGGCATTATCAAGAATCTTACGACCTTCAACCCGCTGATGATCGCGTTTCATGAATGGATCGGGATCGCCAAGGATGTGAGCCAGGCAAAATCCCTAAAAGAAGTCGGCGGCTATTTGTTCGGGCCGCCCGGCTGGTCGCCTGACGGATCGCGTATGACCTCCGCCAAGATCAAGGAACGCTGGGCGCGGCTCAAAAACGCAGAAGAACCAAACGCGCCATCGGCGGAGCCGGCGCAACTCAACCCGGCGGAGTAATCGCTTGCGATGCTTCGCGTCTAAAGCGAACGCGCTAAGCCCCGAAACCCAAAATGTTGGACCACTTGATGTCGGACCAATTCGAAGGTTTTTCCAGCATTTCTGCGAAAAATGTCGGACCAAATCCGGCGAAGGCGTCGCGCTCGGTTAAACCGTAGCCGTTTCACCTATGCTTGCGCGAGATTTCGTAAGGACGCGGCGGGTCTGCAAGCGAAAAGCGACCCGCTTCATCCTCGTTTCCTTGGCCGCCATCATAAACCCGAATGACAGGGCGGGGATAAGTTTTTCGGTCACAAGATATTGCTGGTTTTTACCGGGGGGACCGCGCTGTTGGGGCAGCCCGCCCGCCGCCTTGCCCAGAAGTTGCCGCGATCGCCTTGGGTTTGCCCTGATCGCCCCAGGAATACCCAGAACTCTACGAGTTTCCGCCCAACCCACTGCCTAGCTTGCCCTCAGTGACGAGGAGGGGAAGATGCCCAATTTTTTATTGCCCGCGACAGCCATTACCGCCGCTGTCAGCGCCATGCTGGCGACGGGCGCCGGTTTTCAGAATGTGGAAACGAACGATGCTTTGCGTTTGACGGCGGCTGAAGCGTCGGTTCACGCAAACAAAGTTTTTGATCGCGCCGACCTCGACAAAAGCGGGGCCATGAGCGCTGACGAGTTTACCGCGCTATCTATCGTCACCGCAGAGCTGGCGCATTTGAACGGCTATGTGGTGATTGAGACCGAAGGCCTCGAACGCACCATCGATTTGCCGATTGAGGCGCCGGCGGCGCTTAGTTATGGCGAACGCGCGCGTATCGAAGCGGTGGCGCGCAATGCATTTTACGCAGCAGCGGGCGGCGATAGAAAACTGACGAAAGCAGAATTTGCCAAGGCGCAATCGCTCGCCTTTGACGAAGCCGACCGCAACCGCAATGGCGCGCTTGCAAAACGAGAATTATCGAACTTCGCCGCAGGCCAGGCGAAACTATCGCCGGGTGTTTAAAACCAAGCTGCGCTGACGACCAGCAGCCCAAAATGAAGGTGGGCTGTGAAAAAAAGGACCTGCCAAAAAAGCGAAAATCTCTGTCAGCGCAGCGTCAACAAAGAAGTTCCTCCCAGGCCGCTATTTGCCTCTGATCATCATGCAGATAGCGGCCACCCTGGATCCAGCTTGACGGTCGAAAGCACGAAGTTCGACGATGAGTCCTTGACCCCCGGCAACAGCGCCAATTTCTTCAACGCAACATCTGCATAGCTGTCCATATCGCTGGCGACGACTTTCAAAATATAATCGCCGCCGCCGGAGACCGCGTAACAGGCGACGACTTCATCGATATGCTCAACGCGCTTCGTGAAATCGGTGAGCAACTCCTCCGCATGGGATTCGAGCTTCACGAAGACATAGGCCAGGACGTTAAGGCTCACCTTCTTGCGGTCGACAATGGCGCTGTAGCCGCTGATGACGCCGGTATCTTCGAGCTGTTTTACCCGACGGTGGCAGGCCGACTGGGAAAGGCCGACTTTCTCGGAAAGTTCCGCATTGGTGAGGCGGGCGTCCTGTTGCAGGAGGCTGATGAGCTTGATGTCGATGCTGTTGAGCGCCATGGGATGTTTTCCATTTTGATGACAATATTTGGGATATTATCCCAAATATCTATCAAAACCCTCAAAAATAGCCAAGAAATTTCAATCAACTGGCGGTAGAAAATTCGCATGGAACAGACCTCTTCTGCCGAATCGGCCCCGCAAAACCCGTTTGAAGCCAACACCAGCCACGCATTGCGCGGCGACTATGAAAACATGCGGGCCGACTATACGGTCGAGCAGCCCTATCATTTGTATACGGAAGAAGAGCAGGCGCGCTGGCGTTTCCTCTATGAGCGGCAAAGCAAATTGCTGCCAGGTTACGCGGCCAAGGAATTTATCGACGGGCTCGAAAAGCTCGACGTCGCAAACGCCATTCCACGCCTCGACGACGCTAATGAAATTCTCGCCAAGGCCACAGGCTGGGAGCTGGTCGCGGTGCCGGGTCTTATTCCGGACGGTCCCTTTTTCGAACATCTCGCCAATAAGCGCTTTCCCTTAAGCTGGTGGATGCGCGGCGCGGACGAGCTTGATTATCTAGTCGAGCCTGATGTCTTTCACGATTTCTTCGGTCATGTACCGCTTTTGTCGAACCCGGTGTTTGCCGATTACATGCGCCAATATGGGGAGGGCGGACCAAAGGCGATTGAACATGGCGCGCAAGACATGCTGGCGCGGCTTTACTGGTACATCGTCGAGTTTGGTTTGATCAAAACTGACGACGGCTTGCGCGCTTTTGGCGCCGGCATGTTGTCCTCGAAAGACGAGACCATCTATTCGGTGGAAAGCCCGAAACCAAACCGTGTTGGCTTCGACCTCGAGCGCATTTTGAATACGGCGTATATGGTCGATGATTTCCAGAAGACATATTTTGTCATCGATAGTTTTGAGCAACTCTTCGAAATTTGCAGTCAAGACTTTACGCCGTTTTACAAACGCGGCGCCGGCAAGGAACCGATTGATCCTGAAACGGTGCTGGAAACTGATATCGTCATCAATAAAGGTCAGTTTTAAGCGCAGCGCCAAACTTTATAAATCGGTGTTGACGAAACACCGGCGCCTCCCGCATGCATAGGGCTTGGCCCCTTGTAGGAGCGGGGCGGGAGGGTTGATTGCGTAAGATGGCTGAAACGCCCCAAGCCCATGTCATATTTAATCGCGACTCTGCGAAGCCTGCGCCGTTCAAAGGCGTGGGCTCGGAAATATGGCGGTGGATGTGTTCTGTCTATTTGAAAGCGTCGGGCTGGAAGATTGAGGGCGACTGGCCGCAAGATCAAAAAGTCGTACTGGTTGCCGCGCCGCACACCTCCAATTGGGACGGCGTCAACATGCTTGCGGCGGCCGGCTTCTATCGCATCGATTTGCGCTGGATGGGCAAGAAGGAACTGACCGAAGGCGTGTTCGGCGGTTTTCTGAAATGGATGGGCTGCGTTCCCGTTGACCGGAAACAAGGCGGCGACATGGTGCGCCAGATGCGCGATGCGTTTGAAAGCGTTGAGCGCATGGTGCTCGCCGTGCCGCCCGAAGCAACCCGCGCCATCAGCCGCGAATGGAAGTCGGGCTTTTATCATATCGCGCACACGGCGCGCGTACCGATTTTGCTCAGCGTACTCGATTACGGATCAAAGACCATTCGTCTGAGCGGTATGATTGCGCCGTCAGGTGATTACGAAGCTGACTTAAAGCTCATCAAGTCACACTACGCCGACGCCAAGGGGCGACGTAACGAGCGTTTTCACAATGAGTGAACGTGCGGGTTAGGGCTGCAGCGTTTCGGTTTTCACACAGCTACGCCGACAGCCGGTATTTCCGGACAATGCCGCGCATCTGGTCATAGGTAAGCTTTAGCGCATCAGCCGCCCGGCGTTGGTTGCCGCTATGGCGGGCAAGCATTTCCGCTGCGAGTTTTTTCTCTATGTCATCAAGATGCGTGCGTAAGTCGAAGCTCGGCTGCGGCATTCGTTGCGTTGGTTTTTCGTCCGGCTGTTGCTGCGCGTCAGGACTGTCTTCTTGCAACGCGTCCGCGTCCTTGGGGAAGGGGTCAATGATAACCGCGTCTACCGGACCAATATTTTCATTGATCTTCCAGCGATAAAGCGACCGCTCCGCTGCATTCTTCAGTTCACGGACGTTGCCGGGCCAGTCATAGGCGACGAGCGCCACCATGGCGTCGGGGGTAAAGCCCTCGAACGTTGTTTCCATTTCGTGCGCCAATCCCGCTGCAAAATGGGCGGCAAGTTGCGGAATATCTTCCTTGCGATGCCGAAGGGAGGGCGCTGTGATGACATCAAAGGCAAGACGGTCCAGCAGGTCAGCCCTGAACTTTCCCTTCTGAGCTTGGACCTTCAGATTGACGTTAGCGGCGGCGACGACGCGGACGTCGGCCTCTAACGTCGCTTCGCCGCCGACCCGTTCATATTCCCCATATTCGATAACGCGCAGGAGCTTTTCCTGCACCCGCGCCGAAGCCGAAGCGATCTCGTCGAGAAAGAGCGTACCGCCTTCCGCGCGCTCGAAACGCCCATGATGGCGACGCGAGGCGCCGGTAAAGGAGCCTGCCTCGTGGCCGAACAATTCACTTTCTAAAAGCTCCTCATTCATGGCGGCGCAATTGACCTTAACGAGGGGGCCTTCCCAGCGGGGCGACAGGAAGTGAATGCGCGCCGCCAGGAGTTCCTTGCCCGCCCCGCGCTCGCCGGCGATCAGGAGGGGCCGGTCCAGCGCCGCAGCGCTTGATGCATGAGCCAGGGCATCGAGAAAGGCCGGGGCCTGGCCAATGAGTTCAGGAGGTGAGGGAGGTGACGCCATAGGTGAAAAATGCCATATTTTATCGGTGTTAAAAACCCATAAATTGGTATTTTTAGCCAAAATTAGAAATACCCAAAACTGCTCGAAATCCTATTTATTCAATAAAAACATAAGCTTATCGAATTGGCGCCAGTTTGGCACGGCTTTCGCAAAGAAGGGGGCAGACGGGATTAACCACGACCCATACCGCTGAGGAGAAACCAATGAGCCGATCTCGATATGATGACGACCTTTACTGGGAGCACCGCTTGAAGCGCGCCATGAACGGCCGCGCTGGCTTTGCCTGGGGCGCATTTTTCATTGGTTTCATCCTCGGCGGCATTATCTTTTAAAGGAGAATTTTGATGGGTGTATTTTCAAGACTGAGCGACATCGTCAATTCCAACCTGAATTCGATGCTCGACCGCGCCGAAGATCCTGAAAAGATCGTGCGGCTGATCATCCAGGAGATGGAAGATACGTTGGTCGAAGTGCGCGCCAATGCGGCGCGGGCGATTGCTGACAAAAAAGAAGTCGGCCGCAAGAAAGAGGAATTCGAAACCCGCGCCAAGGAATGGGAGGCGAAAGCCGAACTTGCGATCGCCAAAGGACGCGATGACCTGGCCAAGGGCGCTATCGGCGCCAAGCGCAAGGCGGAAGAGATGGTTGTGCTGCTCGACAAGGAACTTGTCGCCATCGATCAGACGGTCGCCAAGACCAATGACGATCTGGAAAAGCTGCAATCGAAACTGAAAGAGGCGCGCGCCAAGCAACGCTCTTTAGAGTTGCGGCATCACTCGGCGAGTGACAGCGTCAAAATCAGTCGTCAGGTTCATGACGGCCGGATCGACGAAGCCTTGGCGCGCTATGAGCGCTATGAGCGCCGCATTGACGAGCTTGAAGCAGAAGCAGAGAGCTACGCGCTTGGCCGTCCGAAAACCCTGGAGACAGAGTTTGCGGAGCTGGAAGCGGAAGATGCAGTCAATGCTGAGTTTGAAGATCTTAAACGTCGCGTGAGCAACCGCGTATCGAGCGACAACTCATAAGAAAGGCTGAGAGGGCGAAATTATGGATGAAGGATTTATAGCAGTAGCGATCGTGGCGATCATATTCGTCGCCTGTCCTGCTGTATTTCTCCACTACCAGACTGAACTGCGCAAGACGAAGTCGATTTCGACCGATGACGAGCGTTTGGTGGACGACCTTTGGAAGACGGCGCAGCGGCTCGAACGCCGGGTCGATTCCCTGGAAACGATCCTCGACAAAGAAGCGCCCGATTGGCGCGAAGACTATCCGGAGCGGCCCCATGCCTGAGCGTCACCACCATCATCACCACCACCATCATTGGCGCGACCGCAATAGCTATGCGTACAAGGCTGGCGGTCCGGGGCCAGGCCCCAACAGACATCGTCTTTATAAGGATAAAAACAAAGCCATGATCTCAGGCGTTTGCGCCGGCATCGCCAACTACTATGGCTGGCGTCCTGACGGGCTTCGTGTCGCTGCGGTGATCTTGTCGTTCTTCATGTTCCCGCTGCCGGTCATCGCTTACATCATCGCGGCGTTTGTTATGAAGCCGGGACCTTCTGCACCGGCCTATGAATCGCCGGAAGAAGAACAGTTCTGGCGCACTTTTTCGACGCGGCCAAAAGCGACGTTTTCAGAATTGAAACATCGTTTTCGCGCCCTCGACGCCCGCATCGCCGATATGGAGCGAGCGGTTACATCGAACGAATACGGATTAAAGAAAGCATTCCGCGATCTGGAGCGGGGCGCTTAAGGACTAACGACGCTTAAGGAAGAAACAAACGGAACTGCGTGGGACTTTGCGCAGTCAACGGGAGAACTGCGCGCAACTGCGCGAGAGGAGAGAGGGATGTCGATCATACTTGTACTTGCAAAAGCCGTTTTGCTGATGACGTTTTTCCTGGTTATCGGCGTTGCCGCCTTAACGGTCACCGGTTTTGCAGAACCGGCGGCGCCGGCGGCCTGCGCGGCAGCGCCCCATAACTGTCTCTTTGTCATCTTTTAGGCAGACAAGACGGGGGGCTCGCCGGTGCTTGCCGGCGAGCGGCGCTCGCTTTAAACTGCGCCTCAATTAAGGAGCTCTGGGGGCTCAAGCGAGGACGCGAAATAAAGTGAGTGAAGGGGAGCGCGGGGGCGGCGCGCATAGCAACGAATCCACAAAACCAAAAAGAAAAAAACCCGCAGCGAGGAACGCCCGCTTTGCGGCGCTTGATCTTGGCACCAATAACTGCCGCTTGTTGATCGCCGCGCCGCGCGGTCGCGGGCTGCGCATTATCGACGCCTATTCGCAGATTGTAAGGCTCGGGGAGGGGCTTTCCCGCTCGGGAAAGCTTGCTGACGGGGCGATGGCGAGAACCATGTCAGCGCTTGAAATTTGCGCGCAAAAAATACTGCGCCGCGGCGTTACCCATAAACGTTTTATTGCAACACAAGCCTGTCGCAGCGCTGAAAATGGAACGGCGTTTCTCGACGAGATCTATAAAAAAACCGGTCTTGAATTCGAAATCATCACAACCGAAGAAGAAGCGCGGCTTGCGGTGCTTGGATGTTCGGACCTGCTTGATCCGAAAGCGGCAGCGGGATTGATTTTTGACATCGGCGGCGGCTCAACGGAGATTTCCTGGGTGCGGCCGTCGCCCAAAAATGGCGTTGCGGAAATTGGCGCCTGGCGTTCCTTGCCAGTCGGGGTCGTGAACCTTTCGGAGCGGTGGGGCGGGCGCGACATCGATGAGGAAAA